>JBCCVP010000305.1:0-1581 GCA_039195135.1 Pseudomonadota bacterium | reverse complement strand
GCCTGCGGCCGCGCGCTGCGCCAGGCGCTGGCCTATGAGGCCGGCGGGGACCTGCCCAGCACCAAAGGGGTGCTCTGATGGGCGTGGTGCTGGTGGATTCCGGCGGTGCCAATATCGGCTCGGTGCGCTACGCGCTGCAGCGGCTGGGAACCGACGGTCAGATCAGCGCTGACGAGAGCACCATCCGCGCGGCGGACAAGGTTATCATGCCGGGCGTGGGGGCCGCTGGCGCCGGCATGGCCCGGCTAAAGGAAAATGGCCTGGAGCGGGTAATTCCCACCCTGACCCAGCCGGTGCTGGGCATCTGCCTCGGCATGCAGCTGATGTTTGAAGGCTCGGATGAGGATCAAACGCAAGCCCTGGGCGTTTTTGCCGGCCAGGCCCGGCTGCTGCCGGACACGCCGGAGCTGCGGGTGCCCCACATGGGCTGGAATCGGCTGGAACTGACCAAACCCTGCCCGCTGCTGAAAGACCTCACGGACGACAGCTACGCCTATTTTGTGCACAGCTTCGCGCTGCCGGTGGGGTCGGATACAGCGGCGGCCGCGACGCATGGCGAAGCCTTTACCGCGGTCGCCTGGCGCGACAATTTCTACGCCACGCAATTCCATCCGGAGCGCTCTGCTCAGGTGGGTGCCAACATCTTGAAACGGTTTCTTGAGCTATGACCACCGAGCTGATTCCCGCCATCGACCTGGTCGAGGGCCGCTGCGTGCGGCTGCACCAGGGTCGTTTTGATCAGGAGACCCGCTACGACCACGATCCGGTAGAGCTGGCCCGCGATTACGCCGGGGCCGGCGCCACGTCGCTGCACGTGGTGGACCTGGACGGAGCCCGCAGCGGCAAGGCCAGCCAGGCGCCGCTGATCAAGGCCATGCAGAAGGCCGCCGGCGGCATGGTGCAGACCGGCGGCGGCATCCGCACCACGGAGCAGATTGAAGCGCTGCTCGAACACGGCATCTCCCGGGTGGTGGTCGGCACGCGGGTGGTGGAGGAGCCGGAGGTATTCGGCGGTTGGCTTAAAGCCTACGGCGCCGATCACCTGGTTGCCGCGATCGACGTGCGGGCCGGCAAAGACGGCACCTTTGTGCCCACCACCGCCGGCTGGACCGAAGACAGCGCTACCACGCTGGATGACCTGCTGGATCAGCTCACCGTCTATGGACTGAAGCATGTGCTGTGTACCGACATCAGCCGGGACGGCACGCTCACCGGACCCAACGTGGCCCTCTACAAAGCCCTGGTGGCCAGAGACCTTGAGGTGCAGGCGTCCGGGGGCGTAGGCGGTCTCGCGGACCTGGGCGCGCTGTCCGGGATTGGAGTCAGCGGCATCATTGTCGGCAAGGCTTTGCTGGAAGGGCGCTTTACCGTGGCGGAGGCGCTGACATGCTTGCAAGGCGCCTGATCCCCTGCCTGGACGTCCGCGACGGCAAGGTCGTCAAAGGCATTCAGTTTCGCAACCACCGGGTGATGGGGGAAATTGAAGAGCTCGCCATGCGCTACCGGGACGAGGGCGCGGACGAGCTGGTGTTCTATGACATCACCGCCAGCCCGGAAGGGCGCCAGGTGGATATTGGCTGG
>JBCCVP010000304.1:0-1629 GCA_039195135.1 Pseudomonadota bacterium | reverse complement strand
TCGCCCATCACCTGCGAAACCCGCTTCGGCGTCTGCGCCATGTGCTACGGCCGCGACCTGGCCCGGGGCCACCTGGTTAACCTGGGTGAGTCCATCGGCGTCATCGCGGCGCAGAGTATCGGCGAGCCGGGTACCCAGCTCACCATGCGGACCTTCCACATCGGTGGTGCCGCCTCCAGCGCGGCGGCGGTGGACCACGTGGCGGTGAAGTCAAATGGCACCGCGCGGCTGCACAACATGAAGTTTGTGGAGCACGCGGAAGGTCACCTGGTGGCGGTTTCCCGCTCCGGCGAGATCTCCGTGATGGACGAGCACAACCGGGAGAAGGAGCGTTACAAGGTACCCTACGGCGCCGTGCTGAGCGTTCGCGACGGCCAAGATGTGGCCGCTGGTCAGACCATCGCCCAGTGGGACCCGCATACGCACCCGATCGTCACCGAGGTGGCGGGCAACGTGAAGTTCACCGACTTTGTCGACGGCGTGACCGTGGACGAGCAGATGGACGACATCACGGGTCTGCAGAACTTTGTGGTGACCGATCCCAAGTCCCGCGGCAGCGCCGGCAAGGACCTGCGTCCGCTGGTTACGCTGCAGGATAAAAAGGGCAAAGAGCTTTGCCTGGCAGATACCGATCTGCCGGCCCAGTATTTTCTGCCCGCCGGTGCCATCATCAGCCTGCAGGACGGCTCGGAGGTGGGCGTTGGTGACGTAATTGCTCGGATTCCTCAGGAATCCAGCAAGACCCGCGACATCACGGGTGGTCTGCCGCGGGTGGCGGATCTGTTTGAGGCCCGCAAGCCCAAGGAGCCGGCGGTGCTGGCCGAAGCGACCGGAATCGTCAGCTTTGGTAAAGACACCAAAGGTAAACAGCGCCTGGTGATCACCGATAAGGACGGCGACCCTACGGAGGAGCTGATTCCGAAGTGGCGGAACATCCTGGTGTTCGAGGGCGAACACGTGGAGAAGGGCGAAGTGGTCGTCGACGGGGAACTGAATCCCCATGACATCCTGCGCCTGCTGGGCGTGGAAGCGCTCGCCGATTACCTGGTGAAGGAAATCCAGGACGTTTACCGTCTGCAGGGTGTGAAGATCAACGACAAGCACATCGAAGCCATCATCCGGCAGATGCTGCGCAAGGTGCAGATCACCGAGTCGGGCGACACCAACATGCTGCGCGGCGAACAGCTGGACCGGAACCGCGTTCTGGACAACAACGAAAAAGCCGAAAGCAACGACGAAGCTCCGGCCCGCTACGAGCGGGTGCTGCTGGGGATCACCAAGGCGTCGCTGGCCACCGAGTCGTTTATCTCGGCGGCCTCGTTCCAGGAAACCACGCGGGTGCTTACCGAAGCGTCGGTGCGCGGTACCCGGGACGAGCTGCGGGGCCTGAAGGAAAACGTGATCGTCGGCCGCCTGATTCCTGCGGGAACGGGCCTGGCGTACCACGAAGACCGGCGTCGCAAGCGTCGCGGCATCAGCGCCGAGCTGGAGGAAATCACCGGCGATATCGGCGCGGAGCCGAAAGAAACATCGGAAGAGGAAGCTTCCGAGTAACCTGACGGGTGGGGTCAGAGTAAATGGACAGATTAAAACCGGGGTTTTACTCAGTGCCATTACACGGAACCCCCC
>JBCCVP010000303.1:0-1713 GCA_039195135.1 Pseudomonadota bacterium | reverse complement strand
CCAGATCACTGAGCAGTTCCGGCAGGTCCGCGAGCCGGCTTTCATGCAGCACCAGCGTATCCAGCGCGTTGCAGACGCTCACCCGGCGGGCTTTGGAGTTGGTCACAATAGCGCGCGCTTTGCGGATGCTGGCGCTTTCGTCCACGTAGACGTGCACGATACCGGCGCCGGTTTCAATAACGGGGATGCGCGCGTTTTCCCGCACCGCATTGATCAGGCCCTGGCTGCCGCGGGGAATCGCCACGTCCACCTGGCCGACCGCGTCCAGAATCACCGGCAGGGCGTCTCGTTCGGAGGGGGCCAGGGTAACCGCGGCGGGCGGCAGTTCCGCCTCGGTCAGCGCGTGATGGATCAGGTCCACCAGCACACGGTTTGAATCGGCTGCGTCACGGCTGCCTTTGAGAAGCGCAACGTTGCCGCTTTTAAGGCACAGCGCCGAGACATCGGCCGTCACGTTGGGGCGGGACTCGTAGATCACCGCCACCACGCCCAGGGCCACGCGAATCTTTTCCAGCTGCAGGCCGTTATCGAGGGTCCGCCGCTCCAGCACCTGATCCAGCGGGCAGGGCAGGGCCGCCACCGCGTCCAGGTCGTCGGCGATCAGGTCGATGCGGTCGGGATTCAGCAGCAGCCGGTCGTAGCGGGGATCCGCCGGGTCCTTGCGCTTGAGGTCGAGCTGATTGGCCGTCAGGATGCGGTCGTGGTTGCGGCGCAGCTGCTCCGCGATCCGCTCCACACCCTCCGCGAGCTGCGCCGGCGTGGCCAGGACCAGCTTCCGGGCCGCGCTGCGAGCCGTCGCCAAAGCCTGGCGCGTCTGCTCAACCGTTGTGGCTTCGTAGTTCATGCCTCGATGTACAGATAGTTATAGTGAATCAGCGGCCGTTGTCGCTGCCGGCCGAGCCGTCGGCGGGCGGTTTCCGCACCGTACTCTGCCCGACCATATCCGATGGTTGCGCCGGCGTCATCCAGGATGGTCACGATATCGCCCCGCTCAAAGTATCCGTTGACGGCGGTGACGCCCACCGGCAGCAGGCTGGCGAGGCGATCGGGCGATCGCAGCGCCGCGGCGGCGCCGGCGTTGACCACCAGCGTGGCTTTCCCCGCCGGCGCGCCGGCCACCCAGCGACGGGCGGCAGGGCCGGGCTTGGCAGCGGCGGGAAAACGGGTGCCGGGGCCGGCACCGGCGAGCAGCTGCGTCACGATACCCGGTTCCCGGCCCGGGGAAATCCAGGCCTGGCAGCCAAGGGATGCGGCCCGGCGGGCGCAGCGAATCTTGCTGGCAATGCCGCCGCGGCCAAATTCTGAGCTGGAAGGCACGGTGGGGGCCCGCCGCTGGTCCTCCCAGACGGGGATGACGCGGCTGCCGGCTTCATCCGGCGGGCCATCGTAGACGCCGGCAATGTCGCTGAGGAGAATCAGCTGAGACGCGCTCAGCATGGCGGCAAGGAGCGCAGCGAGTTCATCGTTGTCGGTAAACATCAGCTCGGTCACGGAAACCACGTCGTTTTCGTTGACCACGGGAACAATGTGCTGACGCAGGGCTCCCTGCAGGCACTCCCGCATGTTGAGGTAGTGGCGGCGACTGGCAAAATCCTGACGGGTGGCGAGCACCTGCGCCACCCGCAGCCCGTGCCGGGCAAACGCCTGCTGGTAGTAGGCCATCAGCAGGGGCTGGCCAAGCGCGGCATAAAGCTGGCGCTGCACCACCGGATT
>JBCCVP010000302.1:0-1828 GCA_039195135.1 Pseudomonadota bacterium | reverse complement strand
CGGACGAGATATTGCCAATATGGCCAAGCCTCTCGCCGGTCATGGCGTCGAACACCGGTACGATGCTCGACATTGATTTGCGCGACGATGCGCGTTGTTCCGTAAGCAGTTGCTGCGTCATTGGAGACACCTATTCCCTTGGTTGCCACCAGTTACCTCTCCCCCTGGTGAACGTTCCTCACCGGCAATGTCCTGAATTGCCGATGAGTCTTAAGCGGTTGATTTCTTCTGCATCAATCCTTTCAGTCGACCGAAGATGGACTCAAATGCCCGATCCATCAGCGGACGGGCACTGGCCTCAAACACTCGGGCACGACCCTCGGTCATGGCGATGGCGACATCATGCAGATTCAGCTCCTCCGCCATGCCGCCGCGGTTGTTCACGAACAGGCAGCGGCCGGTCACCGGGCTGTACCAGGACAGCTTCCGCTTGACCCAGGTATCGCTGTCGCCCATCTTCAGTTCGAACCAGGTGCCGAAGGACATCAGTCGAATTCGCGCGAGGTTATGCTTTTGTTCGGCATTTAGCTCCGGAAGCTTAACCGGCTCCAGTGCCGAATCTGCCGACCGGTTGGCACTCTCGCTGCGGGGCACCGGCTGATTGAGCTCTTCCGGCGGTTCCTCCGAGAAGGCTTCCGCCAGTTCTTCCTCGGACAATTCTTCGGTTTCGTCCGCCACAACCGCCGCTTCTTCCGGCGGATCGGCGACGGCCTCCGGCGCGGCCTCGACCGTTTCCGGGGCAACTTCTTCGGTGAGGTCTTCGGCCAGATCCTTGGTGAGATCCTTGGCCAGCGTCCGGGTGGCCGCAGCATCCGGCGTTTCCCGCGGCTGCTCGTCTTTCTTGCGCTTCTTCGGCGCCAGGGACCAGCGGTGGCAGGTTTCCAGGTTGCCCAGCACCACCTTCACGTCCTGCTCGAAGTAGCCCACCTGGCTGAGGCCGTGGCTGAGTTTCTTCTTCAGCCAGCTGACCTTGCCCCGGAGTTTGGTCTTGACCGACTCGGACAGCCCCTTGCGCACCGAGAAGATCAGGGTCTTGGCAACGGTGCGGGCTTCCTTCCACTGCTCGCCCTCATCGCCGTAGCGCAGGGCGGTCAGCGCCAGATAGTCCGTCCAGGGATGCTCCAGCACCGACTCCACAAACCGCGGCGGCTGGTATTTCTTGATCAGCCGCTCCATTTCGTTGCGGGCCTGCTCCCGGGCAAGCTCCAGCTTTTCCTGGCCGCGGGCCTTCTCAACCTGCCGTTTCTCCGCCAGCTTGGCCTTTCGGCTCAGCGTACCGATGTGTTTGTCCAGGTCGGTCAGCAGGTCTTTGAAGACGTTCAGGTCGTCCTGGTACTCGGTCAGGATTCGATCTACCGCCACCTGCATCTTGCCGAAGGTGGGCGATTCTTCCGGTGCGTCGTCGAGCCAAAGTTCGCCGGCGTCAGCGATGGTGTTAAACAGTTTCCGGGCCGGGTGCTGGGGCTCTTCGAAGAACGCCTCTTCCTGCATGGCCACGCGGATCATCGGCAGCTGCAGTCGCTGCAGCAGCTGCTGCACCGGCTCGTGGAGCAGGTTTTCCTGCTCGATGTGGTCGTACAGCATGCCCATGATGTCGATGGTTTGGGCATGGTGGTTAGCCAGGGCCACGGGCCGACCCGAGGAGTCCTTGCCCAGGGCTTTGCGCAGCAGCGCCTTAATCTCGTTGGCGCTGAGCAGCGTCTGGGTGCGCGTTGGGTCCGGCGTGGCGTGCTGCGCCTGCATGCTCGACAGGGCATCCTGGAGCTGCGCCGGCGGCGCAAAGCTCACCCCGGCCGGCGGCACCTGGGCCGCGGGCCCGGCAATTTCG
>JBCCVP010000301.1:0-1896 GCA_039195135.1 Pseudomonadota bacterium | reverse complement strand
GCCCTGGCGGTGCTCAACAAAGCCGCCGACATGGGCGGCTGGGGCCGCGAGGTTCCCGCCGGTCAGGGCCTGGGTATCGCGGTGCACTACAGCTTCTCAAGCTACACCGCGATGATGGTGCACGCCGAGGTGGACGGCGACAACGTGAAGGTCCGCCGGGTGGACTGTGCGGTGGACTGCGGACTTGTGCTCAACCCTGATATTGCCACCGCGCAGATGGAAGGCGCGGTGATCATGGGGATTGGTCTGGCCCTGAACACCGAAATCAGGTTTGAAAGCGGTGCCGTGGTTAACTCCAATTTCCACGACTACCCGGTGCTGCGCATGAACGACGCGCCGGCGGAGATCAACGTTGTATTTATCGGCCAGGAAAACACGTCCACCGGCCTCGGGGAGCCCGGTGTGCCCACCTTCGCCCCGGCCCTGATCAACGCGATCTACGCCGCCAGCGGCAAGCGGCACCGCTCGCTGCCGATTAAGGGCGCCGCCTAGCTCGAGCGGTTACAGCCAGGCTGGATCGTACTCGGCGACGGGGCCAGCGGCCGCGGCCGCGGTCTCGAACTGCACCTGCGCTTCGGGCAGAAGGCTCGCCACGAAGTGGCGGGCTAGTGCGGTGCGGGCGTCGGCAAAGCTACTCCCGGCGCGTTTCTCCCGGGCCATCTGCGCGGAGCGCTCCAGCAGGGCGCCGCCTACCAGCGTGCCCATGGCCCGCAGGTAGGTGTCGGAGCTGGCCGCCAGCTGGGCCGGTTCCGCCTTTGCTTCCTGCGTAAGCCAGTCGACGTAGCCCTTCGCCGCCGCAACCGCCGCGGACAGGGCCGGGCCGTTATCGTCCGCGGTGGCGGCGATACCGGACAGGCGCTCCAGCAGGCGCTGCGCCACCTCCCCCTGATCATGGGCGGTCTTGCGGAAAGCGAGGTCGGCGGCCTGGATCCCGGTGGTGCCCTCATAGAGTGTGGTGATCCGCGCATCGCGAACAAACTGGGCCGCGCCCATTTCTTCGATAAAGCCCCAGCCGCCGTGCACCTGCAGCCCGTCATAGGCGACCTGCTGGCAGGTTTCGGTCATCCAGCCTTTCACAATCGGGATGAGGTAGTTGTATTCCTCATCGGCCTGCGTCCGAGCTGCCTCGTCCGGTGAGAAGTGGGCCCGGTCCCGCAGGCTGGCGGCGAAATAGCCCAGGCAGCGCATGGCCACCACTCGGGCCTGCATGTTCATCAGCATGCGGCGCACGTCCGGGTGATGATCGATGGTGGTCTCGGTGGCGTGACCTACGGGCACACCCTGCTTGCGGTCGCCGGCGTAGGCCCGCGCGTGCTGGTAGGCCCCATCGGCAATCCCAAGCCCCTGCAGGCCCACCTCAAAACGGGCGTCGTTCATCATGGTGAACATGTACTGCAGGCCCCGGTCCTCCTCGCCGACGAGGTAGCCCACGGCGCCGCCGTTATCACCGTAGTTGAGCACCGCCGTGGGACTGCCGTGGATGCCCATCTTGTGCTCCAGGGACACGCAGGTGATGTCGTTGCGCTCGCCCAGGGAACCGTCGTCGTTCGGCACAAACTTTGGCACCACAAACAGCGACAGGCCTCGTGTGCCGGCCGGCGCGTCGGGCGTGCGGGCGAGCACCAGGTGTACGATGTTCTCTGTCAGCTCATGATCGCCGTAGGTAATGAAGATCTTCTGCCCGCTGATTCGATAATGATCCCCTTCCGGCTTGGCCATGGTTTTGATGGCGCCAAGGTTTGATCCCGCCGGTGGTTCGGTCAGGTTCATCGTGCCGGCCCACGTACCGTCGATCAGCCGCGGGAGCCAGAACTGCTTCTGGGCCTCGTCGCCGTTCAGCTCGATCGCGTTGATGGCACCCTGGGTAAGCAGGTTACCCAGGGCAAAGGCCGAGTT
>JBCCVP010000300.1:0-1922 GCA_039195135.1 Pseudomonadota bacterium | reverse complement strand
TCAGCAGGCGGAAACGCTCCGGTCAGGGTCGAGAGACCTAGTGATTAACAACGTACGCTTTTTTGATGGTGAGCGTATGCACGAGCCATCGGCCATCTGGATTTCGGACGGGCGAATCTCGGAGATTGGCCCCACGCTGGCCGACCGCACCGCAACCAATACGATTGACGGTGCTGGCAAAACGCTACTACCCGGGCTGATCGATGCCCACGTTCACACCTTTGCGAGCGCGCAGCGTGATGCCGTGACCTTCGGCGTAACCACCCTGATCGATATGTTCACCTCTCCCGCTGAGCTTGTGGGTGCCCGGGAAGCCCGGGATCGCTTCGCCGCTACGACGGAGGCCGCGCTGTTCAGCGCCGGGATGCTGGCCACGGTGGAGGGTGGCCATGGGACTCAGTACGGCATTGAGATGGAGGTGTTATCCGGGCCGGCGGATGCTCCGGGCTGGGTCGCCCGGCGCAAAGCTGCCGGGTCAGACTTTATCAAGCTCGTTTATATGCCCTATGCGCGCTCTATCCGCAGCCTGGATCGGGAAACCGCCGCTGCCGTGATTGCTGCGGCCCATGACGTCGGATTGCTGGCCGTGGCCCATGTCTCCTCTCTGGAAGGAGCGCGGGAAATGCTGCAAGCCGGCGTCGACGGATTTGTCCACGTGTTTGCCGATGCGCTGGCGGACGATGCCTTCGTCCAATCCGCTGTCCAGCATGGTGTGTTTGTTATACCCACCCTGGCCGTTATCGCCATGGCGGACGGCCAGTCAACGGGGCCCGCGCTGATTGACGATCCACATCTTGGTCCACTGTTAACACCCACAGCAAAAAACAACCTTCGGCAGGATTTTGGCAGACCCGCCCCTGCCTTCCAGCTGGACCTGGCGCTTCAGAACGTACAGCGCCTCCATACCGCCGGTGTGCCGATCCTGGTCGGTTCCGATGCGCCTAATCCGGGGACTCATCACGGCGTTTCTGTCCATGCCGAGCTTGCTCTGCTGGTGAGAGCGGGACTAACCGAGATCGAAGCGCTGGCGGCGGCGACATCGCTCCCCGCTCGCATATTTGGGACCTCATCGCGGGGTCGCATCGAGGCGGGTGCCCGGGCTGATCTGGTGTTGGTCGACGGGCAGCCGGACAGCAACATCCTGGATACGAGGAAGATCGACCGGGTGCTGCGCAACGGGGTGCCGGTGGGCAAGCTGGTGGTCTATGGCAGTGAAGATGCCGGCGATTCGTTGAGTTTGTCCGGTCTGCTCGGTGACTTTGATGAGGGCCTGGCCGCGCCGGAGGGGCTGATCTGGTCGGAAACCACCGACGCCAGAATGGGCGGCGCCTCAACGGCAACCCGCGCGTTTGTGGAAAGAGGGCAGGGCCAGGCGCTTGAGATCACCGCAGAAATCGTCAGGGGATTCCCCTATCCCTGGGCTGGGGTCTACCTGGGCCCGGCCCGAGAGGGTCTGGTCGGGAATCTGGGTGACGCCCGCGCCATCGCCTTCGATATTCGCGGCACTCCCGCAACCTATCGCCTGATGGTGTTCGCAAGCGGCATGATCGGTCCGCCGCCAACCGCGGAGTTCGCGGTCAGTGAGGACTGGCAGCGAGTGGAAATCCCCATCGACTCCATCGCCGGCGTGCAGCGGGATCAGTTTTCCGGCATGACCATCGTGACGCCGATCATTGTTGGTGAGTACAGGTTCGCCGTGGATAACGTGGAGCTGATGCCCTAGCGACTCGGACAGATTATCGCGTCCCTCGGGGCTGACCCCTTACTTGCCACCGGGGTGTCGTCTAGCTAACCCGTGATGCTAGTCGGAGCCAGCAAATTGCGCGTAGTAAGCTTTGACGCCAGCGTCGGAACCAACGCGGTTCTGATGCGCCAGCAGCGCTGGGGCGACGTCGCCTACAAAATCCGTGGGCACATGGTCC
>JBCCVP010000299.1:0-1942 GCA_039195135.1 Pseudomonadota bacterium | reverse complement strand
GACACCGATCTGGCGCCGGACGACGTGCTGGTGCTGTGCCCGCAGCTTGACCAGTACCTGCCGTCCTTTCGCGCGCTGCTGGGAACACCCGGCGAGGCGCCGATGTGGGCCTGGCGCGTGCTGGGCGCGGCCGGCGCCGCCGGCCGCGATGCGCTGGGCGCGCTGGAGGCGGTGATCCGCCTGCTGCGCTTCCCGCCGCTGAACCGCTCCTGTCTTGAGACGCTGCGCTATCCGTCGGTGGCCCGGCGTTTTGGTCTCGGCGAAGCCGACCACCATCACCTGGTGCGCTGGGTGCGGCAGAGTGGGCTGTTTGTCAGCGAGCCAGCGGGCAAGTTCAGCTGGAACGCGGCGCTTGATCGGCTCGTGACCAGCGTGACGGCGGGGCCGTCTGAACAACCCGGCCAGGCCGCGGCCGACGTGCATCACGGGGAAGCGGAAGCGTTGGGTCGTCTCTACCTGTATCTCGACTCGCTCCGGCAGCAGGCGCTGCGGGCCCGCGGGGAAAAGCCCCTGTCGTCGTGGCTGGGCTGGCTGCGCCAGACCGAAGCCGGGCTGCTCGCCGCCGAGGAGGACGACCGGGGGCCGCTGCGGGATCTTTACCGCGATCTGGCCGCGGTGGCGGAGGTTGAGGACCTGGCGCTCGACTTTGAGGCATTTTCTGAACTCGCGAGTCAGCTCGGCCAGCGGGTACGCCGGCCCGGCGGGCGCGCCGGCGGCATGACGGTGGCCACGCCCGCCGCTGCCCGTTTGCTGCCGGCGCGGGTGATCTACGTGCTGGGGGTCACGGACGGGGAGTTTCCTGCGCCCCAGCAGCGTTCAGATATCGATAAGATCGCCCGGGATCCCAGACCCGGTGATCGGGCCCGGCGCATCGAAGACCGGCTGGTGCTGCTGGAATGGCTTTGCTCAGCCCGGGATCGACTGATCCTGAGCGGCGTGTCGCGGGATCCGGAGAGCGGTGAGCTGACCGCGGTCGCGAGCGTAGTGCAGGAACTGCTGGCCCACTGCCGGGATCGCTACGGCATTGACGAGACCGGGGCGCAATCCGGCGCGCTGGTGCAGGTGCCGCCGCTGCACCGTTTCTCCCGCCGCTATGGCAAAGACTATCGCGGCTACGCCGACTTCTTTAACGTCGCTGCCGCCGACACGGTGCCGGCAATTGCTGAGGTCTGCCTGCCCGGTACCGAACCCATGCACGCGACGCTGCCGGAGCTGCAGTTCTTTTTCCGCAACCCAACGCGCTGGTTTCTGCGCGAGGTGCTGGGAGTCTGGCTGGATCTGCCGGAAGACCAGCTGAGCCCGTCGCCCCCGCTGGCGGTGAACGCGCTGGAACAATACAAGCTGGTGGAGGACCTGTTGGCATCTCCGGAAGATGCAGAGCGCCGCAGCGCCGAGGATCTGGAGCCGGATGTCCGGCTGCCGGAGGGTTCTCTGGGCCAGGCCACCGCCACGCGCCTGGTGGATCGGGCCGCGTCGCTGCGCGACCGGTTTGCTGCGGACGGTGGTGAGGTCTTTTCCAGAGTCACGCCGTTTCGTTTTCCGCTGCGCCGACATCTGCTGGAAGGAGAGCTTGCGCACGCGGATCAGCTGCGCCGGGTGATCACCCACGCGGGATCGCTGAGTGCCAAACACGAGCTTCGGCTGTGGCTTGAGCATCTCGTCTGGAACGTCATCGAGGCCGACGGCCGAAGCACGCTGGTGGCCAAAGACTGGTCGCTGACGTTCCGGCCTGTAGCGCAGCCCGAGTCCGTATTGTCAGACCTGGTGGCGATCATGGCGGAAGGCCAGCGCCGGTGCCTGCCGCTGTTTCCCGAGGCGTCCAAAGCCTGGGTGGAAAAGGGCGAACGGGCGGCGCTCGGTGCGTGGGCCGGTTCAGGACGCATGCGGGGCGACGCGGCGGATGTTTACGTGGCGCGGGTTTACGGCGAGGTGTGCCCGCTTG
>JBCCVP010000298.1:0-1947 GCA_039195135.1 Pseudomonadota bacterium | reverse complement strand
GGGTGAGGTGCCGGCCAGCGCAGGCGGCGGCCGGCACCTCTACGAGCGCGATGGCGGCTACATGGACCCGGTAGCGGCGGCGGAGGATCTGGCGCAGGCGGCGACCGAACGCGGCGTACGCATCCAGTGGGGGCAGCAGGTCATCGAAGTCATTCAGCGGGGCGGTTGCGTTACCGGCCTCAAAACCGCTGCCGGCGATGAGTTCTCCAGCCCGCTGATTGTCAACGCTGCCGGGCCCTGGTGCGGTCAGCTGAGCAGCGCCGCCGGGTTATCGCTGCCCTGGGATCTGGTTCCGACGCGCATCCAGGTGCTCTATCTGGATCGCGGCCCGTCCCTGCCGGGGCATATCCCGGTGACCGCGGATATGGCCGGGGGCATCTATTTCCGTACCCAGAACGCCGGGCAGCAGCTGGTGGTGGGATCGGTGCGGGAAGAAGACGAGCGCGAAGCGGTGCCGGACCCGGACCATTTTCAAACCACCCACGACGACGAGTTTGGCTACGTTCAGCTTCACATGCTGGCGCATCGGCTCCCGGGCCTGCCAACCCACGGCCGGGTGCGCGGCTATTGCGGTCTTTATACTGTGAACCGCGACGACGTGCATCCCGTGCTGGGTCCAACGGAGCTGGACGGGTTCTGGGTGGCCAACGGGTTCAGCGGCCATGGATTTAAAATTGCCCCCGCCGTCGGGGCCCTGCTGGCGGACGCAATCGCGGGCCGCCTCATCGACGATCCTTTTTCGACTTCGGTTCCCCTTGAGACCTTCGGCGTTTCCCGGGAGCCGATTACTTTGCAATCCAGATCTGTGCTGGCGTAGTCGCCGACAGGAGAAAGACGATGGATTTTCTGTTTTCGTTACTGAGCCGCGAATACAGTGGCCTGGTGATCGCGGGTGTGCTGCTGCTCATTTTTGTGCTGCTGTTTCGCCTGTCGGGCGGCGTCATCAAGCAGTCGCTGTTCGGCCTGCTGAGTCTGGCCAGCCTGGCGCTTGCGATCGGTGCGGTGACCCATCTCGTGCGGCTCGCTTCGGTGAAGCGGGACCACCCACCGCCGGGACAACTGGTGGACGTTGGCGGGTATCAGATGCACGTGCTGGCGGAAGGCCCCGAGTCCGACGCGCCGCCGCTGGTCTGGCTGGGCGGGGGCCACGCCGGGGGGCTGGTCATGATGCACCTGCACGACATGATCAAGGATCGCACACGCTCTGTGCTGGTGGACCGGCCCGGCTCGGGCTGGAGCGACGTTGGGCCTTTTCCTCGCACCACAGCGCTCGAAGTAGAAGAGGTGTTAACAGCGCTGCGCACCGCCGGTGAGGCCGGCCCCTACATTTTTGCCGGACATTCCTTCGGCGGTTTGCTGGCGATTAACATCGCGCGACGTTATCCGGAAGAAACCGCGGCGGTGGCGATGCTGGATGCAACACCGCTGGACGTCATCTTCTACGGCCTGGACCGCACGGGCCTGGGCACCTACCGCAACAGTGTGATTACCGGAGGCCTTCGGCGGTTGTTTGGGTTTTACACAACGCCGCCGGACAACGGGGCGCCCATGGACGCTCTGTTCCGGCTTTTCACGTCCGCCGGGCAGAGCTTTTCCACCGCCTCCATCTTTGAAGAACTCACGCCCGAGGGCCTGATTGACCGGGCGTTCGAGACGGTGGTCTTCGATGGTGAACTGGGCGATCTGCCGCTTTATCTGATCGCCCCCGGCGACGATCCCACCACGCAGCCCTATGCCGAAGCGGTGGCGGGCCCCGGCGCCAAGGCAGACCGATTCGTCGCCTTTCTTAAAGCCACCCGCGAGCGGTATATGGACACTACTTCAAACGCGACGCGGATCTACACGCCGGAAGGCACGGGACATGTGTTTCCCGACACGGTGCCGGAGTTTGTTGTCGCTACGATGCTGGACATCGTTGATCGTCACAGCAATGGCACATCGGTTCAG
>JBCCVP010000297.1:0-1949 GCA_039195135.1 Pseudomonadota bacterium | reverse complement strand
TGGCGCCACGCCATTCGCTGCTCCCTTGCTCATCGCGGCGAAAAGCAATCGCCTGGGCCCAGCCCACGGCCGGCGTGTACTGGGCGCCAACCCCGCCACTCACCGGCAGCAGCGTGGCGCCTTTGCCCAGCCGGCCGCCGCCGGGCAGGTTGCACACCACGCCGATATCGCGGCCGTCGCTGTAACCTCCGGAGCGCGCCAGCGGCGCCGCCAGCGCATCGTCAAGCGTGAGGCCCAAGGCCAGCGCCAGGGGTCGCGAGCGGTAGTAGCCGGTCACGCCGTCATTCGGGTGCGCCAGGTGAGACCCCAGCAGGATCTGCGCGAAGTCATGCCCCCGGGCGGAAAACTGGTTGAACACCTTCCGCACGGGTACCAGTTCGGTCTCTTCAACGTGGTCCAGCTGACGACTGCGCAGCAGCAGCCGGGTGATGGCCAGCCAGTCTTCGGCCGGGTTAGGCTGTACGCTTTCAGTGAGCGCCGAATCGGTCATGGGCTTCCCTTCGGATGACGGCTGGGGGCAAAATGATACCGAAATCGGCTTTTGAATTACAATTTGTGTATCACATAAGGATATCGTGACCCCTATGCCGGCCCCCGCGGAAAGCCCTATCGCCGCACCTCTTGAGCCCCTGATCCACGATTTCCGGGCGCAGCGGCCGATCCGCGCCGGGTCGCTGATTGTGACGGTGTTTGGCGACACCATTTCCCGCCACGACAACTGCGTGTGGCTCGGCAGCCTGATCAGCGCACTGGCGCCGCTCGGCCTGAATCAGCGGCTGGTTCGCACCTCGGTTTATCGGCTTTCGCAGGATGGCTGGCTCGAGAGCGAGCAGGTGGGCCGGCGTTCGTTCTACCGATTTACGCCCAAGGGTCTTAGCAGCTACCGAAAAGCGGCCCGCCGGATCTACAACCTGGATCCGAAACCCTGGGACGACCAGTGGACGCTGGTGCTTGCGGGGTTTCTGAGCGACCGGGAGCGGGACGCGCTGCGGCGGGAGCTTCAGTGGCTGGGGTTTGGCACGCTGACCCCCGGCATGATGGCGCACCCAAGCCACGACCGGGACGCGCTGGACGAAACGCTCAGCGAAATGAATCTGGCAAGTAAGGTCACCGTGCTCAGCGCCCGCACGGAAGACCTGACCTCCCGGGAAGTGCTGAAAAAGCTCGCGGTGAAGAGCTGGAAGCTAAAAGACCTCGGTGAAAACTATCGCCAGTTTGTGCAGCGGTTTTCTCCGGCCCTTAAGTGGCTCGAAGACGGTCAAACGCTGCGCCCGGACGAAACGTTTCTGCTCCGAACGCTGCTGATCCACGAATACCGGCGCTTGCTGCTGCGGGACGCCGATCTGCCGGATGAGCTGCTGGACGAGCGCTGGCCCGGGCGCGACGCGCTGGCCCTGACCGCCGGGCTTTACCGTCGTCTGCGCCAGCCCTCCGCGGATTATCTGTGTCGTCACCTGGAGGGAATGGAGGGTCCGCTGCCGCCGCCCGACGAGCAGTTTTTTCGGCGATTCCCTACAGCCCGCGGCGACCAGCATCAGGCCGGCAGCGCAAACTGATAGTCCCCCGCGGTCACCAGCCTGAGCTTGAGCCCATACAGCTCGGAGATGGTTTGATCGGTCAACCATTTCCGGCGCTGCCCGGCCCCGACCACCGCGCCGTCCTGCAGCAACACCACGTGCTCCACCTGCGGCAGAATCTCATGCACGTGATGGGTCGCCAGCACGATGTGAACACCCCCATCCATCAGCTCCCCGAGGAGCGCCAGCAGGCGGTAGGCCGCGCCCGGGTCGAGCCCCGCCAGCGGTTCATCGAGCACCAGATGACCGGCCCCGGTGACCAGCGCCCGGGCCAGCAGACAGCGGCGCTGTTGGCCGGTGGACAGGGCGCCGTAGGGACGGTCGGCCAGTCCGGCCATACCCACCTGGTCGAGCCGGGCGCTGGTTTGCTCC
>JBCCVP010000296.1:0-1985 GCA_039195135.1 Pseudomonadota bacterium | reverse complement strand
GCGCGGCGGCGCGGACCTGACCTTCCGCGGCGACTACATCTACTCCGACGATGTGTTCAACGACTCGCAGAATTCGCCGTTCCTGTTTCAGGACTCCTACGACGTGACCAACCTCGCCGTGACCTACACGGCTGCCGACGAAACCTGGAGCCTGATGGGGTTTGTGAAGAACGCCGGAGGCGAACGTTTTATCACCAGCGGCGACTCCAACTTTGGCCTCGGGTTTCACGAAGGAAACCTGAACCGCCCCCGCGAGTACGGCCTGCGGCTCAACTACAACTTCAACTGAGGACCGATCATGAGCGAACAGCCCGACATGGTAAAAGTCGCCGCAGTGCAGGCAGCCCCAGCCTTTATGGACCTGAAAGGGTCGGTGGAAAAGACCTGCGATCTCATCAGCCAGGCCGCCGCAGACGGCTGCGACCTGATTGGTTTTCCGGAAACCTGGGTACCCGGCTATCCCTGGTATATCTGGCTCAACCCGCCGGCCCTGAACATGAAACATTTTGGCCAGTACCACGCCAATTCTCTGGCCCGGGACAGCGAAGCTTTTGACGAAATAGCCCGGTGCGCCCGGCAGCACAACATCCTGGTCTCCCTCGGCGCCAGCGAGCAGGACCATGGGTCGCTGTACATCGCCCAGTTTCTCATCGACCGAAACGGCCAGACCCTCAGCGCCCGTCGCAAACTGAAGCCGACGCACGTGGAACGTACGGTCTACGGAGACGGCGACGGTTCCGACCTGCGCGTGTCGGAAACCGACATCGGCCGGGTCGGCCAGCTGGCCTGCTGGGAACACCTGCAGCCGCTGAGCCGCTACGCCCTGTTCAGCCTCCACGAGCAGATCCACGTCGGCGCCTGGCCGTCGTTTTCCCTCTACCCGGAGGCCTACGCTCTGGGCCCCAATCTCAATAACGCGGCGTCTCAGATGTATGCCGCGGAGGGCCAGTGTTTCGTCGTTGCTCCCTGTGGCGTGATTTCCCAGGAGATGATTGACCTTATGGTGGAAAACGAAACCCACGAGGCGCTGATTCAGAAAGGCGGCGGCTACGCCCGTATCTTCGGCCCGGACGGCGCCCCGCTGGGCAACCCCCTGGCGCCGGACGAGGAAGGATTGGTGACCGCGGAGATTGATCTCGGCGCCATTACCATCGCCAAGTGTTTTGCCGACCCGGTGGGTCACTACTCCCGTCCCGACGCAACAGCGCTGCTGTGGAATCGCGAACCGCAGCAGGCCGCCCGGACCATGAGCCCAAACGCTGACCGGGCTGATGCCGGGGCCCCGGACTTAGCCAATGAGGGTGATGACGAAGCCCCCGGCGCGGCGGCCTAGGTGGGCTCGGTGGCGGATGCCCGGCATCAGGCATACGATAGAAAGCGTCTCAGTCGAGGATCCGCGCGGCCGTCGATGAAGTTCCTGATCCGCAAGGGCTACCAGAAAGACGTCTCGGACCTGCGCGGCATGTCGCGCTGGGACTACTGGTGTGACGTGGTCAACAACGAGTACGTCAACCTCGACTGCAGCGGTATCGACGGACAGGATCGGCGTGCATTTGACGGCGCCCTGCGGGGCGGCATCGGCGTGGGCGAGGTGAGTTTCTCCGAGGTGATCGCCAATCCCCAGTTCGTGAAGCGCGGCCGGCAGCAGATTGCCCGGGCCACCAAAGACGATTTTCTGATCAGCTTTCAGCTGGAACGGGAGTGTGTGGTCCGCCAGTCCGGCCGCGAGGCGCTGCTAAAGCCCGGCTCCTTTGCCCTTTACGACAGCGCCGCGGAGTATTCGCTGGCGTTTGCCCGGCCGTTCCACCAGTTTGTGCTGCAGATGCCTCGGGAGGTGCTGTCGCGGCATCTGATGAACCCGGAACGCTACACCGCAATTCCCATCTCCGCCAACGAGGGCATGGGGCTGATCCTCAAAAACTTCCTTTATTCGCTGGCGGGCGAAATCAGCCGTCAAGACGAACCCATCAGCGATCAGCTTTCGG
>JBCCVP010000295.1:0-2006 GCA_039195135.1 Pseudomonadota bacterium | reverse complement strand
TGCGGCGAGTCGATCGCTTCGCCGCGTTCATCCAGCGCAATGGTGAGGGCTGCCCCGCGGCAGGCTCGGGTCAGCGCGGTGCTTTCGGCGGCGATGGCCGCCGCCGGATCCAGCCCTGGGCCGCGGCGGCCCGGACTGATTTCCTTGAGCTCAAGGCTCAGGTGCCGCGGCAGGCGCTTGCGATACTCGTTGAAGCCGTCGGTGACCCAGGCCGGCATCTTGCGGCCCACCGCCAGCAGCCGGATTTTCAACGTCGAGCGCCAGCGTCAGGCGCTGGCGACCTCGCCGTCGACGGACCACAGCGATTCCAGACCATAAAAGGCCCGGGCACGAGGGATCATCAGATGGACCAGGACGTCCGCCAGGTCCACGAGTATCCACTCCGACTCCCGCTCCCCCTCAACGCCGATCACCGATAGACCGCGCTTCTTGCTGGCCACCACCACCGAATCGGCCAGCGTTTTGACGTGCCGGCTGGAGTTGCCCGAGGCAACGATCATAAAGTCGGTGATGGTGGTTTTGCCGCGCACGTCCAAGGTGGTGACGTCGACGGCTTTGGCGTCGTCCAGCGCCTGCTGGACCAGTTGGGCGATGGTTTCCGGAGTTTCGTTGGTGGGTGAATCAGCAACGTTGCGTTTTTTCAAATGACCGAAACCTCGTTCGGTGGCGCAGCGCCCATTGTATGAGCGGCTCCGGGCAGGTTCAATGCGAGCGGTAGAGGTCGCGCTGGGCAATCAGCTGCACCACCGGCGCCGGCGTCAGGAAATCAATCGCCCGGCCCGCCCGGCAGGCCCGGCGGATGGCGCTCGCGGAGATGCCGATCCGCGTCGAGGGAAACTCATAATAGCGCCCTCCGTCGCCGGTCAGTTCGTCCGCCGTCGCCGCTGCGGAAAAACCCAGCGCTGCCAGCGGTCCGGCGTCCAGCTTGTGCCCCGGGCGCTGCACCAGCACCAGGTGGGTGCGTTCGTGCAGGCGATCCGCCCGATACCAGGCACCCAGACCGGCGGTGGCGTCAGCGCCGAGAATCAGGCACAGGCTGGCGCCGGCGTGGGCTTCCCGCAGCTGCCCCAGCGTATCGAACATGTAGGACGGACCGTCCCGGTCCAGCTCCGTGCGGTCCGGCACCAGCTCCGGCCGGCCCTCAACGGCTGCACAAAGGAGCTCCCAGCGGATTTCCGCCGCGGCGCCGGTGTCCCGGTGCGGCGGGCGAGCCGAGAGTAGCAGGCGGACCGGCATCTCAAGGCCCTGCGCCACCTGATTGGCGACGCTGAGGTGGCCAAAATGGACCGGGTCGAAGGTGCCGCCCAGAATACCGACGCGGCGCATCAGGAAACGGCAGCTGCCGCGAGCACCCGTCGCCCCTGGCACAGGAGTGCCAGGATATTTTCAACCGTCAGCCAGGGGTCACCGGGCGCCAGTCCCTTGACCTGCCGGTCCAGCTCGGCGCAAAGATCCAGCGCGTGCCCCAGGGCCTGATCATCCATGCGCCGCATGGCGCGCTGCAGCAGCGCCTTGCGGGCATCCCAGACCGCGTTTGCGCGATAGACGGCCTGCACGTTGCCGCCGGCACTGAGCGTCTCGCGAAGCGTGAGCAGCAGTCGCGTCTCGCGGGTCAGGGCCCAGGCCACGATCGGCAGGGGCGCGCCTTCCGCCCGCAGTCCCCGGGCAACACGCACCGCCCGCGGCAGTTCGCCGAGCAGCGCCGCGTCGCTGAGTTTGAACACGTCAAAGCGGGCGTTGTCGGAGACCGCCTCTTCGACCTGCGCGGCGGTGATTTCGCCCTCCGGATGCGACAGCGCCAGCTTGTCCACCTCCTGCGCCGCCGCCAGGAGATTTCCCTCCACGCGGCTGGCCAGGGCACGACAGGCCGCGGCGTCCGCGCTCAGGCCCCGGGAAGCAAAGCGCCCGTGGAGCCAGCCGGGCAGTTCGTTCGGACGTACCGGCCAGCACAGGACAACGACCCCGGCCTGGTCGATGGCTTTGAACCAGGCGCTGGAGCGCGACTG
>JBCCVP010000294.1:0-2037 GCA_039195135.1 Pseudomonadota bacterium | reverse complement strand
CTTTCTCCTGCGCAACAATGGCCTGCCGGAAGCCTCGGTGGATCCGCACGGCGCACCGCCTTCGCGCCATAGCCAGCGGATGCTCACCACCCTGCCCGTTCTCGCCCGGCCCGACACCTACGACATGCTCGTGATCGGCCTCGGCGGCGGGGTGGCACTGGAAAACCTGCCGCCGGTGCTGCGCCAGGTCGACGTGCTGGAGCTTGAGCCCAAGGTGGTCACCGCCAATCAGCAGATTGCCGAAGAACGCGCTGTGGATCCCTTACGTGATCCCCGCGTTTCCATCACCATCAACGACGTGCGCAGCGCGCTTGCGCTGAGCCAGCGCACCTACGACGCCATCGTATCCCAGCCGTCGCACCCCTGGACCGCCGGCGCGTCGCACCTGTACACGCGGGAATTCATGCAGCTGGCGCGGGAACATCTCAATCCCGGCGGCACGTTTTTGCAGTGGATGAACAGCCAGTTTGTGGACGAAGCGCTGCTGCGTTCGCTCGCGGCAACGCTGCTGGACGTATTTCCCCATGTGCGCCTCTATCACTGGGATCCGCAGGTACTGATGCTGCTGGCCTCCGACCAGCCGCTCAATCCGGAACTTGAGATTGCCCGCACCGGAGCCCCCATCGGACAGCACCCGGATCATTACCAGGCTAAAGGTGTGGGCAGCGTCGAAGATCTGCTCGCGGCTTTGGCTATGGACCGGGACGGACTGGTTGAGTTCTCTGCCGGCGCTGCGTTGCTCACCGACAATCGAAACCGCATGGCGACCGACTCGGCCCGGGCCATGCAGGAAGGGCGAGCGCTGAACCACCGTGCGCTGCTGGCGCTGCTGGCGCCGTATCACCCCCTGCTTGACGCCAACGGATGGGTTTATCGCGACCTGCCGAAAGGTCTGAATTTCTCCTACGTCGGCCGGCGGCTGCAAGGCATGGGTGCCCCGAGCCTCGCCGCCCAGCTCGCCGAACTGCTGGCAAAAAAGCAAAACCCCCATGGTCCGGTCCTGGCGAGCCGTCTGCTGGCGGAGACGGATCAGCAACGCTCGACCGCAGCGCTGCTCCAGGCCCTGCGCTGGGACAGCAGCTTCGATGCGGCCCGCTTCGCGCTGGTTTTTCCCAACGCAAGCCGCATCGCCAACGGCAGCGCCCCGCCGCAGCTTGCCGCGCAGGCGGCGCGGCTGACGGGACCGGCCGCGGCGGTACTCCGATCCTGGGCCAGCGCTCGCCAGGGCGATTTTCAGCCGGCCCAGGCGCTGGACGCCACGCTGGCGGAAGCGCAGCCCACCGACCCGTGGTACCTCAACGCGTTGAAATTGCGGGCAGACTGGCGCAATCGCCAGGTGCGGTCGCCGGAACGCCGCCGGTTTGCCCGGGAAGCGCTCGACCTGATCGATGAAGGTATTTCGCTGTTTCAGGACCTGGATTTCTACGGCATGCGCACGGCGGCGGCGTTTCTGGCCGAAGACGATGAGGCTTTTGTCGAAACGGCCCGGCGCATGGTGTGGTTGATGCGGGACCAGCTGGACCAGGCCGGTCGGGATCATCGGCGGCTGCCGGCGCGGACTACACAGGCCAACCTGCAGCGCCTCGCCTCGCTGCGCCAGGGCGTAGAGGCGGTTGGCCACCGCGGCCTACCCGAGGAGAAAATTGAAGAGATCAGGACGCGGATCGCAGAGCTCGAGCGCCGCTACCGATTGCTCTAGCGGCCGGCCTGCAGCAGGCTTGCAACCTGATCGCGCAGCCAGCGATTGGCCGGATCGTGCGTCTGACTTCGGTGCCAGATCATCAACAGGCGAAACTCCCTTTCCGGCATCTTGGTTTCCAGCGGGGCCACCTCAAAACGCATTCCGAGATGATCCAGAATCTGTGCGGGCACGGTGCCGATCAGATCAGACTGCTCAACAGCGCTCAGCATGGCGTTGAAATGGTTTACCCGGACCGCAATCTGGTCCGCCGCCGAGTGAGATCTCAAGAACCGTTCCATCGCGAAACCGCGTTCGTCCCGGGGCTGTAAGACAACGTAGCGCTGGGCAAGGGTTTT
>JBCCVP010000293.1:0-2069 GCA_039195135.1 Pseudomonadota bacterium | reverse complement strand
GCCTCACCTCCGCTTTCAACGCCGCCCTCAAGCCCTGGATCTGGTCACTGGCAGCGCAATCGTGCTAATGCATGGTCCCACGAGAAAAAGGCTGGGAAAACCCCCGCCACACCGCCAGCGGGCTGGCACAATGGTCACCGCAGAAATGAGGAGTGTTGCCATGCCCCACCGGATCATCTGGTTCGACCTGGCTGTTCGTGACCTTGAGCGTGCCATGGCCTTTTATCGCGCCGTTCTGGCGACGGACGTCAAAGAAGAGTTTGAGGGTGTTGGTGTGATCAGCCATGACCAGGGTGACGTGGCAGGCTGCCTGTATGTCTCGGACACCTATGAGCCTTCAAAGCACGGCGCATTGCTCTACTTCAATGTGGACGGCCGTCTGGAGCACGCGGTGCAGCAGGTAACAGATCACGGGGGTGAGATTGAACAGCCAGCCCACGAGATTGGGCCTTTTGGCCGCCGCGCCGTTGCCATCGACAGCGAAGGCAATCGAATTGTTCTCCATTCCGGCTAAAATCCTGCCTCCCGCTTGAGGAGCCCGGCATGTGTCGCAACATCAAGACCCTGTTTAATTACGAACCACCAGCCACGGACGCGGAGATTCGCGGCGCGGCGCTGCAGTACGTGCGGAAGATCAGCGGCTACCCGCGACCCTCCGCCGCCAACGAAGCGGCGTTTGCGGCAGCGGTGGATGCCATCGCCGCAAGCTCCCGGGAACTGCTGGACCAGCTCGTCACTCGGGCGCCGGCCCGGGACCGGGAAGCTGACGCGGCCCGGGCAAGGCAGCGATGGCAGGCCCGAAATCCGCGCTGACCCGATTCAGATACAAGGAACGCAATGATGTGGAACTACACCGGCAATAAGCGCCCCGACTTTGCCGAGGCGCCCGGACCCGGCCAGGAGTCAGTCTGGGATTATCCCCGGCCCCCGGCCCTGGTCCCGGATTCCCGGCAGGTCCGGGTGCTGCAGGGCGAGGATGTCATCGCCGACACCCGCGGCGCAGTGCGCATCCTGGAAACGGCCAGTCCGCCCACGTTTTATCTGCCGCCGGACGACATTAACGTCAGCTTGCTGCGCGGGGCGCCGGGCCGATCCTTCTGCGAGTGGAAAGGCGCTGCCACGTACTACTGTCTCGCAAGCGACGCTGCGCAGCTGCCGATCGGTTGGGCCTACCCCCAGCCCCAGGCTCCCTTTACCGCCCTGGCAGGCTGGTACTCGTTTTATCCCGGCAGGATTCACTGCGAGGTGGACGGAGAGCGGGTGCGACCTCAGCCCGGCGGCTTTTACGGCGGCTGGATCACCGACGAGATTGTCGGCCCCGTCAAGGGTGAGTCCGGAACCGGCCACTGGTAACGTCCGGCGCTTCCCAGTCCGCCCGGTCTAAGCGAAATACGCAGCACCTGTCCTCGTCAAACCAGCGCTCTTCGACAAACCGGAAGCCAAAGCGCCGGTAGAAGCGGTGCGCCCGAACATTGCTCGCCAGCGGGTCCAGCAGGACCGCCTGCACCCCATCACGGGCAAAACTAAGCGCCAGCGCCTGCTTCAGCATCTGGGAGCCGTAGCCCTGCCCCAGCCGCTGCGGATCCCCGATCCAGAGGTCGATGGCTCCGAACCCAGCCCCCACGTTGCCCCAGTATTGCCCCGGGTCCCCGGCGGGATCCATGATCTGCAGGAACCCGAAGGGCTCCCCGGCAAGCTGCGCAATAAACGACTCCCGCCAGGGGGCCGCCACCAGCTCCTCCGCCCAGGGCCAGTCTTCGATGCCAGCTTCGCGCACGTGGGGCTCCCGGTCCCAGCGCTCAAGCAGGGGCTGATCGGCGGGGGTAGCCGGGCGCAGCGTAACCGAATCGGCCACCAGCCCCCCTAATCCCCAACAACCAGCTTGCCGCTATTGGTTAACAGTCTCATGGCCGCATAATAGACAACTGACGCGGATTTACAGCCGTTCACAAGCCGGTTATTGCGGGCGCCCTTCCGGTCCGGTCATGATGCAAGGTGGAATGTTGGTTCTGACTACAGAAAAACTGCTGCTGATCGCTCTGGCGTCCTGCATCCTGCTGCCGATCCTG
>JBCCVP010000292.1:0-2229 GCA_039195135.1 Pseudomonadota bacterium | reverse complement strand
GTGACCGCCACGGCGTACGCCTGGCCCACCGCTGAGGGATCCGGGCTGTCGCTGGTGATCGCCACCGTGGCTGTCGCCGCCCCGACCGCTACCTCAAGCGAGTCGCTGGACGCATCAAAACCCTCAAACCCCAGATACTCCGCCGTCAGCGTCTGCGCGCCGCCGGCGCTGGGCGTCAGCATGCAGGTGCCGCTGCCCGAGCTGAGAGTACCGCTGCACGTGTCTGAGCCGAGCTGCACCTCAAAGGCCCCGGTCGGATTGCCACTCATTAGCCCCGAGTCGCGGGATACGGAGACGGAAACGGTTGCCGCGGAACCCACTGAGAAGCCGGGATCGGTAACGGTGGTGGTGGTATTTGGAGCCTGGCTGTAATACCAGTTTGTGGTCTCGCCCAGCTCGATTTCAGCGCTCGTCACCCTGACATGGGTCGCGTTGATGAAAGCGCCACCGGTTGAGCAAAAAGCGAAGGACGGACCAAAGCGGACGGTAATGTCGCAGGCATTGTCTGTATTAACCCGTCCGCCATAGGTCAGCTCAATGGTGTAGTCGTCGGCGCTTCCGGCAAGGCCGTCGGCGCCGGCCATGCCAAGTTCAATTTGACCCACGTCCTCCGGCGTCAGTCGCCGCTGGGCCTCGTCGAAGAACGCGCCCTGCTGCATCACCGCTTCTGTGTCGTCATAGCCCAGGTCGTCCAGCACGGTGCGATCAGCGTTCGCTACCCAGCTGTCCCCGGCGGGGAGGTCGGCGGCCGCGGTTGACCGGGTCATGGTTGTTGTGTCCACGGTGACCGGCAAGGTCATCGGGTCGTTGCCGCCGATCAGATGCCAGTAAAGATTGACGTCGTCACCGCGGGTATCGTCGGCGGACCCATGCACGCCGTCGCTGCCGGCATTGGGATTGAACGTGTTGTCGACCCCGTCAGTTGATTTGGTGCCGTTGCGCTGCGGGTCCAGAAGGCCTGACTCGCTGGCAAGGTTGGGGTGCGCCAGGCCGAGACAATGGCCTAGCTCGTGCAGCAGGGTCGACTCGTAGTCGATCTGACCGCCCGGGATGTCGTTGTTGATGAGCGACAGGTTGTTGATCGCAGGCCGAAATTTGTTCCAGGTATCGATCGTTTTGAGGATCGAGTTCTCCACTTGCTCAACCGTCGGCGCGCCAGCGCCGGTGGGCAGGGAGTCTTCGTTCAAGCAGACCTGATTGGTAATGACGCCGCCGACGCCGGTGTAGCCGATCGGATGAGTGATCACGTCCAGACCGTTGGCCTCGCCGGCGAAGATGAATGCCCCCGCGTCGGCCCGCTGTGTTGCCCCGGCCAGGAATACGATGCAGGCCGCCGTGGCGCCGATAGACCAGCGGGTCATCGCTGCACCTCCTGTACGTCGGCTTTGCGCGGGTCAGCGGCCGCGTCGCGCAGCGTATCGAAAAACTGCACCAGATCGACCAGCGCGGTGACGTCGCTGCGGGCGCTTGCCATCGCGCGCGGCGCGCGCCAGGTGATGTCTTTGGTTGCGGCACCATTGTGGATCGTGAGTCGATAGACATCACCGCCCCCGACATGAAGCAGGGTTGGGCCGATCACGTCAGCAACACCGTCCGAGGGTGGTGGCTGGCGCAGGATCTGTTCGGTTGCCGCGGTATTGAAGCCAATCAATCCCGGCAGCTGGGCCTGCAGCGCATCGTACTGATCCGGGTCCAGGTAGCGCTCGTAGGTGCCGGCGCGACGATCAAATTCTGCGAACCGGGACTCGACGCAACCTTCCTGATCGATGGAAGTTGCTTCCACCACCTGGATGCCGGCCAGTTCGCTGGGAATGACCCTGAGTTCGATCCACGCCTCGCCATCGCAGGCGAGGGCGGGCGTTGCGATCAGCAACGCCAGGATGACGGGAACAACTTGCTTCATGGGTGGTGATTCCTTTCGCCGAGGGAACAGTGATCGCCGCTAGCTGGCAGCGAGCGGTAGCAGCTTTATTTTTTCGAAAGCATAGCCCACCTTCGTCGAGCATTCAGGGAAGTGGTTCACTTCTCCTGAAACTGAGGCCAAGTTATTCTTACTGGCCAAAGAGCGCTGCGGTCGGCGGCCCGCGGGCGGGTTGGCGACCAGCAGTCGTCAGCAGCCGGTGCGTGGTTTACACATCCAACCTGATGGCAGGTCAGAACCCAAACGACTCCACACCGTCTTTCTGGACCCACATATTTGATCCGGAACAGCCGACGCTGGACGAGCAG
>JBCCVP010000291.1:0-2275 GCA_039195135.1 Pseudomonadota bacterium | reverse complement strand
GCTGGACGGTGCCGAACCCCTCAGCCTGCTGGTGGAGAAAGATTTTTCCTGCCTGGTAACCCGGGAAGGCGAAGACGATAGCGACGCGTTTCCCAACCCCAAAGCCTCCACCTGACCCATGCGTCTGGCCCTGGTTGCGGCCGGCGAATGGGGCCGGTTGATCTGGTCCACAAGCTACTTTTTCTGCCTCCTCTGCGCGTACTTCACGCTGCGGCCCGTGCGCGAGTCCATGGCCGTGGCCAGTGGGTCCGTGACCGTCCCTATGCTGTTCACCGCTACGTTTCTGGTGATGGCGCTGGTGCTGCCGGTGTTCGGCTTTCTCGTGTCCAGGTATCCGCGGCGGGTTTTTCTGCCGCTGACCTACGTGTTTTTCATCGTCAACGTCCTCGCGTTCTATTTTGCTTTTCGGGAAGCGGAGAACACGCTGTGGCTTGGACGGGTTTTTTTCGTCTGGATCAGCGTTTTCAACATGTTCGTGGTCTCGGTGTTCTGGAGCTTCATGAGCGACCTTTACTCGCCGGAGCAGGCCCGGCGCCTGTTCAGCATCGTGGCCGCCGGTGGCAGCGCCGGCGCCATCGTCGGGCCGGCCCTGACGGCCTGGCTGGCGCCCCGGGTGGGCACGGCCAATCTCTTTCTGGTGGCGGTGCTGTTTCTGAGTGCCGCGCTGGTGTGCCAGCTGGTTTTGCTCAGGCGCCAGCTACGGGAGCAACCGAGCGTCAACCGCCGCATCGGCGGGTCGATCTGGGCCGGCGCCCGGCTGGCCTGGGAAACGCCCGTGCTGCGGCTGATGGTGGCGGTGCTGGTGATGCTGCCGCTGCTCCAGACCGTGCTCTACAACCAGCAGATTGCCCTGGTGGAAACCGCCTACGCCGGCCGCGACCCAACCCGGTTTTTTGCCCTGGTGGATCTCGGCGCCAACGTTACGGCGTTCACGCTGGAACTGTTTCTAACCTCGCGGCTGCTGGTGTGGCTGGGGGCGGCAAAAACGCTGGTGATCATGCCGGCCCTTACCGGCATCGGTCTGCTGCTGCTGGCGATCTGGCCCCAGGTGATGGTGCTGGGCGTCTTTCAGGCGCTGCGACGCGGCGGAGAATATGGTCTGATGAAGCCCGCCCGGGAGCTGATCTATACGCAGGTTGACGAGGAAATGCGGTTTAAGGCCAAGAACTTTATCGATACGTTTATCTACCGCGGCGGCGACGTGGCCAGCGGCTGGCTGTATCTGGGCCTTGCGCAGGGTATCGGGCTGAGCGTGGCGGCCATCGCTGCCCTGGCGGCCCCGGCCGCCGGACTCTGGGCCTGGTTGGCTCACCGCCTCGGCGCCCACTTCAAGGAGCCGGCCGTTGAGTAAGCAGATCGCACTCGCTGTTCTCCTCGCCCTGCTGCCGGCCACCACCCGGGCGCAGCTTCAGCGCGCGCCGATTCCGCCCGCCTGGTTTGAGGTCAACGGCGGCGCCGTGTTCGAATCCGGGGACCAGGACGCGGATACCGGCTGGCTGGCGGGAGTTCGGGCGGGCATCAACTTCACCAGCGTCTGGGCCGTGGAAGCGGAGGTGTTTCGCGACGAACAGTCGTTTGCTTCCGGCATCGATCTTGAGCATACGGGCGGCGCGGTCAACCTGGTCAAATACAACCGGACGCCGCTCTGGAATCCCTACTTTCTGATCGGGGTTGGCGCCCTGCGCTATGAGCTGCCGGATGACTCGGACGCGGACTACATGGCCCACGTAGCCGTCGGCGGGCAGTGGGACCTGACCGAAGGCGGGGTGCAGCTGCGGGCTGAGCTGCGCTACCGCTATAGCCCGGTGGACTCGGCGCTGGCGCCCGGCATCCTGGAAGACACGGCGCCGGTGTTTCGCCTCGGCATCATGATCCCGCTGGGTGGGCGCTGACCCGCTGCCCGGCCGCTCAGCGAGCGCGTGCTACGGTAGCGCGCTGATCAGGGAGTAGCCAATGACGTTTAAGGAATGGTGGACGCTGGACGAAGCGTCGGAGCGCCAATCGGTGGATAATCCTCTGGGACCTATTGCGCCGGACCAGCGCCAGGCTGCCTTCCCAATGCTGGTGATGGCCTTCGGCTGGGGTTTTTTGATTACGGGATTGCTCACCGGTGGTGCCGTCGGGGCCGGAGTTCCGTTCTGGCCGGACCTGCTCGTCGCCACCTCGGCGGGAAACTTCGTCAATTTCATGATCGGGGCCCTTGTGGGCTACATGGGGTATCGCACCGGCTGCAACAGCGGGCTGCTTTACCGCTTTACCTATGGCCGCATCGGCG
>JBCCVP010000290.1:0-2325 GCA_039195135.1 Pseudomonadota bacterium | reverse complement strand
TCGTCCATCTGCTGCTGGATCTGCACCGCCCGGGCGGAGATCTCGTCGATCTCCGGCAGGTTGGTGCGATCGATGCGCTGGATGCCCTGATTGTCCGGATCCGGGTCGACAGCCTGCACAATGGCGTTGGCCGTCACCCAGTCAAAGAACGCGCCCTGGCCGGACCGTCGGCCCCACTCGGCCATACCCCAGGCGCGGTTGGGATTGAGGTCCTTGTAGCCCTGCCACTGGCCGGCGGGATCTTCCACATAGCTGTTGCGGTAAGTCAGGTCAACGATCGCTGCGCCTACCTTGGCCTTCAACGCCGCGGTTTCGGCAAACTGCCGCTCGTCCAGGAAGTCCACCTGGATCGGCGCGCCGGCCACCGTCACCGCTTCCGGCCGCGGATCCCAGCTGAAGAAGGGATGGCGCAGCAGGTCGTAGTAGTAATCCAGCGCCGTGAGGTAGTGCCCCCACGCATCGCCGTGCCCCTGCGGATACTGGATGCGGGCGTCGAACTCATCGATCACGCCGTCGTTGTTCTGATCCGAGATGTTGTAGGAGATAGCGTAGGCCACTTCCCCGTCGTTGCGGGTGAAGTTCCAGAAGGCTCGGTTGTACACCGGCGAGGCGGCCACCGGACCCTGGGAGTTATCCCGACCCCGCATGAGCACCAGCTCTTCTTCCAGCAGTGAGGCAAACTGGTTCTGGAAGTTGAAGATGGTCGGCGCCAGCGTGCCCAGTCCCTGGGTCGGGCTGTTGGTGGTGATACCCACGGTGGGATCATCCGCGTCGGCCGTCGCCTCGTTGCCGAGCAGCGTATAGAAGTCCACCAGGCGTGATGCCACCAACAGAATGGCCGCATTGGCCGGACCGTAATCCACCGGCGGGGTTGAATCCACCGAAAGGGTGAGAGCCCGGCGCATGACGGTCTGGTAAGCCTCGATCAGGCCGATCATGTTCAGGTTGTTCGGGTCGCTGTTGAGCGCGATATCGCCCTCAAACCGCTCGCCGAGCTGAATCAGCATGCTGGTGAAGTTGTTGGTTTCCGCCGCGGCAAAATCCTGCACGCGGGCTTCAAACGGATTTAGCCGCGCGAGTACCCGCTTAACCCAGCCTTCCGCCAGCTGCGCGCGTTCTTCCAGCGGCGTGGCGCCGGGCTGACCGGCGTAGAGACTCCACTCGGTCTGGTTGTTACAGGCCGGCAGGCCGCGATAGCGCGCCACGTACCAGTTGTCCGACAGGGTCTGGATATTGGCCCCCTCGATGACAATCTCCACCGCCCCCTGCGGGTCGTCCAGATTGACCTTGAGCCAGCCGTTGAGCTGGCCGTTGTCGGGATCGGGCAGCGGGAACGGCGGCGTGCCGTCAAGATCCGGCTGGAAGTACCACTCAAACTCGAGGTCTTCCACCTTGCCGCCAAAGTCGCCGCTGTGGCGCATCGTGAGCTGTTCATCGAACACGTTGTCCGGACTGATCACCTGCAGCTGGCCCTGGTAGGGCGCGAGGAATGACGGCATGGCCGGCACATCGATACAGTCGACGCGGATCACGTTCAGGCTGATCGGCGCCGGATTCAGCGCCGGGTCATTGTTAAAGGCCAACGTCATATAGCCGGTGCCCTGGGCATTACCCGCGGTCAGCGCGGGACTGATGCCAACGGCGCTGAAGGGCTTGAGGAAGCCGTCGCCGGTCGGGTGCGTCGGATTGAGCTCTTCCCAAGCGATCAGCACGTCATTGTCCGTGACTTCCCGCAGGACAGTATCGAACACCCGGCGCACGGCGTTGGGGTTTCGCGACAGGCGGAACAGCGCCTGCACCGCTTCGTCCCAGGTACAGGCGTCACCGGAGCCGATGGCGCAGCCCGTGTGGTCCGTGGTCGGCGTGGCGCCGCCGCCGTCCAGCGACAGCAGAATGTCGCGGTCGGCAAAGCTCATCACGTTGAGCAGCAGCAGCGGTTCGCCGGCGCCGCTGGCGTCGAAGATGCCGCTTAAAGTCAGGCGGCCATTCAGCGGGTCGTAGCGCAGGCGATTACGTAGCGCTACCGGCAGCTTGATCAGGCCGTCGGACGATCCGAGGATGCTCTCCTTGCCGTCCGTGCCAAGCTCCGTGGCCACCCCGCCGGGCACCACGTCGAGCTCCACCGAGCGCGGGTTCAGCGGATCGATCAGCTGCGCCAGCGTATCGGCCGGCTGGCCGCTGGCCGCGTTGACCTCGTCAAACGCCACTTCCACCGCGGCCTGATTGAAGATATCCGGCAGTCCGCGTTTCGGCGCGAGCAGCGTTTCGCCCGGCGTCAGAATCGGTACCGTATCGGGCCAGGTGATGGTGTAGGCCGTTTCGATC
>JBCCVP010000289.1:0-2346 GCA_039195135.1 Pseudomonadota bacterium | reverse complement strand
GCCAACTTGAAGCGATAGCCTCAAAAAAAAGGGTTCCAACGGCCAGTCCTATTGGAACATAGTTTGTCATATCTGCCTCTCCCTTTCCTCCGAGGGATTTTAAGTCCCTTGCGTCTACCAATTTCGCCACCCGGGCAGCGCGGCTATCGTAACGCAGTTGGCCGTCCATCGGTGCAAATCCTGATGGGTTTTACCCCGGGGTCCGTGCGTCGGTTGCTCCCGGCAAGGGATTCACCTACGCTTCGGCGCAACTCACCAACAACGTAATTGGGATACTGATGAAGCAACCCGTCCGTTCTTCACTTCTCCTTCTGTTCATCGCGCTGCTGGCTGCCTGCGGTCAATCGGAAGACGCGCCCAGCGCAACCGCTACTCAAGACCCGGCCAGCGAGACGCCAGCGCCGGCGACCGCCCCGGAAACGCCACCCTTTACCGCCGCCAATCTGGCGGCAGCGGACATGATCACCGGCGAAGCGATTCGTTCGGTGGTGGCCGAGATCGGCAGTGACGCCTATGAGGGCCGGGGCCCCGGCAGCGAAGGGGACACAAAAGCCCGCGTGTGGATCGCGCAGAAACTCGAAGCGATGGGCTATCAGCCAGGGGCGGAGGACGGCAGCTGGGAGCAGCCGTTCGACCTGGTGGGCATCAACGCCAGCCAGCCGGAGGCCTGGACCTTCTCCTCCGAAGGGGAGGATCTCAAGCTCATTCAGAGCACCGAGTACATTGTCGGCAGCGGCGTTCAGGCTGACAGCGCCGTGATCACCGACTCCGATCTTGTTTTTGTCGGTTACGGCATCCAGGCGCCGGAATACGACTGGGACGACTTCAAAGGGCAGGACCTTGCCGGCAAGACGCTGGTGATGCTCAACAACGATCCGGACTGGGATGATGACCTGTTTGCCGGCAACCGACGCCTCTACTATGGCCGCTGGAGCTACAAGTACGAGAGCGCAGCCCGCCAGGGCGCGGCCGGCGCCATCATCATTCACACCGACCCCTCCGCCGGATATCCCTGGCAGGTGGTGCAGACGTCCTGGACCGGCGAGCAGTTTGAACTGCCGGCGGGTGATGAGCCCCGCATTCAGGTGGCGGCCTGGGTGACCAGCGAGGCGGCGGAAAAGCTGGTGCGCTTTGGCGGTCAGGACCTAACGGCCCTTATCGAGTCAGCAAAAACCCGGGAGTTTGAGCCGGTGACGCTCAACCTGAAGACTTCCATCAATCTGCCGATCGAGATATCCCGGGTGCAATCGGCCAACGTGCTTGGCCTGCTGCCAGGCAACGATCCGGAGCTGAAAGATGAGGTGGTGGTTTACACGGCCCACCACGATCACCTTGGCATTGGCCTGCCCAATTTTGCCGGTGACCCGGAGGATCGCATCTACAACGGCGCCCGGGACAACGCCAGCGGGACCGGCATGGTGCTCGCCATCGCTGAGGCCATTGCGGCGACGCAGCCCCGCCGGTCGATCCTGATGGCTTTTGTCGGCGCGGAAGAGCAGGGGCTCCTCGGCTCCAAGTTTTTTGCTCGGGAACCGACTTTCCATCCGGGTAAGATTGCCGCCAATATCAACTTCGACAGCGGCAACATCTGGGGCGTCACCAGCGACATCACCTTTATCGGTAAGGGTAAGTCGAGCCTTGACGCGGTCACCGCCACGGTGGCGGAACGTTACGACCGCACGGTGCTTGGGGATCAGTTTCCGGACCGCGGCTATTTCTACCGCTCGGACCAGTTCAGCCTGGCCAAGATCGGCGTACCGGCCCTTTATCTGAGCGGCGGCACCACCTTTGTTGGCCAGCCGGAGGGGTGGGGCGCCACAAAAATTGGTGAGTACACCACCCGCAACTACCACCAGCCCAGCGACGAGCTGACGCCAGACTGGAATTTTGACGGCATGGTGGCGGACGCCCAGTTTGGCTTCTGGTGCGGCGTGATCACCGCCAACGCTGACGAGATGCAGTCCTGGAACGCGGGGGACGAATTTGAAGCAGCGCGGCTGGAGGCGCTGGCCGAAGCAGCCGAGATGTCGGAAGGACCGTAGCGTTTATGGGTCAGACCCACTTGGGGTCTGACCCTCGATAGTGGCACAGCTGGTGGTCGAGCGCTGCCGTGTCGTTTCCGACGGATGTTTCCTCGAGCCAAGTGCGAACGAGATCCGTCGGAAACCTCACCACTGAGCTTTCTCGATATCGCGGCACTTTCCGGGGTCAGACCCTGACCTATCCCCACAAAAAAGGCTTTGATGACGGATAGTTAGAGATTAAGGTGCGGTAGAAACAGCGAGTGCATGGACTTTTTTGTCTTCCGGATAGACCAATAAACGGGAGACAGCCCATGCACTCGGT
>JBCCVP010000288.1:0-2424 GCA_039195135.1 Pseudomonadota bacterium | reverse complement strand
GCTGCTGGCGCCGGAAAGCCGCCGGCTGCTGGTGGAGGATCTGCGCCCGCTGCTGCGCCGCACCGGCGTGCTGCGAACCGTGCATGTCTCTCTACAGCGCCGGGGCGGACGACTGGTGGAGACCTCGGTGAGCAGCGTCGCGCGCTATCGGCCGGACGGCGGGGTCGCCTACGTTTTCTCCGTGTTTACCGAAGTAGGGGACCAGGTGGGCGCGCTGCACCGCTATCGGCGGCTGTATCGCCGCTCCCCGACCATGCTTCACGCGTTCGATGAGAACGAAAAAATTGTTGAGGTGAGTGATCAGTGGCTGCGCCGCATGGGCTATCGGCGCAGCGAGGTGATCGGTCAGTCCGCTTTGTCGTTTTATTCCGAAGCGACTCGCCGGGACCTCGAAGCTGGCCGCCTGAGCCGATTCAGTGAGCTGGACGATTTCACCAATGCCCGGCGTCAGATGGTGCGTAGCGATGGTCGCATCATGGAGGTCCTTTGTTCCGCCACCGTGGATCGCGACCTGCAGGGTAACCCGGTGAAAGTGCTGATCGCCTCAAAGGACATCACCGAGCTCAATGAGTCGCGGCGGCGCCTGGAAGCGGCGCTGAAGGAAAACGCGCGGCTTAAAGACGCCCTGGAAAACGAGCGGGACTATCTGCGGGAAGAAGCCCAGGTGGCAATGAACTTTGGTCAGATCGTGGGCTCCAGCGCCCCGCTGCGGCGGTTGCTGCACGCGATCGACGCGGTGGCGGCGACACCCGCCGCGGTGCTGATCAGCGGCGAGTCGGGTACCGGCAAGGAACTGGTGGCCCACGCCATCCACCAGCGGTCGGAGCGGGCCGCCAAGCCGCTGGTGCGGGTGAACTGCGCGTCGGTGCCGGCGGAGCTGTTTGAGAGCGAGTTTTTTGGCCACATCAAAGGCGCCTTCACCGGCGCCCATCGCGATCGGGTAGGGCGCTTTCAGCTCGCCGACGGCGGCACGTTGTTTCTGGACGAGGTTGGCGAGATTCCCATCGAACTCCAGCCCAAGCTGCTGCGGGTGCTGCAGGAAGGTGAGTTTGAGCGCGTCGGCGAGAACCAGACCCGCAAGGTCGACGTGCGGGTGATCGCGGCCACCAACCGGGATCTGAAGCAGCAGGTGGCCGAAGGTGCGTTCCGGGAAGACCTCTACTACCGCCTGAGCGTGTTTCCGCTGGAGGTGCCGCCGCTGCGCGAGCGTGGCGACGATCTGACGGCGCTGGCGATCCATTTCATTGGCCAGATCAGTGCTGACCTGGGCCGGGAGCCGCCGGCCCTGACCAAGGCAGATGCTGATGTGCTCCACGGCTACCACTGGCCTGGCAATGTGCGGGAACTGCGCAACGTGCTGGAGCGGGCCGTGATCCTATCTTCCGGTAACCGCCTGCGGCTGGACCTGCCTGTTTCTCCGGAAATCGCTGGAGGGGCGACGATGCCGGAAACGACCGCCGAGCCGGCGGCGCCGGAGCCGGTGTTTGTGACCGATGCGGAGTTTCGTCAGCGTGAGCAAGACAACCTGGTGGCGGCCCTGCGCTATGCCAACTGGCGGGTATCCGGTCCTGGCGGTGCGGCAGAGCTGCTGGGGATACATCCATCCACCCTCACCAGCCGCATCCGCAAGTGGGCGCTGGACATCCCGGCACTGAAACGGGGGCGTCCGCAGCTGGCGGATCCGGCCGCCGCCGCGGCCCGGGTAAACCCGCCGCATGAGGTATATTGAGATCATGCGACTTGCCCCCCAGTTAGTGTTGTTGCTGTTTGTCCTTTCCGGCTGCGCGTCCTTCACCGGCGCTGCCCCCGGGGTGGAAGCCAACCAGGCCTGGTTCTGCAAACCGGACTCGGCGGTTCGCTACCGGGGCAAGGTACCCAGCTCAGGAAACTTCGGCGCCCGGCCGGCGCCCAAACACGGCAGTTGCCGTAACCAGTAGAGGTAGGAAATGTCTTCAGATTCGGTCGCCACGGTGAAAAATCTCGTGGAACAAAATCGGGTCATGCTGTTTATGAAGGGCTCCCCCCAGGCGCCCCAGTGCGGTTTTTCCGCCACCACCGCCGGCATTCTGAATTCGCTGCTGGACGACTACGCCACCTTCAACGTGCTGGAAGACGAAGGGGTGCGCGAAGCGGTGAAAACCTTCGGCAACTGGCCCACGATTCCCCAGCTGTACATCGACCAGGAGCTGGTGGGCGGCAGCGACATCGTGACCCAGCTGTTCAACTCCGGCGAGTTGCATGAGCTGCTGGGGCTTGCGACGCCCGATCGCACCGCGCCCGAGATCACCATCACGGAAAAAGCCGCCGAGGCGATCCGCGAGGGTATGGCCGGACAGGACGGCCTCGCGCTGCACTTCAAGGTTGACGAGTACTGGCGCTGCCAGTTTAACCTCGCGCCCGCCACGGGCGACGAGATCACCAGCG
>JBCCVP010000287.1:0-2435 GCA_039195135.1 Pseudomonadota bacterium | reverse complement strand
TCGGATTATCCGAACCAGGTGAACAACGTTTTGTGTTTCCCCTACATTTTTCGCGGCGCCCTGGACGTAGGCGCCAGCAGCATCACCGAGGAAATGAAGCTGGCCGCGGTTCGAGCGATTGCGGGTCTGGCGCGCATCGAGGCGAGCGACATCAGCGCCCAGGCCTACGGCGGCGAACTGCCCCAGTTTGGCCGGGACTACCTCATTCCGCAGCCTTTTGATCCGCGGCTGATTGTGCACGTGGCGCCGGCGGTGGCGCAGGCCGCCATAGAATCTGGCGTGGCCACGCGCCCGCTGGAGGATCTCAGCGCCTACCGGGAGCAGATGAAGCAGCTCGTCTTCCGCAGCACCATGCTGATGAAGCCCATCTTCGAGCAGGCCCGGGCCAACCCGAAACGGGTGGTGTACGCCGAAGGGGAAGAGGAGGTGGTCCTGCGGGCGGTGCAGACTGTGCTCGACGATGGCCTGGCCCATCCGGTCCTGGTTGGCCGGCCCGGCGTGATTCAGATGCGTATCGAAAAGCTCGGGCTGCGCATCAACCTCGAGCAGGACGTGGAGATCGTCAACCCGGAGGCGGACCCCCGTTTCTATGAATACTGGACGCTTTACTACGAAAAGCTCCAGCGCCGGGGCATTACGCCGGACATGGCGAAGTACATCGTGCGCACGCGCAACACGGTGATCGCAGCGATCATGGTGGAGCGCGGGGAGGCGGACGCGCTGATTGCGGGTGTTGTAGGGCGCTACAACAAAAAGCTCAAGCACGTGCTCGACGTGCTGGGGCTTCGGGAAGGCGTCAACCGGGCGTCATCCTTGTCGGTAATGGGCACGCAGGAAAGCCGGGTGTTTGTTTGCGACACACACGTAAATGATGACCCGAGCGCCGAGGAGATCACCGAGGCTACGTTGCTTGCCGCGGAGCGGGTGCGCGAGTTTGGCCTGGAGCCGAAGGTGGCGCTGGTGAGTCATTCGGACTTTGGCAGCCACGACGATCCGTCCAGCGCCAAAATGCAGGACGCGCTGGAGCTGATCCGGCAGCGGGATCCGGAGCTGGAAATTGACGGTGAGATGAAGGTGGATACGGCGCTGGTGCCGGAGCTGCGGAAGAAAATTGCTCCCCATTCGCCGCTGGAGGGAGTGCCTAACCTGCTGATCATGCCGAATCAGGCGTCGGCCCACATTGCCTTTTTCATGACCAAGGTGCTGGCCGACGCGGTGGCGGTGGGGCCGCTCCTGCTGGGAGTGGCGAAACCGGCACACGTGCTTACGCCGACGGCCACGGTGCGGCGCGTAGCCAACGTCACCGCCATCGCGGTGGTGGACGCCCAGCGCGCCCACGCGCCGCAGCAAAAGCTGACAGGCCTGTAAACAGAAAAAGGGGTCAGGTTAACTTTCCGTCGGAAAGTTAACCTGACCCCTTTTTTGAAGCTAAAATCGTGAGTTCGCCCAATAACCCGCAGAAAAGGACCCTCCATGACCAGCGACGCCGGTCAGACTTCGGATATTGACCCTCAGGAAACGCAGGAATGGCTTGACGCCCTGTCCGGCGTGATCAACGCCGACGGGCCGGAACGGGCCCACTACCTTCTGGAGAAGATGGTGGATCTGGCGCGCCGCTCTGGCGGCTATCTGCCCTATGAGGCTACCACCGCCTACGTCAATACCATTCCGCCGGCGCTGGAAGCCCGCAGTCCCGGGGATGCGGACCTTGAGTGGCGCCTGCGCTGCTGGATCCGCTGGAACGCGATGGCCATGGTGGTCCGCACCAACCGGAAAGACTCAAGCCTGGGGGGCCATATCGCGAGCTTCGCCTCCGCCGCCACACTTTATGACGTGGGCTTCAATCACTTTTTTCACGCGCCAACGGAAGCCCACGGCGGCGACCTGCTTTATATCCAGGGCCACAGCGCGCCGGGTATCTACGCCCGGGCATTTCTCGAGGGCCGCCTGACAGAAGAACAGATGGACAACTTCCGGCGGGAGGTGGACGGTAAGGGGCTATCGTCCTATCCCCACCCCTGGCTGATGCCGGACTTCTGGCAGCTGCCGACCGTATCCATGGGTCTGGGCCCGCTGATGGGTATCTACCAGGCGCGCTTTCTGCGCTATCTGCATCACCGGGAGCTGGCCGATACCCAACCGCGCAAAGTCTGGGTGTTCTGCGGCGACGGTGAGATGGACGAGCCGGAGTCGCTCGGTGCTATTTCCCTCGCGGGGCGGGAAAAGCTCGACAACCTGATCTTCGTGATCAACTGTAACCTGCAGCGGTTGGACGGGCCGGTGCGGGGCAACGGCAAAATCATCCAGGAGCTGGAAGGGGTGTTCCGGGGCGCCGGCTGGAACGTGATCAAAGTGATCTGGGGCTCCTACTGGGATCCGCTGCTGGCCAAAGACACCAAAGGCCTGCTGCGGCAGCGCATGGAAGAAGCCCTGGA
>JBCCVP010000286.1:0-2465 GCA_039195135.1 Pseudomonadota bacterium | reverse complement strand
GCCGCCCAGATGAAACATCTGAGCGCTGAAGAAGCGGGCGGTTTTTACGCCGTGCACAAGGAGCGGCCGTTCTACAACGATCTGGTCAGCTTCATGAGTTCCGGTCCGGTCATGATCCAGGTCCTGGAAGGGCCGGACGCCATTGCCAAAAACCGGGAACTGATGGGTGCCACCAACCCGGCGGAAGCCGACCCGGGCACAATCCGAGCGGACTTTGCCGAGAGCATCGATGCCAACGCGGTGCACGGTTCCGACGCACCGGAGACGGCGGCCACCGAAATCCAGTTCTTCTTTCCCGGGCTTTAGCACGCGTGGCCGCTGCCGGACTCAAGGTTCTACCTGCCGGCAAGGCCACCTCGTCGCGGCTGCCCAACCTGTTCGATCTCGATCGCGCAGGGCTGGAGCAGGCGCTGGCGGAGTTTGGGGAAAAGCCGTTTCGGGCGCGGCAAATCATGAAATGGCTCTACCATCATGGGGCCACCACCTTCGACGGCATGAGCAATCTGTCGCTGGCGCTGCGCGAGCGGTTGGCGGGCGCGTTCGAACTGCGCCTGCCCCAGGTGATGATGCGACAGGATTCGGTTGACGGCACCGTGAAATGGCTGCTGGCGATGCCTGACGGAAATGCGGTGGAGGTGGTCTTTATCCCCGAACCCCGCCGCGGCACGCTGTGCATCAGCTCGCAGGTGGGCTGCATGCTGAACTGCACATTCTGCTCAACCGCCACTCAGGGATTCAGCCGCAACCTCACCACCGGTGAAATCATCGGCCAGGTGCTGCTGGCGGCGCGGGAACTTGAGCATACGCAGGCCAATCGGCGCATCACCAACGTGGTGCTGATGGGTATGGGAGAGCCGCTCCTGAATCTGGATGCGGTTGGACCGGCCATTTCGCTTATGCTCGATGATCTCGGCATCGGCCTCGCGGGGCGTCGCGTCACGGTCAGCACTGCCGGATTTGTGCCGGGTATCGACGCGCTGGCGGCCTCCCTGGACGTCAGTCTGGCGGTTTCTTTGCACGCTGCCACCAATGAGCTACGTAACCAGCTGGTCCCGCTGAACAAGAAATATCCCATCGATGAGCTGCTGGCAGCCTGCCACCGGTTCCTTGAGGGCAAGCGCCGCGCAAGGATTACTTTCGAGTACACATTGATCGATGGCGTTAACGATGATCCCCGGCAGGCCCGGGAGCTGACGCAGCTGCTGCGGCGAATTCCCTCGAAGCTCAACCTCATCCCGTTCAACCCGTTTCCCGGAACGAAGTTTCGCCGCTCACGGCCGGAACGAATTGCCGCGTTTCAGCGGGTAATGCTGAACGCTGGCGTTGTGGCCACGCTGCGGCGCACCCGGGGTGACGACATCGACGCGGCCTGCGGCCAGCTGGTCGGGCGCGTCAACGACCGGACTTTTCGTCAGCGCCGGCATCGGGAACGGCTCGAAAACTCCGAAGGCGGGCTGGCGGTCAAGGCACCGCCGGGCCAGAGCGAACCTACGCTGGAGGTGGACGTATGAATACCTGGGTCCTGAAGACGCGGCTGTCGGCTTTTGTGCTGTTGATTACGTTGGCCAGCGGCTGCGCACAGCCCGGCGGCACTCGGGAGCAGCGGGAGTCGGCGGCGAGTCGAGCGGCGACTACCAACACGCAGCTGGCGGTGGGATACCTTGAGAAGGGCGACCCGGAAACAGCGCTGGAAAAAATCGAGCGGGCGCTGGTGCAAAATCCCAGATCGGCCAGCGCCCACACGGTTGCCGGGGTGGTGCTTGAGCGTATCGGTCGTTATGACGACGCCGAGGACCATTACAAACAGGCGGTACGCCTGGATCCGGAAAATGGCGACATGCTCAATAACTATGGGCAGTTTCTGTGCAAGATCGAGCGCCACCGGGAGTCCCAGGAATATTTTCAGCGGGCTGTCGAGCAGCCGTTTTACTCAAGACCCGAAGTGGCGCTGACCAACGCCGGCACCTGTCTTGAGCAGGCCGGCGATGCGACCGGTGCCGAACAGCGCTACCGAGAGGCGCTGGATGCCAATAACGAGTTTCCCGACGCGCTTTACCTGATGAGCCGATCATTGTGTAAGCGCGGCGACGATTTTCGGGCCCGGGCGTTTCTGCAGCGCCTGCAAGCCACCGCCAGCGGCGGAACGCCCGAATCCCTATGGCTGTGCTACGCCATAGAAACACGACTAGGCGACAACAAAACCGCCAGCGATTGTGCCCGGCAGCTCAAATCCTATTTTCCGGAGTCGAGCCAGGCCAAACGACTGGGACAAGGGGATAACAATAATGAGTACTGCGGATAACCCTGATCTGGTAGGGCAGGAGCCCGACCTCGAAGCAGCAAGGAAGATCGCCGAGGACCTGGGGCAAAAACTGAAAAGCGCACGCGAGGCGCAGAAAATTGGAGTCCGGGAGCTGGCCCGCCAGCTTAACTTGACCAGCAACACCGTTGAGCACATTGAGGAT
>JBCCVP010000285.1:0-2536 GCA_039195135.1 Pseudomonadota bacterium | reverse complement strand
CGGCGGGCCGCTGCCGGCCCATGCGCAGCAGCGCCGGCAGCATAATCAGGGTAAACACGAGGCTGATGCTCATGCCGCCAACAATCGCGGCGGCGAGGCCCCGGTAAATGACGCTGCCCTGGCCCGGCAGCAGCAGCAGCGGCAGCATGCCGAAGATGCTGGTGGTGGTGCTCATAAAGATGGGCCGCAGCCGCTGCTCAAGAGCGCTGCGCACCGCCTCGTCGCGGGTGGCACCCTCCGCCTCGGTCTGGCGGGTGCGGTGCACCAGCAAAATGGCGTTGTTGACGACCAGGCCCAGCAGAATCACAAAGCCGATCATGGTGAGCAGGTCCATGGGCTGCAGGGTAAACAGATTGAGCGCTTTCAGCGCCAGAATGCCGCCGACGGTGGACATGGGTATGGTCACCATCACGAGGCCACTGTCTTTCAGCGACCGGAAGAGGCCGGCCATCAGCAGGAACAGGATCAGCAGCGCCAGCCCGAAATTGCCCGACATGGTGCGGATAGCTTTTTTCAGCGCGTCGGCGCTGCCGCCGTAGAGGATGGACGCGTCCGCCGGCAGCTGATCACGCAGCACGGGCTCCACGTCGTTCTGCACCGCCGACAGAGCACTCTCCAGGGACATGTCCGCCGGGGGATTGAAGTTCAGGGTTACCGTGCGTCGCCCATCGCGGCGGGCGATGCTGGACGGACCGGTGGCGCGGCGGATATCCGCCAGCTCACCAAATGGCACTACCGCGCCGCCCGGCGTCACCACCGGCACCGCCGCCAGCTCCTCCGGGCTCTGCCACGCCTGGGCGCTCATGATGATGTCCATGCGCTTTTCGCCGTCGAAGTATTCGCCCAGCCACAGGCCGCTGCCCAGCGTACGCACCAGCGATCCAACCGCGCGCCGGTCCCAGCCCAGCTCGTTGATGCGCTGGTCGTTCGGCGTAAGCCGGATCTCCGGCGTGGCGTCTTCCGTGCCGGGCCAGATCTGCACGTTGGAGCCGGGAAACCGCTCCATGAGGATCCGCCGCGCTTCGCCGGCGGTGGCATAGAGCGCGTCAGAGTCGGTGGACTGCAGGTGTAGCTGCACCGTGCGCGCGCCGCCAAACCCGCCAAACAGATTGCCCTGGGCCGGGTAGCCGGCAAAATCGGGAATGCCCGGGAAGATCTCGTTGCGCATGATCTCCAGCATTTCCTCAACGCGGCTCTGATCGTTGACGCGCACGCCGATGGTGCCGCCTTCCGGCCAGCCCCAGATGTAGTAGTTCTTCAGCGCCGGTTCCTTCTCGCCGTCCATATAGGGCTGCAGCCGGTCAACGATGGTGGCGTAGACCTCGTCCCGCACGACGTCCTGGGTGGCCCCTGGGGGCAGCTGCAGGAAGGCGTCCACCGCGTCGCGTTTCACGGGCGGCAGATAGTCCATCTGCGGGAACAGCAGCACCGCCAGGGAGATGGGCAGGGCGATTAGTCCCGCCACCCAGGTGAACCGTCGGGCCCGGGTGTCGGTCAGCCGCATCAGACGGTCCGTGACTTTTCGGTACAGGGCGCCGGAACCGGCGGCGGAAAAGCGTTTGGCCCGGAGCCAGTTGCCCGCCAGCGCCGGCAGTACCGTGAGGGCCACCAGCAGCGAGATCACCACGGCGATGGCAATGGTGAGGGCAAGATCAGCAAAGAGCTGACCCTCCACGTCGGCGAGGAACAGAACGGGGATAAAGATGGCCACCGTGGTGGCGGTGGAGGCCAGCAGTGCCCCCTGCACCTGATGGGTGCCCTTGAGGGAGGCGGCGTCGGCCACGTGACCCTTCTCCCGCAGCCGTACGATGTTTTCCGCTACCACAATGGCCGCGTCGAGCACCATGCCCACAGCAAAGGCCAGCCCCGCGAGGGAGATGATGTTGAAGCTGCGGCCGGTGAGCTGTAGCACAATAAAGGTGGCCAGCAGCGACACCGGAATGGCGGTGGCGATGAGGGCGGTGGCCCGCCAGTCGCGCAGAAACCACCACAGCACGCCGATGGCCAGCAGCACGCCGGCGCCGAGGTTACCCATCACGAGGCTCACGGCGCGGCGGATAAATACCGATGCGTCGAAGGACTGCTCCACGCCCAGACCGGCCTCCGCGAGGGCGCCCTCGCGCAGATCGTCAAACTCGGCTTTCACCCGGTTGAGCGTTTCCAGCACGTTGGCGCCGCTTTCCCGGTCGATGCGGATGCCAAGCGCCGGATTGCCGTTCTGGATCATGACGCCGTTGGCGCGGCCGCGGGTGACCTCAATCTCAGCAATGTCAGCGAGCCGGATCGGCCGGCCGTCGCGCCACTCCAAAATCATGTCCCCAAGCCGCGCCGGATCGTAGCGACCCTCAAAGCGCAGCGTGTACTCGCGGCGCCCCATCACGAGGCTCACGGCGCGGCGGATAAATACTGATGCGTCGAAGGACTGCTCCACGCCCAGACCGGCCTCCGCGAGGGCGCCCTCGCGCAGATCGTCAAACTCGGCTTTCACCCGGTTGAGCGTTTCCAGCACGTTGGCGCCGCTTTCCCGGTCGATGCG
>JBCCVP010000284.1:0-2602 GCA_039195135.1 Pseudomonadota bacterium | reverse complement strand
CTGCTGGTGATGAACGCCGGCGGCTACAAATTCATCGACTTTGTGAAGGTGGGCGTGCCGCTGCTGCTGATTGTCTGGGGCACCCTGACGGCGCTGCTGGTTTACGCTTACCAGCTGTGGTGACGGCGCGGTGCGGGTCTGACCGATGGCTACCGCTGCGCACCCTGGCCCTTGCGCTGGTTCTGAGCGCCGGTTTTTTGCCCCTGATGTCCACACCAGCCGCAGCTGCTGACGACGGTTCCTTCGAGGCGCTGCTGGCGAAGCTCGACCAGCTGCGGGTCCAGGCCGGCGTGGCCGGCGGCGTAGTACTGATCAGCAGCGCCAGCGAACTGAAGCAGGCCGCCGGCTTTGGCGTCACCGACTGGGAGTCGGAAAGTCCGATGCATCCGGACGTGTTTGTGCGCATCGGCTCCGTCACCAAAGGCCTGGTGGGGCTGACCTTCTTAAAGCTGCAGGCGGAGGGACGCCTCACGCTGACGGACACGCTCGCCGAGCTCAAGGCGGACACGTTGCTCGACAACCCCTGGCAGACCACTCACCCCATCACCCTGGCGCAGCTGCTGGAACATACGGCGGGGCTGACCGACATGGTGCGCAGCGAATGGGACCACAACAAGCCGCTGCCGCTGACGGCGGCGCTGAAGGTGGCGCCCGAGTCGCGCCGGCTGAAATGGCCACCGGGCTTGCAGAACTCCTACAGCAACAGCGGCGCGGGCGTGGCCGTGGCGGCGGTGGAGGGCCACCTGGGCATCAACTTTGAGAACTACTTTCACCGGGAAATCGCCGCCCCGCTGGGTATGCCCACCCTCACCTTCGACGATTCCGCCGCGACGCAGGCCCGGCTGATCGCGGGCTACGACCGGGATGGTCGCTCCCCGATCCCCTACTGGCACGTGCTTTACCGGCCGTTCGGGGGCCTCAACGTAAAGTTCTCGGAGCTGGCCCGCTACCTGCAGCTGCTGCTCGGTCAGGGTCAGGTGGCGGGCACGCAGCATTTTTCGAAAGCCGACATTGCCCGCGCCGAGACCCCGACCACCACCGCGGCCGCCCGCCAGGGCCTGACGTTTGGCTACGGACTCGGCAACTATCAGCAAAACCACAAAGGGTTTGTCTTTCACGGCCACGGCGGTGACGCGGACGGCTATCTGACGCACTGTGCCTACAACCGGGACGCGGGCCTGGGCTTCTGCCTGCTGATCAACGCGTTTCAGAACCGCACGCTGCGGCAGATGAAGCGCGCGGTGATGGACTACGTGGTGGCGGGGCTTGAACCCAAACTAAAGCCCGGACAGCCGCAGCCGCTCGCACATCTTCGATCGCTGACTGGCGACTATGAAAAGACCAGCTGGCGATTCCCCGGCGCGCGGTCCTCCGAGCGGGTGCAGGTTACGCTGCAGGGCAGCCGCCTCTACCTGCAGCGGTCGGGAGAGACGCAGCACCTGGTGCCCCAGGGCCGCTGGCAGTTCCGCCGGCGGTTTGAGCCGGTGGCAACCATCGCCTTCATTCCCCAGGAGGGTGGCCTGCTGCTGCAGGGGCCGTTTGGGAATTTTCGGCGGGCCGCCGAACCTACCGCGCCGTAACAGATCCCGCTGCGCTGGCGTCGTCTTATCGATGTTCGGTGTGGAACTGCAGCAACTTTTCGGAATCAATGACTTATAGCACTGCTGCGTGCCGGCCCCGATCACTAGGGTCCGAGGCGGAGAATAGTGGACCGCAGTATGGAGCTGCCGGTCCCGGAGGGAGAATGCCATGAAGCTGACTGACTCTGCTGTTGCCAACCCAGCAGGCGTCGGTGTGGTTGTGGCCATTATCGGGGTCTTTGGCCTGAGCGCTCTGCTGAGCCTTCCGATTCAACTCTTTCCTGAGATCGAACAGCCGCAGATGAGCGTGTTCACCGCCTGGCGGGCCGCGTCCCCGAAAGAAGTGGAGTCGGAAATCCTGGAGCCCCAGGAACAGGTGCTGCAGGGTTTGCCCGGCCTCGAAGCACTTCAGGGCAACGCCAACGACGGCGCTGCCTTTATCAACCTGACCTTCGCCCTTGGCACCGACATGCAGCAGACCATGCTGGAGGTGATCAGCCGCATGAACCGGCTGCCGCCGCTCCCGGCGGACGCGGAGCAGCCGGTGGTGCAGCTCGGCCAGGGCTTCGGCGGTAACGCCAACTCCCAGCTCACCTGGTTTTTTGTGCAGCTGCTGCCCGGCACGCCCGGCGACATCAATGATTACCAGCGCCTGATCAACGAGGTGGTGCGGCCACGCATCGAGGCCATCCCCGGCGTCGCCACGGTGCAGATCAACGCCGGTTCCGCCGAAGAGCTGCAGATCCGCATCGATCCCTACCGGGCGGCGGAGCTCGGCGTGGCCCTGCCCCAGGTGGCGACGCTGGCCGGCAGCGCCAACGACGTGTCCGGCGGCTTTGTCGACGTGGGGCGCCGCGAGTACACGCTGCGCTTTGAGGGTCGCTACGATCCGGCCCGGCTTGGGGACATGATTTTGGAGTGGCGCGACGGCCGGCCGATCCGGCTCGCTGACATTGCTGAGATTGAGGTCACCCGCGGCCGCGCCAACGGCGTCATGATCCAGAACGGCAATCCGGCGCTTG
>JBCCVP010000283.1:0-2621 GCA_039195135.1 Pseudomonadota bacterium | reverse complement strand
GCCTTTTCTTTTGTGACGGACAACGCCGGCCGCGTGGATTCGGAAGGTCTGGAAGTGGACTTTGCCTACCTGCCCACCAGCGTTGAAGGTCTGACGGTCTCGGGATCGCTGGCCTGGGATCAGTCGGAGTTTGATGAGTTCACCAACGCCGAGACCGGGGTAGTGCTGGACGGCCGCCGGCTCGGCCAGTCGCCGGAGTGGTCCGGCACCCTCGGCGCCGAGTACTTCCGGCCGCTGGCCGGTACCGGCTGGGACCTGACGCTGAGCTATCTGCTGAGCTATTCCGGCGACTATTTTGTCGAAAACTCCCGGCTGATCGACTACCAGCAGGATGCGTTTACCACCCATGACCTCGCGCTGCGGCTGGGGCACCAGAACTGGGAGTTCACGCTGGCCGGGGTAAACCTGACGGACGAGATCTACGCCGTGTTTGGCAACATTTCGCCAGGCGTGAACCGGCAGGATGCGGAGGCGGATCTCGCGATCCAGGAAAACGTGGGCCGGCTGGTCACGGCGAGCGTTTCCTACCGTTTCTGAGCCCGGCCGCGTGCTTGAAGCCTATTCCGGTGCGTCGCTCAAAGTGAGTGCCGCCCGGCTGATGGCCGCGGCAAGCTCCGACAGCCCCTCATTCAGGCCCGCGACATAGCCCGCATAGTCATCGCCGGGCAGCGGGTTGGCGAAGGAGAATCCCTCGATGTGGCGCACCGTTCGCCCGTCGCCGGAGATCAGCACAAACTGGCCCCCCAGCGCGGCGTTGCCCCGGGGCAGATCGCGCACAAACCGATCGAAACGCACCTCAATCTGCAGCTCCGGATTGAGCCCTCGGGGGAACGGCTCCACCAGCACCACTGCCGCCAGGCGCCGGGAAATGCCGGCCGCCAGATGCCGGGCCACTGCGTCCGCCGGCGACTCGGCCCAGCGGTTGTTCTCGTCCTGCACAATTGCGGCGCCGGCGTTGAGGCTGGCGATCCTCTCACTGCTGGCGTACTCCGGTAGCAGAACCTGGTGCAGGCCGATGCGCTGGTAGTCGGAGGACCCGGCCGGCACCGCGCCGGAGTCAGGCAGGTCGAGCAGAAATCGATTCGGCGCCCCGCAGGCCACCAGGCCAGCGGAGAGAATGACGACAAGCCACGCGGCGGCGTGGGTCCGGGCAGGGTTCACAGACTTTCCTCCAGTTGCTGCGCCAGTTCGGCAACTTTGCGCGCGGCGGTGCTGAGATCGCGCAGCGTCAGCTCAAGCTCCACGTAAAACGGCGAGCTGGGCGCCAGGCCGCCGAGGGTCTCATCCGCCTGCCCTGACAGGGCGTTGAGGCTGTTGACCAGCGCCGGCAGATCGACGCTGGCGGCCTCCAGGTTACCCGCTGCCGAAGACAAGGCGTTAAGCACCGCCGACAGCTCTCCCGGCAGCCGCTGCGCCGCGTCGCCGGCCACCAGCGTATCGACGTTGGACAGCAGCTCGGTGGCGGTGCGGATCATCTCATCCAGCGGCAGCTCGCTCAGATTCTGCACCAGCGTCTGGACGTTGTTGGTGAGGGCCCGGTTGCTGGAGGCGATGGACGGGAACTGGGGGTACGGTTTGGCTTCGAGGTCAATGCCGGTTTTGGGTAGCTCCGGCTTCAGCACCAGGTCCAGGCGTTTGGCGCCGGTGAGCAGGTTGGCCGAAGCCAGCTGTACTCGAATGCCTGATTCGACCCAGAAGTTGATGCCCGTCTGCAGCTCTTCCAGCGACAGGTCCTGAAAGCCGACGCGCGTGGGCTGGAGCTGAAAAATGGCGTAGATTCGATCCGGCGAATTCGGGCCGAGGGTGGGTTCATAAACCACGTCGATAACGTTGCCGAGCTTGATCCCGTCATACATCACCGGTGCCCCGGGCCGCAGGCCGTTTACCGACTCATTCAGCACCGCAATAAACCGGTGCTGGTCGGCATGCACCGGATCGTAGTAGAGGCTCTCATTGGCGTCTCGCCGGTGACGGAAAATGGGAAAGGTCTCCCAGTCTGCCTCTATTTGTGGTGCCAGGTCTCCGCCGATCGACTCAAACGCCACGCCGCCGGACAGCAGCGCATCGACCGATTCCACGTGAACGTTAAATCCGTCCGCATCAGCGAGAATGTCTACGCCGGAGACGTTCCAAAATCGAGTGTTGCGGTTGATGTAGCGATCGAAGGGCGCTTCCACAAAACCCTCAAAGGTGATCAGCCGGCCGTCTTCGGCCAGTTCCCGTTTTTCGATCTGGCCAACGCGAAGCTGGCGATAGTAGATCGGTGCGCCAACGTGGATCGAGCCCGCGTAGGGCGTGGTCAGGCGCACGTGGAGGCCGGGCGTGCCTGGTTCGGTCTGCGGTGGATCGGTCAGGCCGACAAACTCAAGCTGCTTGGTTTCGGGTTCGGCGGTCCAGTCCACCTCGATGTACGCGCCGGATAAGATGGTGCCGAGGCCGGAGACGCTGCCACCGTCAAAACGGGCGCGGACCACCCAGAATCGCGTGGTATCGCCAAGAAAACGCTCAACGCTGCGGTCCATCCGGGCATATACCAGCACCGAAGCCAGGTCCCGGGCCAGCTCCACCTTTTCCACGATGCCGACCACCACGCCGAGGTGTTTGACCTGGGTCTTCTGGGC
>JBCCVP010000282.1:0-2677 GCA_039195135.1 Pseudomonadota bacterium | reverse complement strand
GAGTTATCAAGCTGCGGTTGAGGAACTCAACAAAAACCTGGAGCTCTACCTGAACGCCCGCTGCGACCCGGCGGTGCAGAATCTCAGCAAGGCGCTGTATCAGCTGACGATTGCCATTGAGCAGGACATGAAAGAACAGCACCGGCAGCTGAAAGCCATTCGCAAGGCGCTGGAGTCCCGCTGACCCCACCGAGAGATCGTCCATGAATACCGATTCCACAGGCCGGCGCCTGATTCTGGTGCTGCTGCTGGGCCTGGTGATGATCGGGGCGGGCATTGGCCTTAAGGATCCCTGGCCGTCGGACGAGCCCCGCTTTGCCCTCGTGGCGAAAGAAATGGTCGACAGCGGCCAGTGGTTCTTCCCCACCCGGGGCGGCGAGCTGTACCCGGACAAACCGCCGCTGTACATGTGGTGCCAGGCGGTGGTGCTGTCCCTGACGGATTCCATCCGCCTCGCCCACACCATTCCGAGTTTGCTGTTTGGCCTCATTACGCTGCTCCTGGTCTTCGACTTGGCGCGGCGCATCTGGGACGTGCCAACGGCCACCGCCGCAAGCCTGCTGCTGCTTGCTTCACCCCAGTTTGTACTGGAAGCCCGGGCTGGCCAGCTGGACGCGATGGTGACTGCCTGGATTGCCCTCGGCGTATACAGTTTTCTGCGGCATTTTCTGCTGGGCCCCGGCCGCGGCTGGTTGCTGCTCGGGTTTGCCGCCTGCGGGTTTGGCATCATCACCAAAGGCGTGGGATTTCTACCGCTCCTGATGCTGCTGCTCCTGCCGCTGCTGCGACGGTCTCCGATCCCGGGACGGCTTGGGTTTGGCTGGGGCCTGGCGGGTTTTGGCGTGATGCTGGTGGCCATCGCCACCTGGTTTGTGCCTATGATCTGGCTGGTGGCCACCGGCGGTGATCCCGCCCAGGAAGCCTATCGGGACAACATCCTGCTTCAGCAGACCGCAGAACGCTACGTCAGCGCCAGTTATCATCCGAAGCCGCCCTGGTACTTTCTGACCAGCGTTATCCCACCGCTGTGGCTTCCCGTTTTTCTGCTGCTGCCCTGGCTGGTCCCGGCATGGCTTGAGAAGTTGCGCGACCGGGATCCGCTGACGATTCTGCTGCTGGGCTGGGTGGCATTGGTGCTGCTGTTCTTCTCCCTGAGCCCATCGAAGCGCGGCGTGTATATCCTGCCCGCCCTGCCCTGGATCTGCGTGGCCGCCGCACCGCTGCTTAAGGACGCGTTGGCCAGGCCCTGGTGCCGACGCCTCGCCGGCGGCCTCCCCTGGCTGTTTGCCGCGGTGCTGCTGGCCGCGGCGGTCTGGTTGACCTTCGGTGACCCGGAGCGGGCCACCGAGCTTGCCGACCGCTACGGGCTGGATCTGCGCCCGACGCTTACCATCGCCGGTGTCGGCGTTGTGGTCGCTACCTTCATCGCACGACGCACAGCGGGCCTTTCTTTTCTGGGCATGATTGCGGCGCTCTGGCTCAGCATCGGGCTGTGGGTTTATCCCCGGCTGGATGGATTTAAGTCCGGCCGCGATCTGCTGCTGCGGGTTGAGTCTGCCCTTGCCCCGAACACGCCGCTGGCGCTGGTGAACTGGAAAGAGCAGACCCTTTTACAGGCCCGACGGGAAGCGGAGAATTTTGGGTTCCTGGTACCGGTGGAGGACCAGGCCCGGGCGGCCCATCGCTGGCTGGCGGACCACCCCACCGGGGCCGTTTTACTGCAGAAGCCGGACCTCAAATACTGTTTTGAAGCCGGTGAGCCCATCGACCTTGGCATCGCCCACCGGCGCCATTGGTTGCTGGTGAACGCTGACAACGTGAGTTGCTCACTGCTTTAGGTGCTGACGCCCCCCGCGGTACAGCAGCATCAGATTGCGTCCATACAGAATCGGCAGGGCCGCCGAGCCGGCGATCAGCGGCGCCTTGTCCAGATGCAGCGCGTAGAGCAGATTCAGCGTGCTGCCCCAGAAGCTCAGATGCCAGAAGTACCACGGCACAACCAGCTGCTGCTCCCTTTCTGATTTCAGCCACTGCAGCAGAAAGCGGGACCCGAAAATCCCGGCGCCGGCAAACCCGACAGCGGTCCACCATAGGGAATCGACGTAGAGCCAGCCTCCGACAACGGGCTCAAGCCAACCCTGCAGGAATCCCGCCGCTGACGTTGCGCAGAGGCAATCATCGTTCACTGTTAAGCCCCCCTCGCTGCACCGCTCCCAGCCGGAATTTACGCCGCTGAAGCCAGCGCACGCCGAGCAGGTCAACAATGCCGACCCAGAGGCGGTTGCCCACGCCGTATTTCGACTCCCCCGCGACTCGCGGTCGGTGATTCACCGGCACGTTGCGAATACCAATACCCTGCGCCGAAAACAGCGCGGGCAGAAAACGATGCATGTGGTCAAACTGCGGGAGCAGCAGGAAGTCTGCCCGCCGAAATACCTTCAGCGAGCAGCCGGTGTCGGAGCAGTTATCCTTGAGCGCCCAGCTGCGGATGCCGTTCGCGATGCGTGATGACATGCGGCGCACAAAGCTGTCCTGCCGCCGGGCCCGGTTGCCGGCCACCAGCAGCGGCGTGGCAGCCTCGGTGTGCAGCTTCGTCAGTTTGAGGATATCGGCGGGGTCGTTCTGCAGGTCACCGTCGAGGGTCGCGACCAGCGGCGCCCGGGCAGCCGCGACGCCG
>JBCCVP010000281.1:0-2758 GCA_039195135.1 Pseudomonadota bacterium | reverse complement strand
GGGGTGCGGCCAAACGCCGGCAGCGTGGTGGTTCTGCTTCTGTGGCAAATGGGGCGGCGCCCGCACGACGTGAGTCTGCTGGTCAACAGCGCCCGCAGCCGGCAGCCGGTCGGCGTCTACGCCTACTGCTTCTGTAGCCTGTAGCCCAGGCGGTGCCCCGCGGCTGGCTCAGGACGAGCCAGCCAGGCGTTCAGCGAGTTCCAGGACTTTGCGGGCCCGCTCAACGATCGGGTAGTCGATGAAGTAGCCTTCCAGCTGAATCGATGCGGAGCCGTCGGCTTCGGCGGCGGCAAAAGCCTCCACCACCTGGCGGGCGTGCTCAATTTCGTCCGCGCTCGGGCTGAACACCCGGTTGGCGATGGGAACCTGGTCCGGGTGAATGCAGAGCTTGCCCTGAAAGCCAAACTCGCGCCCGGCGGCCGACGATTTTTCAAACCGGGCCGAGTCCCGGATCTGCAGCAGCACCGTGTCGATCGGCGGTTCCAGGCCGGCGATGCGGGAGTGGAGCACCAGCCGGGACCGGGTGTCGGCCAGGGATCGCTCCTGCGGCTCCCACTGAAGGTTGAGATCCAGGTGCAGATCTCCGGCTCCGAAGGCGAGCCGCTGCACCCGCGGCACCGCGCTTGAGATCTCTTCCAGCCGCGCAACCCCCAAGCCGGTCTCGATGATCGGCATCAGGTCCAGCGTCCCCGGCGACAGGTTGCGCTCAAGCTCCAGCTGGGAGATGACCCAGTCCACGGTGATCAGCTGCGCGGCGGACTCCACCTTGGGCAGCACGATGCCGTCGACGCCACCGCGCACCGCGGCCTGCAGGTCGCCATAGCACCAGGGGGTTTCGAAGCTGTTGACCCGGATATAGCCCCGGCAGGAGCGGGGCTCCTGTAGGGCGTCCACAACCACCGGCCGGGTGGCGGCTTTTTGCGCCGTGGCCACCGCGTCCTCCAGGTCCAGCACCACGGCGTCGGCGCCCACCTGAAGGCTCTTTTCCACCTTCCGCGGATGATTGCCCGGGGCAAACAGAAAGCTGCGACAGGCGCTCATGGCGATGCGCTCCAGTCCCGGTGCAGCGTCAGCGAATAGGTGAAGCGCTCGCTCGGGTGGCGTACCACGGAAACCTCAAAAACGTTCTTGCGGCCGTGGTAGCGGCGCAGCACCGTCAGCGAAGGACTGTCGGCAGGCACCTCCAGCAGCTCGGCCACATCCGCGTCCAGCGTTTCGGCCTTCATTTCCACCTCCACCGTCTGGATGTGCTCGTCAAAAACTTCTTCGATGACCTCGTAGAGCGGCCGCGGGTCTTTGCCCACGTACTGATCTGCGGATCGATAGCGCCGGGGTACGTAGATTTCCGCCAGGCACAGCGCCAGCCCGCTTTCGTTGTCGCGCCGCACCGCCCGGATGCGGCTCCAGTGGGAGCGCTGGGGCAGCCCGGTGGCCCGCGCCAGGTCGGCGCTCACCACCAGGTTGGTGGTGTCGAGCCGGGTGAGTCCGGTGTCGGCGGGATACTGCAGCAGCTCCGAAACGGACTGCATGCGCTGCACGTAGCCGGGCGTTGGAACAGCGGACCGCACCACCGTGCCGATGCCCTTGTGGCGGCCGATCATGCCGCGCTCCTCCAGCATGCGCAGCGCCTCGCGCACCGTATGGCGACTAACGCCAAACCGCTGCCGCAGTTCGTGCTCGCCCGGGAGCTTGTCACCCACCGGCAGGCGCCCCTCAGCGATAGCTTCGCAGATCGCGTCGGCAATTTCTCGGTAGCGGGGGTGGTTTGACATGGGCATGCGCTCGGGAATTCAGGCGGGCAGTATAAAAGGTCTTAGGAAAATAATTGTCCGGACATTTGATCGGGCCCGCCGGGCACGGCAAACTTGCACTCCCAGGTTTGAGTTATTCGCCATGGCCGTCACCCAATCCGCTCTGACACCCTTCGATGACTTGCTACGCCCCATGGTGGCGCCGGGTGGCGCGCAGAACTTTGGTGTCGAGCTGGACGGAATCGACCTGCGGCAGCTGGACGACGCGGTGCTGCAGGCCGTCCGGCATTGCTGGTCAGAAAACCCCCTGGTGCTGCTGCGGGACCAGCTGGTGGACGAAAACTGCCTGATGGACTTCAGCCGCCACTTTGGCGAGCTGGAGGTGGTGGTGCGTAAAGACATTCACTCACGGCACCATCCCGAAGTGGCCCTGGTGTCCAATCTGTACCTGGAAGACGGCAGCAACATCGGCGGCCTCGGCACCTACGAGCTGCGCTGGCACAGCGACCAGAGCTACCGGGTGCGGCCCGCCACCGGCGCGGTGTTCTATGCGCTCGAAATCCCGCCGGAAGGCGGTAACACGCGCTGGATCAACATGGTGGCCGCCTGGGCGGCGCTGACGGCAGATGTGAAAGCGGCCCTTATCGATCGCCGCGGTCTGTTTGCTTACCAGATGTACAACACGGACATCACCGACGCTGACGGCTCGCAGCAGATTCGTGAGCTCACGCCGGACGCGGTGCACCCGCTGGCGCTGCGCCATCCACGCAGCGGTGAGGTGAGCCTGTATTTTGATCCCACCCAGACCTTCGGCATCGAAGGGCTGGGCAAGGCGGAGTCGGACGAGCTGGTGGCGCATCTGGTTCAGCACGTGGAGCAGCCGCAGTTCATCCAGGAGCACGCGTGGCGGCTGGGAGACGTGATGCTCTGGGACAATGCCCGGCTGCTGCACTCCCGGCGTTCGTTTGACCCGCTGCATCCGCGGCTGGCAAAACGAACCACTATTT
>JBCCVP010000280.1:0-2829 GCA_039195135.1 Pseudomonadota bacterium | reverse complement strand
CCCCCGCCCCGCCCCCGCCGGTTTACGAGCTGGAGACGCGGCTTGGGGTCAGACCCGCTTGGGGTCTCACCCGGCACACCCGGCATCCTGGCACTCCGGCCTCTGATTCGGCTAGCGGTTGAGGTTGACGGAGAAGCCGGGGTCGCTGGTGCGGGAGAGGACGTAAAAGCCGCCGAGCTTGCCGTAGTTGATGCGCGTGTCGTCGTCGACGTAAACGATGTCAGAGTGGAGCGCAGGCGGCCGGAACTCTTTGTCGAGCTCCGCATCCGCATCGATACCGAACGCCTCGCAGAACGCGGCGTCCGCCTCTCCTTCCAGCGGCTGAAACGTCACGCGATAAAACGAGACGCCGTAGCGCTGGGGATTATCATCATCGCCCTCATAGCGGCCGTACATCACCACCACGCCGGGCACGCTTCCGTCCATGCTCGTCACGTGCACCACGTTGTTGTAGGCCTTGCTTTCCGCCTCAATCTCCTGCACCAGGCGAACCACCTTAACGGGCGCTGACGGCAGGTTACCGAAGCTCTGAAACTTGAGATCCGACTGATGCTGCAGCGGCTGGTTCTCTGAGTGTTTGACCGCAAAGCTGGCAAACCGGGAAAGCCAGACGCCCTCCGAGGCGGCCTGGTCGTTGATCGGCTCCGGCACCGGCGTGTGCGTGGCGAGCTCATCACACCAGGCTTTGAGCTGGTCTTTTTCTTCCTCGGAGCAAAGCACCGTCTCGTCCATGTTGTCGAGAAAGCCGAAGATTGTGTTTTTCAGGGTCGCCGTGTCGCTCATCTTAAGTCTCCGCTCCGGCCGCGATATGGCCGTCATGATTGTCCTGATACCACGCCGCCAGTTCCTCGCGGGTACACCACCAGACATGCGGCAGGGATTTGGCGTATTCCAGAAACTCCCGCAGCGCCCGCACCCGGTAGGCGCGACCGGAAACGTGAGGATGCAACCCCACATTCATGATCCGGCTGGACTGCTCCCCTTCCCGGTAAAGCTGATCCAGCTCCTCAACCAGAATATCCCGAAACTCGTCGGTGGTATGGCCGCGCCGCGTCAGCAGCGTGAAATCGTTAATCTCGTTTGAGTAGGGCACCCCGACAATCGATCCGGCCGGGGTATTGATCAGGTAAGGCTGATCGTCGTTCATCAGATCGCAGTAAAACTTGACGCCGTGGCGCGCCAGAATCTCCGGCGTGGCGAGGGTGCCGCGCAGTGACGAAGACAGCCAACCCCGGGCCGGCCGGCCCACGTGGTGTTCGTAGATTTCCAGCGTTCGGGCAATCACCTGCGACTCGCGCTCCGGGTCGCCGGCAAAGTCGGTGAGCAGTTCGCCCTGCTCATAGTTGTGCGCCAGCAGCTCCCAGCCGCGCTCCAGGCACGCGTCGACCATGGGCTTGCGCCGCTCAAAGGTCACGGCATTGGTGGTGCAGCTCGCTTTCACACCCACTTCGTCGAACACGTCGTAGAGGCGCCAGATACCCACGCGTTGGCCATATTCCCGCCAGGTGTAGTTCGGATAATCGGGCACCCGCCCGGGCAGCACGTCAGGCAGAATCGCCGGCCCGCCGGCGTAGTAGGCCCGATCCGTGTCCTTGGTCAGGTCCCACGTTTCCAGATTAAACGTCAGGATCAGAGCGACCCGCGCATCACCGGGAAACTTAAGCGCTCCGCGCTCGGGAATGGGGCTGTAGGGATAGTCCATTAATTCTGTTCCAGAAGACGGCCGAAGCCGGCCACTTTGTCGTCGATACCGTTGGCCCGCAGCGCATGCCAGTAGGTAGCGGTGTTAATAGCGATCACCGGCTTGGCCAGAAACCGCTCCGCGGCGGCCGCCAGGCGAATCATGGAGAGGTTGGTGCCGACCTGACACAGGGCGTCCACGTCATCCCCATCCAGGTTGCGAAGGGTCTGCGCCAGCTCGTCCTCCGGCACCTTGGCTATCGCGGTCCAGCTCGGACACCGCAGGCAGACATCGCGAACCGTTTCGAAGCCGTAGTCGGACAGGTAGTTTCTCACCTCCGCGTTGGCTACCGGGTAGTAGGGCGACAGAAACGCAATTCGCTTGATACCGCCGTAAGCCTGCAGCGCCTTGGCAAGCGCCTCCGATCCAATCGAGATCTTAAGGCCGGCCACCGACTCGATGTTCTCTTTCCACTTCTGGCCGCCTTCCGCGCCGCCGTAGAACGTGACCGCGGACATGTCCATCACCAGGTAATCCGGCGAACAGGTTTTGACCCCTTCCACCGCAGCGACGGTGTTCTGGGAGATTTCCATGGTGCCGGCGAAGAAGGTCTCGTCGGAGATGGCGTCGGCGTCCTGCACCACAATACGGCTGTAGTGGTTGGTGACGCCCGGTACGCGAAGATCATCGAAGTCGGGTTGAACAACCGTGTTGGTGGAGGGGCCAAGAATTCCAAAGTTGGCCCGCCAGCCCAGGATATCGGTCATGGATCGTTCTCCGCTGCGGTTTAAACGAGTGGTGCGTCTAGCGCGAAGGCTAGACGTGAATCTGTTCGGCGTCCCGCAGCGAGGCGATCATCGATTGCCGCAGCAGAAACTCATAGCGCTTCTGGGGGTCATCGCGGGTGGCCTTCATGCGCGCAAAACGCCGCGCGTGGCCTTCCTCGGCGCCATGCTCTAGCAGCTCTTTGTTCTGCATGGTTTGCGCCTGGATAAACGAATTGGTAATCGTCCGGCGCCGCAGGCCCCACAGGTCAAAGGCGGCCGGGTCGTGGCCATGCTTCAGGCAGTGCACCAGCTTTTCCTGCAGGCTCCACACGTCGTGGATGCCGCTGTTCATACCCAAACCGCCGAGCGGATTGTTGAGAT
>JBCCVP010000279.1:0-2854 GCA_039195135.1 Pseudomonadota bacterium | reverse complement strand
GACGCCAAACGCAAAGCCCTGGAGTTTTATCAGCAGGCGCTGGATCAGGATCTGGGCAACATTCTCGCCTTGCAGTGGCTGGCCTCAATCTATGTCGACACCTATGACTACGAGCAGGCGTCGCTCTATTTTGAACGGGTGCTTGAGCTGGACCCGCTGAACATTCTGGCTTTAACGGGCCTGGCCGGGGCTCAGGCCAGGCTGGGCCAGACCGCCCAGGCGCGCGAGGGGCTGTACAAGGTGTTCGTCCTGTTCCCCGAATCTGGACAGTCCGCCCGCTACCTGGCTACTTTGGAGTTTGATCTGGGCCGCATCGATCGGAGTCTTTACTGGGGTCAGCAGGCCATCCGCATCGACCCGAATCCCCTCGATCTGTTCGCCCAGTCCATGGTGTGGGTGCTGGCCGGGCGTGAAGACAACGCGTTGGCGACCGCCGAGAAGTTTCAGGAAATCAATAGCGATGTTGATATTCGCAACCTGATCCAGGCCAGGATTGCGGAGGACTACGAGCGCTTGGCGATTGAAGCCGATCGCCTGTTTTTGCGCACCGGGAGTGACGATTTTGCCGTGGCGAGCGCATTTGCCAACGCGATGAACAACGAATTTGGCGCCGTGATTCGCATTCTGGAGCGGCAGTTCCCGTCGCTGAAGGGTGAGGAAGCGGAATACCTGGACGGGACCGACTTCATTCCGATCGTGCTGCTGGTGCGCAGCTATCAGCAGCAGGGGAATACCCAGGCCGCCGAGCGACTCGCGAACCTCCTGCTCGAGTCGAACCAATTGTCCGAGCGTTACCTTGACCCTAATCCGCAGCTGCGCCTGACCCGGGCCCAGCTTCGAGCGGCGCTTGGCCAATCCTCCGACGCCCTGAATGACCTGAAGCGATTGCGGGAGCTGGGCGTGGCCGTCGGGTTTAACACGCTGGCCATACCGGTGGAGCAGGACCCATCCTTCGAGTCGCTCCGGGACCAACCCGAATTTGCGGAGTTCGTGGAATTTGCGCGGCGCGTTACGGTTGACCAGTCTCGGGCTTTCGTGGAAGGCGAAACCGAACAGGAGATTGTCGCCGAGATGCGGGAGGCCGGCCTGGCGGTCACGTCTGCCGAGTTCCCCGGCGGCAGGCCTTAGGATGGGGCGCCGCTAGAACCGTAATCGCCGTGGACAGGACGTGGCGGGTTCCCGATAATGATTCCCGTTAGCATTTGACTCGCCGGTCATCCGATGACCTTCGCTGCACCCCGACCACCCGCTCGCCGCGCATGAAGTTCGACGGCAGTTCCGCTGCCCGGAACGAGCTCCGGCGCTGCTACCAGACCTATTTTCCGCAGCTGGTGGCCCAGCTGCGGGCCGCGTTCGGCGCCGGCCCGCCGGAACCGGTGGACGTGGCTCAGCGCGCCTTTGAACGCCTGCTTAAGCGGCGGGAAGGCACCGGTCCGGTGCAGAATCTCAAGGCTTATCTCTGGCGAACGGCCCACAATATCTTCATCTCGGACCTGCGCCTGGCAAAAACCGAGGCGGCCCGCCACGAGGCCTTCAGCGAGCAGCTGACGGATCGGGGTTACCTTTTTTCGCCTGACCGCGTCTTTCAGTCAGAGCAGGACCTGCGTCAGGCGCGGGAGGTGATCAAAATCATGCCGGAACAACGACGCAAGGCCTTCCTGCTTGTCCGGGTTGACGGCCACAGTCACGCGGAGGCGGCACGGGCGCTGGGTATTTCCCGGCCGGCGGTTACCAAACACGTTAATCGGGCGGTTCAGGACCTCCACGCCGCCCTGCTGAGTAGCGCCAACCAGCCGGAGGAATCCTCCTGATGTCCGGCGATCAAACGATCATCACCCAGGCGCTCGCCTGGCGCGCCAAAATGAACGACGACCAGCTCAGCGACGAGGACCTGTCGGCGTTTCAATCCTGGCTGACGGCGGATCCCGGTCACGCTTCGGCGTACGACTATGCCAGCCAGTTCTGGACTTCGATGGATCGCCTTACGCCGGAAAACCTGGGTGTCATGGAAGCCCCGGTCGGGGGCCTGGACGATAGCCGGACGGCGGCCGCGGGTCGAGGTCCCGGGCGGCGGCCCGCCATCGCTGCCTGGGCCGGCGCGCTGGCTGCCGCGGTGCTGGTCGCGGTCGTGGCGGTTTTTCTGACCTCGCCCGACAACACCGAGCTCAGCGATGGGCCGCCGGCGGTGACCTACGAAACGGCTATTGGCGAGGTCAAGACCGTAACGCTCAGCGATGGGACAACCCTGGATATCGGTCCCGACAGTCGGGTGCGGGTGAGGCTGGACGGGCGACACCGCTCCGCGCAGGTGCGCAAGGGAGAGGTGTTTTTTTCCGTCGCTGCCGATCCCAAGCGAAGTTTTGAAGTATCGGCAGATTCTCTGACCTTGTCCGTGCTCGGCACGGCGTTCAATGTCCGCGTGGCCTCAGGCACGGCCCAGCTCGCGGTGTCCGAGGGCCTGGTGGCCGTTCGCCGGCGGCAATCAGCCGGCGTGGCCGGTGCCGCGCCGGGCCCTCTTGAACTATCCGCCGGGGAGCGCGTGGCCGTTGCCCGGGACGGGACGCTCAGCGCGGTGGAGTTGATCAACATCGATCTGATTGGTGCCTGGCGAAGCAACCGGCTGGTTTACCTGGACGCGCCGCTCCACCAGATCGTGGAGGACATCAATCGCTTTCAACCCCGACGCATCCTGATTGTGGACCCGCAGGTGCGCCAGCTGCGACTGTCGGCAACGTTCGACTCGGCAGATGTCGACGGGGTGCTGGACACGCTGGTGAGCGCTTTTCCGCTGCGTGTGGATCTCAGTGATCCCGACCGGATCTTGATTCGTTCCGCTCCCTGAACACCCGGGCGT
>JBCCVP010000278.1:0-2857 GCA_039195135.1 Pseudomonadota bacterium | reverse complement strand
TCGCCGTACCAGTTGAGGGGCGGCGTGTAGATCAGCACCGGCGGCGTGCCGGACAGGGTTCCTATATCAGGCTGGCTGAGCACCTCGTAGGCCAGCGGCAGGTCCAGCGCGCCGTCCGGATCGGTTGCCGACAGGCGAATCGCCAGCGGCGTATCTTCCGGACCGGTGGCGCTAAGTTCGTCCGCCACCGGCGGGCGGAAGTTGCGCGCCACGTTTACCGTGACCTGGGCCGGGGCACTGTTGGCAAGCCCGTCGCCGGCCGTGAAAGAGAAGGTGTCCGTACCCTGAAAACCGTCGTTGGCGGTGTAGGTGACCCGGGCCGACGTCTCGTCGATGGGCTCGATCACGCTGGTCTCGAACACGTGCACCACGTCGGTGGACGTATCGAGCACGTACAGGTTGCGGCTGTTCACCGAAATCACCGTGGGCCTGCCAAAGTCGCCCAGCACAAAGCAGCGCTGCTCCGGCGGACAGGTGCTCTGGGCCTGCCCACCGAACACGCCATCATCGGTGAAGCGGCTCACCCGGGAATTGCCAAATTCGGCGGCGTATACGTTGTCGCGACGGTCCACAGCCAGGCTCTGCACCAGCTGCAGCTGGCCGGGATTGCTCCCAGAACGCTCCACCTCGCCGGTGTTGCAGGTGACGCCGGTGACGCAGGAGTAGCCCCGACTGGCCCGCCGCGACAGATCACACCCCTCACCGGAAGCACACGCGCCAATCCATCCGATGACCTCACCAAGCACCACATTGCCGTCTTCGTCGCGCCGGCTCGCGGACATCCGATGGATCCGGCTCTCGCTGCTGAACAGCAGATCGCCGCCGTTGGTGAGGGCGATATCGCGCACCGCCTGGAAGCCGCCACTGCCGGTCTCCAGCGGATCCAGATCAAACTGGAGCAGGCGATCGGGCAGCTCGAGAAAGTCGCCCTGATCGGTGGCCTGAGTCAGGTCAAAAACGTCGACGTTGCCGTTGCCGTCCGGCACGTACAGTACGTCGTTCGGGTCGATCATGAAGGCATTGATGCCGCCCCCCAGCTGGGCTACCGACTGGGGTCGGTATTCCACAATCGTCTCCAGCGTCAACGCATCCAGGCGGTAAAAGACGGACAGGAAGTCGCCACCGCTGTAGAGAATCTCGTCGCTGCCCGGTGCGATGTAAATCCCGTTCACCAGGGAGGCATTGCGCGGCAGCGAGCGGCCGGTGATCAGCTCCCGGTCGGCGGTCAGCACGCTGATGCGATCGTTGTCGGTCACCCCGGGCCCATCACAGTCCAGAATGTAGGTCAGGCCCGAGTCGGTGATTTTGACCTGCGTGGGATCGGCCAGCACGTCAAAGCCGCGGGCCGGGTCGCAGGCGCTGGCGGCCTCAAACGTGCCGCGAAAGTCTTCCACAAAGTAAGGCAGCAGCGGCGCTTCAAAGCCGCCGTCGGGCGGGAAGCTCTCTATGCGAAAGCTTAAGGGGTCGGCGTCGGGGTCGCTGCCGTTCAGCACAATTTCCACCGGCTCGAAGGTGATCGCGTCGGCCGATGTCGACTGCGCCGTCGGAGACTGGTTTTCCCCAACGCCTTTGACGTTGATGAGCTGCATGGCGGATGCGCTCTGGCCAAAGTCGTCGGTGGCGGTCCACAGCAGCTGATTCTGCCCCCGCGGCAGGTCCAGCGAGTCGGGCGGGATCTCCCCCTCCAGCGTGATGTCCGGGTTGGCATCGCCGAAGTCGAACACCCGCGGCGGCTCCAGCGTTACGGTGGCCGTGGCGGTGTCCGTTTCCACCACCTTGTCCGGCGCGGTCTGGATGATCGGCGGCAGCGTGTCGACCACGGTGACAAACTGCTCAATTTCCGTCGTATTTTTCTCCCGGGCCCGGTTGGGGCCGTTGTCCCTGGCGGTCCAGACAATGCGCGTGCGCTCGCCGATCGGCCAGAATGGTGGCTCGGGCTCGCCCAGCTCCACCTGGGGATCACAGTCGTCGGTCACGGTGAATCCGGTGCGCAGCAGATCCCGGTTGCTGATCCCGCTCGGCGACGGCCCGCGTACCGAGGCGCCGCCCAGTTCCAGCGCCTCGATGTCGTATTCCGACTGCGTGACGGTGGCCGTCGGCGGATAGACGTCGAGAATGGCGATCTCCCGCGGCTTGCCCCGCTTAGTGCCGGTGCGAAAGCTGGGAAAGATGAAATTGGTGCGGTCCGCAATGATCAGACCGAGCTCGATGCCGATGGACAGCACCAGCTCCGCCGCCTCACGGCCTTTCTTGCCCCCGAGAAAACGTTCGATTCCTTTCGGCAGCTTGAACGCCGGGATAAACACAAAGTCCCAGCCGCTGGCCATGTTCTCGGCCACAAACAGTTCGCTGTAGACGCCGAGGGGAAGCGTTCGCAGCCCATCGCTCCCCTCCGCCGGATACCCGTTCGGCGCGCTGAACTCTGTGTCGATCTGCACGTCCGTATTCCAGGAGAACACCACCGGCGCACCCCCATCCCCCCAGGAACCGGAGACCCGACCCTGGATCCCAAACAGGTTGCTGGCGCTGCCGCTGGTGCTTGGGCGCGAAATCTTACCCTCGCACACGCCGGCCGGCGGCTCGATCACGATGTCCTGCGGCGCATCCAGCGCCGGCGGGCAGGCTTTCAGCGCCAGGTTGAGGGTCCAGGCGGTAAAACTGAAGGCGTTTTCCTCCAGCAGCGTGGGCGCCGTCAGGCTCGCGCCAAAGGCAAAGTTGTGCGGCGCGCCGAGGGCGGTATGACAGATCAGCTCCGAAAGGGCGAGCTTTTGTTCCGCCGCTGCGGTGCGGGAAAATAGATAGGGTTCGCCCGTCGCCGGGTTGATTGGCAGCCTCGTTTCGGTGCCGCCGCTGGCGC
>JBCCVP010000277.1:0-2905 GCA_039195135.1 Pseudomonadota bacterium | reverse complement strand
GTCCGCGAGGCGCTTAACGACCTGCCCACACCCAGAGATCGGGAATTAATTCGCCGCTATTACCTGAAGGACGCGGACAAATCCCAGCTCTGCGAAGACTTTGACGTGTCTCCGGAACACTTCGATCGGGTGGCGCACCGGGCCCGGGCGAGACTAAAGAAGCTGGTGAAGCGCAAGGTCCGGGGCCGGCTGATTGCCATGAGCCTGGTGGCGCTGTTCAACCCGCTGAGGATTGGCCAATGAGCAGGTACGAGCCGGGGCAGGACACCCTTGATCGGTACGTGCAGCAGCGCCTTGACGACAACGAACGGGAACAATTCGAAATCTGGCTGCTGGATCACCCGGAGGTACTGGAGGATCTGAAGCTGCGCAGCGCCATGCGCCAGGGCGTGAAGGCGCTGGGGGAGGACCCGGTGGATGCGGAGCCACCGAAGCAGCCCCGCTGGTGGGAGCGCTGGCTCGGATCCCCCGCCTACCTCGGCGCAACGGCTATGGCCTGTCTGGCGCTGATGGTCACGCCTGCCGCTTTGTATCTGGCGGAGCGCCAGAAGACAGATTCGCTCGAGCAAGCGCTGGCAGAAGCTCGCCAGCCCAAGCCCGTTTTGCAGCGCGTACCCCTCATCATGACGCGGTCAGCGGGCGACAAGCCAAATGCCACCTTGGAGCTGCCACGGCAACCCGGGACACTGCTTTTTGATCTCTCAGTCAGGCCCTGGATGGACTCGCTAACGACGGTGGAGGTCACGATTGCCGGTGCCGGCCTGGAGTCCAGGCAGATGAACTTGCCAATCGGGACCAGGGGCCAGATCTCCATTGGTATTGGCACAGATAATCTGGAAGCCGGTCTTATCGAATTTGTCGTGAAAAACGAAGGGCGTGAACTGGTCGAGTACCGGGTGGAAATCAGAGACTGAGGTTTGGCGATTGCCCGAGGGGACGGGTGGTGTGCAGGTTATAGCCGGCCCAGAAATAGGGAGCATCAAATCCAGGCCGCTGAGACAGCGCCTTTTGTGCCTGCTGGAGAGCCAGGTCGGGCGGCACGCCCTCGTCAAGCATGAGTCGATAGGTCTCTTTCATCAGTTCGGCCGACGAATAGTCGCTCACCTGCCAGAGTGTTGAGATCACCTGATCCACACCCTGAGCCAGAAACTGGCGAGACAGGCTAAAGAGGCCTTCGCCGTCGATCAGCTCGCCGGTGCCGGTGTCACAGGCACTAAGGACCGCCAGCGAAAAGCTCATGGGGATCGTCGCGATGTCGCCTAAGCCGACAAAACCGTCCGTCCACTGGCGCCCGGCGTCCACCTGAGAAAAATACAGCCCCGAGGCGGTGGGCGATTCTACGTCAACGATGCCATGCGTGGCCAGATGCAGAATGTCTGCCGGATTCTTCGCCCGCTCCAGAAACGCGGACCGACTGGCGTCGTATCCCAGCACCATCTCGGCGTTGGGCAGGACGTCGCTGATGCCCGTTGCTTCGCGGGAGGAAAACGCCAGTCGCGCCAGGTTCGCTCGATGGCTTGCCGGAGGCCCCCCGGCAACCGCGCTCGCGTCACCTTGAGCACGCGGGTCCGTCGGATCAAAAACAGGGTCCGCAAAGACCAGCGCGCTGGACTGACTCGTCATTCGTCGGGCTGTTCGTTCGCTCAAAAGCACCCGCGCCGCAGGCAGCTGAACAAAACTGGTGTGGTTCAGCGCAAAGCCGCCGTCCGCGCCTGGAAGGGCCGAGAACGGCACCCGCTGCAGCTCGCCGTCCAGCACAAGGTAAACCCGCCGCTTGGCTGCTAGTCGCGCCGGGTCGGGCAGTATGATCTCCCGCAGGTGTTTCATCGTCGCTCGCTGAGGCGGACCAAAATTGACCGCCTGGACGGCCGCGAGCGCAGCCGCCGCTGCCTGGTTGATGGTGTTTTTGTCCGCAAGGTAATGAGCCTTGAGCTCACCGGACGACAACCACCAGACAACGCTTCGCGGTGAGCCAAGATGAAAGTACAGCACCGCCTCGTCGTCCTGCAGCCGTTCCTGGATCTGACCAATTTTGAGTTTGGCCGCAGGATCGGGCAATTCCGCCTGATCAAAAACCTGGGCCGTCACCTCGTCGATCCGGGTTCTCAATTCCGCCATCTGCAAGCGGTTCTCCCCCACCAGCTCCTGTGCCGCTGGGTTGCCAGCGGCCCTCGCCAGTCTTTCGGTGCTCCATACCAGCGCGTTGAGTTGCTCCTGAAGCGCTACCCGTTCCGTCAGCAAATCCGCTGTGGCCTTCGACGCCGAAGCCTTCGAGGCCGAGACCAGCTCGCTTAGTGAGCGGGCTCGCCAGGTTTCACTGGCGAGAAGCGCCGCGGGGGAAAGATCTGCAGCGGTCGGCGACTGCTGGACGTACCATTGAACCATGCTGTCGTAGAGAAATTGCATGGACGCTGCGAAGCGCGCGCGCAGTGCCGGGTTTCCAATCTGCTGGCGCAAACGACTCGCAATGCCCTCTGCGCGTTCGAGTTCGCGGCGCTGGTCGATGGGTTCCGAAAGGGTTCTGCTGTAAATCGATCGAGCGCGAATTTCTCCCGCCGGATCCTCGGATTCCTGGAACAGTTTGATTGCCTGCTGCAACCACTCGCTCGCTTCCGCCGGGGAACTGGAGCGACGAGCCTGCCCCATAAGCAGTGCTGACTCCGCTTGATCCCGCTTAAGTCCGGACTCCTCAAAAAAGCGCCGCGCCTCAACCAACACCTGAGCCGCTTCTTCCAGCTCGCCGTCCTTGATCAGTGACTCAGCCAGCTCCGCCTGACTTCTAGCGAGGCCTGAGTCACTGATCAAGGACGGCGAGCTGGAAGAAGCGGCTCAGGTGTTGGTTGAAGCGCGGCGCTTTTTTGAGGAGTCCGGACTTAAGCGGGATCAAGCGGAGTCAGCACTGCTT
>JBCCVP010000276.1:0-2988 GCA_039195135.1 Pseudomonadota bacterium | reverse complement strand
GAACTTTAATCATCAGCGGTCCCTCAAGGCCACCGCCAGACTCTCAGGGTGCTTCCTGCGGATGCAGCGAGAAGTCTGCCCTTTCCCCGCGCAGCTCGCGGATGCGATCAGCCAGCCGCCGCTGCTCCGTGCGAATCAGCGAGTAGTAGCGGCTGCGGCAGGGCTGGTCGTTGCCGACCAGGGTGGATTGATCCGGATCGTCAAAATGTAGGGTTGATTCGAAACGACAGTCTTCCATGGCGCGCTGGTAGCCGTCGACCACAGCATTTGAGTCGCTGCGCAGGCGGGCGATGGTCTTTCTCAAGGACTTATCACTCACCGCTGACGGCGCCTGTCCGAGACGACGCTGAGGCTCGGGACGTGGCGGCGGGACGGAGTATACCCAGGCAACGCTGCCCTGTGCGGCGGCATGCGACGCCAGATCCTGATTGGCCATCGCTGATGAAACGAAGCCCAGCGTCGCAAGTGATAAACCGGTCACGAAGAGTCGAAGCACAGCGTCACCTTATCCGTCTAGTGGACACCAGTTTAGTCTAACGCAGACACTGTGCCGGTTTTGTAAACGCCAGCGGTCAGGTTCGCGTGTATTCTGCCCTTATCCAATCCTGAGGAGAATCTGGTGCACGTACGAGCAATGGTCTATTTGACGTTGTGTTTGGCAGCGTCCCCGGCTCACGCAGAACAGCTTGTTACCGGCCCTTTGATCAAACAGTTCGGGCCGGTCGCCAAGGTGCCAAACCACCGGGTCTCGGCCGATTCCGTTTTCAAAGTCGCCTTCGATGTAGCCGACGCTGGCCGTCCGGGATCAGTGAATCGCCGGTTGGAAAGCGCCGCACGGTTTCTCAACATGCACGCCACGGCAGGGGTCCCGGCAGAGAATCTTTCAGTGGCGATTGTCGTGCACGGAGCCGCAGCGCTGGACCTGACCACCGACGAGCGCTACGGGCAGGCCAACGCCAATGCCCCGCTCATTAAGGCCCTGACGGATGCCGGCGTCTCGATCGAGCTGTGTGGCCAGACGGCGGCTTACCGAGAGATCAAACCCCGCGACCTGCTGCCCGGCGTCAAGATGGCTTTGTCGGCTATGACCGCGCACGCGCGGTTGCAGCAAAACGAATACACCCTCAATCCGTTTTAGCGGCTGATCGATACTCCATGGTCATCCCCAACGCCCAGCGCCGCCGGAAGCCCCTCCAGAATTGCGTTTGCTGTTCCCCCGCGTGGGCGTCACCGCCGGATTGGCCAAAAGGTAGCGGCCAATCGCCGTCGGCAGATGCCTCCACCGGCAGTTGGAGGTAAGGCAGCATCTCTCCATTGCCCTTCAGCGTTAGATTAAGAAACGCCGTGACGAAATGGAGGTTGATGGCGTTCAGACGCTCTGTGCGCCATACGGGCTCAGCAAAATACTCCTGCCGCACGTACGCGTCCCTCAGGGCCGGGGCAAATTCCAGCACCGGGTTGTTCGCAATGTTGTGGCGGGCAGATTCATAGGTCAGCAGGTAGCGATCGGTGCCGCTGAGCGTATCGAACAGCCAGCGCACGCCGGCTTCATAGTCCGACACATCATCGTGGCGACCCGCCAGCAGCAGAACGGGAATGTTGACGTTACCCAGGGACGCTTCGTCCCATGCCCGGTAAGTTGGCTGCGCGCCCCAGGGTGCGAGCAGCACCAGGGCCTTGACGGCGCTGGCCACCGGTTCGTCAACCGCGGTCGCAAGCGCCTCGCGAACCTCTTGCGGAAGGCCCAGCAGATTGGCCGCGTTGCTGTTCGGCGCGTAGCTGGCGCCACCTGTTGCCAGCGCGCCAAACCCGCCCATGGAATAGCCCACAACGGCTACCTGCTCCGGGTTGATAAGGCGCTGGAAATCCTTTGCGCCACCTGAGCCAAGTAACGCCGCGAGCACCTTTTGCTGATCCCGGGATCGATTGATAAACGTATCGGCAAAATCCAGCGCCGGAGCCCGTGCCCCCGGCGGAGACAAGTCGCTGTGATCTATGGCCGCGGTGACGTAGCCCTTGGAGGCCAGGTTCTCCGTCAGGTAGGTCATCACTGTGTGCCATCCGCCGTAGCCATGGGATAGCAGCACCAGCGGAAAGCTGTCCGTTACGCCAGGATCAATCTCGCCGTCGGGCTGCGCCAACGCCGGCGTCTCAACCTCAACCTGGGTCCCGTCAAACAACCGGATGGTGTGTCGGTACGGCGGCATCTTCTTGTCCCGTTCCAACCCATCCAGATCCATCGGATACCACACCCGCACCGTCAGCTGTCGCGGACCGGTTTCGATTTTGCCCGCCTCGGTATTGCTGAAGCGCAAGGCGGGCCCGGCGTCTACTAGAAACTGCGTCGTTCCAACCTGATACGGTCCCAGGGCCGCCAGCTCCGGGGCATCGCTGCGCGGAATGGATGGCGGCGTTACGGGCGGGGGCTTTTCAACAACCGCTCGCGCGGCCTGCTCTGCTGCCGCTGGTGGCGCTGCTGGCGCATCAGCCTGCCCGCATCCAATAGCCGCGCACGCCGCGACAATTACGGCCAACCCCAGCCGGTACACCCGCGCCTTCACCAGGCCAGTAGACGATCGCCAAGGAGCCGCCCGAAGGTCAGCGCCGGCGTCAGCGACAAACCGCCGACAAACGCATTGCCGGAGGTGCGTCCAAAACCCAGCACCTCGCCCGCGGCAAACAGGTTGGGCACCGCGGCACCGTCTTCCTTGAGCACGTTCAGCTGCGCATCCACCTTGAGCCCGGCCGGGCTGAGCACGGTGATTCCCATAGACCGAATGGCGTAGAACGGTGGCTCCGTCAGCGGGCGGATCAGGAAATGTTTATGCCACTTCTCGTCATGTCCACGTTCAACCGATGCGTTGTACTCAGCAACCGTCTTTTCCAGCGCCTCGACGGGAACCTCAATGTGTTCCGCCAGCTCCGCGATCGTGTCCGCCTTAACAAAATTGGGGTGCTCGCCGAACTTGGCCCGATAGGCGTCCTGAT
>JBCCVP010000275.1:0-3013 GCA_039195135.1 Pseudomonadota bacterium | reverse complement strand
TTCCCAATCTGGCGAAGCTGCCGGGGGCTGACCGTCTGGCTTTTTCCGCTATCGCTAACGAAGCGCTGCCCGACCAGGAGGCAGATCTGGTGGTACTGGCCCGCGGCAACGGCGAGGCGGCGGGCTGCACCGCCGCGTTTGACGCCTCCGGGAGTGATGTCGCGCTCCTGGACGTCAGCGCCGACTATCGGTTTGTAAGCGACTGGGTCTATGGACTGACGGAGGAAGCGGGTGCGGCGCTGGACCATGCGCGGCGGGTTTCAAACCCCGGCTGCTACGCCACGGCGGCGCAGCTTGCCCTAAAGCCGCTTATTGAGCTGCTGACGGCTGATCCCGTGGTGTTCGGCGTGTCCGGCTACAGCGGCGCCGGGCGCACGCCATCGGAGCGCAACGACCCTCAGCGGCTTAAGGACAACCTGATCCCGTACCGCCTTGCAGGGCATTTGCACGAACGGGAAATCTCACATCATCTCAAGCGCCGCGTGACCTTTACACCCCACGTGGCGGCGTTTTTCCGCGGCATCAGCGTGACCGTCGTGGCTCGCCTGTCTCTGGCCTTGGATCCCGCTGCCGCGGCTGACCGATTTCGCGCCTGGTATGCCGATCAGCCGCTGATTGAGGTCACCGAGGAAATCCCGGAAATTGTGCACGTTTGCGGTCGCCCTCATGTGCGCATCGGCGGATTTGTCCAGAATAGCGAAGATCCCCGCGAGCTTCGCTTTGTCGCGTGCATCGACAATCTGCTCAAGGGAGCCGCCAGCCAGGCGCTGCAGAACCTGAACCGCATGGCCGGCTTTGACGAACTGCTCGGCCTCGACGCCCGGAGCACCGGATGACCGATCGACTGTGGCAGAAGGAAGGCCTCGCCGGCGCCGACGACGAAGTTCAGACTTTTCTGGCCGGCGAGGACGTGCTGCTTGACCGGCATCTCATCGTCTTCGATATCCGGGCCACCGTGGCCCACGTGAACGGGCTGGGCCAGATTGGGATCGTTGATCCCGACGAACAGGGCGCCCTGGTCTCGGGGCTTGAAGCGCTGGCGGCGGAGGTGGAGCAGGGCACGTTTGTGCTCGGCCCACCGCATGAGGACGGGCACTCGGCCATCGAGGCCTATCTGACCGAGCGCCTGGGTCCGCTGGGTGGCAAGGTGCACACCGGGCGCAGCCGCAATGATCAAGTTCAGACCGCCCTGCGACTGTACCTTCGCGACCGCCTTGATCAGCTGGCGGCTGTGCTGCTCGACATCGCCGGGGCCCTGCTTAGCCGGGCCCGGCAAGATGAAATGACCGTGATGCCGGGCTATACGCATCTGCAGCGGGCCATGCCGTCTACCGTCGGCCTGTGGCTGGGCGGCCTCGCCGAGGCATTTACCGATATCGCTGAGCTTGCTCAGCTGACCCGGCGCTGGATGAACTCAAGTCCGCTGGGGACCGCGGCGGGCTATGGGGTAAATCTGCCGCTGGCACGAGATGCGGTGGCGGAAGAGCTGAACTTCGACCGGCTCCAGCTCAACCCCCAGTACGTGCAGAACAGTCGGGGCCGGTTTGAACTGCAGGCGGTCACGGCCCTGGCCCAGGCAACGCTGGAACTGCGAAGGCTGGCCTGGGACCTGAGCCTTTATGTCAGCGAGGAGTTTCAGTTCCTGTCGCTGCCGCAGCGTTACGTGACGGGATCTTCCATCATGCCCAACAAGGCCAATCCGGATACGGTGGAGCTGCTGCGGGCGCGTCATGCGGTGGTGGCCGGAGCTCTCGCGGAGCTGCAGGCAGCGCTGTCGCTGCCATCGGGATATCAGCGCGATCTCCAGGTTACCAAACCACCGGTGATCCGCGCGTTTGAAAGCGTGCTGCCGGCGCTGCGGCTGGTGCCGGAGCTGGTGACCGACATGACGCTGCACCGGGATCGGATGGCGGCGGCCATCGACAGCGCCATGTTCGCCACCGATATCGCCGTGGATGCCGCGCGGGAGGGAATACCGTTCCGCGACGCCTACCGCTCAGCCATGGGCGAAGATGCCAGTGCGCGCAGCGCCGAAGACAGCGTCCGAACGCGGGTTTCCCCCGGCGCCTGCGCCGACCTGCGGCTCGATGAACTCTCCGCCCGGTGGAAAAAACTCCGCGCCGCGGCGGGACCGGCTCGCTGAGCCAACCCGCAGATCATCCAGAAGCGTCCGCCGCGGCCCGCGGAGGGATGGCTTTTTTCGCCGCCGCAGGCAAAATCTGGTCGGCGTGAAAGGCGCGGAAAGGCTTGTTTTTAGGGCGTTAAGTGTCCCGCTGGGCGGCTAGGAAAAAAAACTGCAGAAAAGTTGTTGACAGCCTGAGGCGCGTCCCTATAATACGCCTCCTCAGCGCCGCGGAGGCTCTTCGCGGCGCTTTATTTTGGCCTGACGTTTTAACCCGAAACGGGGTGATGGCAAGCAAAAGCGGCGCCATTGGATGTTGACCAAAATTAACGGTCGGCGCATAATAGCCGGCCCGGTGAGCGAAAGGCTCGCCGGTTGTTTTTTGCTCTTTCACAATTAGAACTAAATCATTTGTGTGGGCGCTTGCACTTGAGCAAGTGTCAATTATGTAAGAAAGCCTAAATTCAGTTGAGAAATCGATGGATTAAGGCTCTTCAAGAAGATCGCAGATCAACTGGACATCCTTAGGGACATCCGGCTGTGAAGCAAACTTTATAAACTGAAGAGTTTGATCCTGGCTCAGATTGAACGCTGGCGGCATGCTTAACACATGCAAGTCGAACGGTAACGCGGAGAGCTTGCTCTCTGGCGACGAGTGGCGGACGGGTGAGTAACGCGTGGGAATCTGCCCTGAAGTGGGGGACAACTCGAGGAAACTCGAGCTAATACCGCATAAGCCCTACGGGGTAAAGCTGGCTTCGGCTGGCGCTTTAGGATGAGCCCGCGTCCGATTAGCTTGTTGGTGAGGTAAAAGCTCACCAAGGCGACGATCGGTAGCTGGTCTGAGAGGATGATCAGCCACACTGGGACTGAGACACGGCCCAGACTCCT
>JBCCVP010000274.1:0-3038 GCA_039195135.1 Pseudomonadota bacterium | reverse complement strand
GCTGTGCTGTGTGATCTGAGTTAGCCATGCCGCCAACTTACGACAGCCCAGAGGTTTCATAATAACTCATTGCGTTTTCAACCTTATTTTGCCGGATAAAGGTGGCTTCGGGAAAGCGACTCCGGGCCAGCGCCAGCATCGGCTCGGAGTAGTCCAGACCGGTCACCGCAAAGCCCTGCTCCAGAAGATAGCGGTCAATGGGCTCGCCGCTGCCGCAGCCCAGATCCAGCACGTGCCCTCCGGGCGGCAGCCGTTCGATCAACCGGTCAAGGCAGGCTTTCTCATAAAACACCCGCACCCGGTGCCGGTCGTAGCCCTGCGCCTGTCGTTCGTAGACGGCCTGAGTCTGGCGCCGCGCCCGATCCAGTTCTTCCCGACCGGGCATCGTCTCAGCCCTGCGCCTGCAGCTTGTCCTGCGTCTGGGTCTCGAAGTCTTCCGCGCTGTGGCGTTCGTGAAGCTGGGTTTCCGGCTCGCCAAACGTGCGGTTCACCATGCGACCGCGCTGCGCCGCTGGCCGCTCGGCGATCTGGTTGGCCCAGCGCACCACGTGGGTGTACTCGTGCACCGCGAGAAACTCCCCCGCGTCGTAGAGCAGACCTCGGGCCAGAGCACCGTACCAGGGCCAGGTGGCAATATCGGCGATGGTGTAGGTATCGCCGGCCAGATACTCGCGTTCGGCAAGGTTGCGGTTCAGCACGTCGAGCTGCCGCTTGATCTCCATCGCGAAGCGGTTGATCGGGTACTCAAACTTCTCCGGCGCGTAGGCGTAGAAGTGGCCAAAGCCACCGCCCAGGTAAGGTGCACTGCCCATCTGCCAGAACAGCCAGTTCATGGTTTCGGCGCGCTCGGCACCACCGCCCGGCAAAAAGTCGCCAAACTTCTCCGCCAGGTAAACCAGAATCGAACCGGACTCAAAAACCCGTACCGGCGATGCCCCGCTGCGATCCACCAGCGCGGGAATCTTGGAGTTGGGGTTAACGGCCACAAAACCGGAACTGAACTGATCCCCCTCGGTGATGCGAATCGGCCAAGCGTCGTATTCGGCGCCCGCATGGCCCCGCGCCAGCAGCTCCTCGAGCATCACCGTCACCTTGACGCCGTTGGGGGTAGCCAGGGAATACACCTGCAGCGGATGCTTCCCAACCGGCAGATCCTTATCGAAGGTGGACCCGGCAATGGGCCGGTTGATGTTGGCAAATTTGCCGCCGCTTTCCGCATCCCAGGTCCAAACCTTTGGCGGTTGATAAGCACTGCTGTCAGTCATGGAAATCTGATCCTTGAGAAAAATTTTGCTGCCCAGCATGCCGCGCCGGGTGTCAAGACTCTGGGAATGGCGAGGTGCTTCGATTGAAGGACCAGCGCTGCTGATGCTCAAACGGATAGCCCTTCGCCACGTGGCTGACCGCGTCCAGTTTTCTCATCGCCGCGTCGCTGAGCGTCAGCTCCGCCGCCTTCAGATTGTCGAGCAGCTGCGCCTCGTTGCGGGCGCCGATGATCACGCTGGTAACCCCCGGCCGCTGTTGCAGCCAGGCCAGCGCAACCTGCGACGGGGTAGCGCCGTCCAGTTCCCCCGCCACCTCAAACAGCGCATCCACCACGGCCCGGGGCCGCGCCGTATCCAGCGCCCCGAGCTGATCGGACTGCGCGAGGCGGCTGCTCGAGGCCTCGGCGTCGCGGAACTTGCCCGTCAGGTAGCCGCCGGCCAGCGGACTCCAGATCAAAGCGCCAACTCCCTGCTCGATGCCCGCCGGGAGCAGCTCAATCTCCGCATCCCGCACCAGCAGTGAGTACTGAATCTGCTGCCCGATAAACCGCTCCAGACCAGCCCGTTCGGAAAGGCCGAGAGCCCGGGTCAGCTGCCAGGCAAAATAGTTGGAACAGCCGATATAGCGGACCTTGCCGGACCGCACCAGGTCATCCAGCGCCCGCAGGGTTTCCTCCAGCGGCACGTACGAATCAAAGCCGTGGACCTGATACAGGTCGATCCAGTCCGTACGCAGGCGCCGCAGGCTCGCGTCGCAGGCATCGATGAGGTGGCGCCGGGACAGGCCCACGTCGTGATCCCCCGGACCCATGGTGCCAAACGCTTTGGTGGCGACAAGGACGTCCTGCCGGCGCCCCTCCAGCACCTCGCCGAGGATGGACTCGGCAAGCCCGTCGGAGTAGATGTCCGCCGTATCAAACAGCGTCACGCCGTGATCAATCGACAGATCAACCAGCCGCCGCGCCTCGTCAACCTGCGTGTTTCCGACGACCTTGAAGTTGTCATCTCCGCCGAAGGTCATCACCCCGTAGCTGAGGGCGGACACCTGCAGCCCGCTCCTACCCAGAAATCGCTTTTCCATGGTGCGTTTGGCCGTTATGAGAGCAGCGCATTATGAACGCTTCCGCGAAGACCGCCAGCGGTGATTGGGAGGTGGCGAAGGCCGGCCGGAAGCCGGCCTCCAGCCAGGGGGGAACTAGCCCCAGATGTAACGGGACGCGCCGCGGCTCCGGCGACGCCGCATGCGGGACTGGAGCACAGCCCGACGATCCGCCAGCCAGGCCTCCCGGGTCCCGCCCGACTTGCCCGACTTTTTCAGCGCCGCCTCCTTAGTTGAGCGGAAGGTGCAGAAATCCCGGTAGGCTTCCATATCATGCTTGAGATCCCGCGTGACGAGTTCGATCATGATCGCGTCGTCCAGGAACCCCAGGCCGGGAATATCGTCCGGGATCAGGTCCTGCGCCTCGGTAAAGTAGGAGAGCGCGGCGGCAATACGCTTTTGATCTCCGCCGGCAAGTTTCCACTCCTCATCGGTGAGCATCTCCACCAGCTGTCCCAGGCAGCCAAGCCGGTCGGCAACAAACTCGGGTGGTTTTTCCTTTTTTGACGCTTTGATGAGCGCCCGCGCCGCGTCGGCGATCTCATCCATCGGCTTATCCACCGCGGATTTCTGGACCGACTTCATGGATCGGCGGAAATGGGCCAGATCCTTGTCGCTGAGTTCAAGCATAATTTTTAGCGGCATAGTGCACCCCGACGCAGTTGTAATTGGAT
>JBCCVP010000273.1:0-3051 GCA_039195135.1 Pseudomonadota bacterium | reverse complement strand
CCAACCACATCGCCGACACACCGGTCGACTCGGTATTCCAGGCCAATGCCTGGTCCGGTGATATCGCCAAAGCCAGCTAGCAATAACCTCTCCGGCTCGCCGGGTCCTTGTCGGGCCCGGCGGGCCAGGATTGGCGTTGCCACCCCCCGGCCCTGCCGGGGGCGTACCCGAAAATCAGCGTTTGGCGACAACCTCCCGCACGTCTTCGAATCCCCGGCGAAACCCGAGGATGCCGGAGGTGCTGGGTTTGCCGCCGGCGCGGTTGATGCGGTAGCCCATGGGCCGGCCGTCGCGGTCGGTCCAAAGATCAAACTCCAGTACATAATCGCTGCCATCGGGTGTCGGAACGCTTTCGACCATCTCGTATTCGCGAATAGTGATCGATGACCCGTCACCGCGCTTCACCGGCAACTCCCGGCGCAGCCGCAGTTCCGCCCGCTGGTTATCGGGGCTGGTAAAATCGCGGCGCAGGTCCTGCGCCGCCCAGCGGAAGGTCTGGGTGCCGCCCCGGACGTGATCGTAGCGGTGAGTCATCACAAACATGGGGCTGCCGCTGGGGCCCATGTCCATGAAACAACCGTCAGGACAGGGCACGCTGGCGTCGACCTCCGTGGTTTCACCTCGAACGCGGACCACCACGCTGCCCGGCTCGGTGTGCAGCGTTACCCGTACCGGCTCATCGCCATAGATGCCCTGGCCTACGGCGCGCACCGCGTTCCAACCGGCATCGTAGTCGTAGCGGGCCTGCACCCGCAGCGCGCCGTCGCTCATGGTGGTGGCGGAGAGCAGCGTGATGCCCCCGTCCTGGCGCTCGAGAAACTCGAAGGTCTCTTCCCGCGCAAAGCGCGGCAGACCAGATACCACAAAGCTGCCCGCGTCGAGTAACCGTACGTTTGTGACGCCCGCCAGCGTGAGCTCATTCCCGCTGGCCGCTGGGCCCAGGAGCAGAAAAGTGGCGGCCGTCAGCGTCCGCAATAAGTTGGGTGATGCCATCAATCCTCCCGGGGCGCGTCTGCATGGGGTGATCCCGGACACTAGCAAAACGAGACGCAATCGCAACCATCGCGCCGGCCGGCCGGGGTTGGCGCCGCCGTCGGTGGGCCGCACCATTGCCGCGGTTTCCCGCCCCGATGGGTCCTTTGGGTCCACCATCACAAATCCTCATCAAAAATCACGAATTTCCAATGACTGCGTTGCCGTCAGGCTGCAGGCTTCGGCACTTGGGACACACGTTGGAGAAACCTGTGGGCAAACAAAGATCGGTCGCCGCTGTGCTGCTACTTGGCCTGGTCCTCGCGGGCCTTGTGCCGAAGGTGCCGGCCAAAGACGTGGCCGCACAAAAAGTGCTGTTTATCCTCTCCGCGCATGAACACGGCTACTGGCTCCCGGAGGTTTTGACGCCATACAAGATCCTCTCCGACGCTGGTGTCGAGGTTGATTTTGCGACACCCAACGGCGCACCCGGGGTTGGCGCGGGCGCCGACACCATGACCGAGGACGAGCGGCTTACGCTGGCGGCCCTCACCAGCACCTTGAGCGCACCCCTGGATCTTGCCGACGTGGAGCCAAACGACTATCGAGCACTCTACGTCCCCGGTGGCGCAGGGCCCATGTTCGATCTCTACGATCACCCGGAGGTCAACCGCATAACCGCCAAGCTTTACGAAGCTGGCAAACCCATCGCCGCCGACTGCCATGGACCCGCGGCCTTCGCCAAAGTGCGTTTGAGTGACGGTCGATTGCTGGTGCACGGGAAGCGGCTCACGGCCAAATCCAACGCCGAAGAAGGAGATTGGGCCCGGGAAAACTACCCTTTCCTTCTCGAGGACAAGTTCAACGAGCTGGCAGCAGAATTCAGCGCCGCCGCCCCCTACGAACCCTGGGTGGTTCGCGATGGCAACCTGCTGACCGGCCAGAACCCTGCGTCCGCAGGTCCGCTGGCGAAGGCGTTACTCGAAGCGCTGACCAATCAACCGCAGGCCGCCAACACCAAGTCGCAACCCTGATACGGAGATAGTATGAAAACGATAGCTACGCTGACTTTTGCCTTGCTGCTCGCCTCTGCGGCTCATGCAGAAACTGACCGGGAACAGATTAAAGCCGCCATGGAATGTTTCTACCAGTGGGATCTTCACGGTAGCAAGGAGCACTCTTCAAAGTGTATTTCTGAAACCGTGCTTTACCACCGCATCGACCAGGACGGCCAACATTCCTACGGCACGCCGCCGCTGGATAACCCCACCGGCAAAGGGGCGGACGCGGTCATTCACAACCTGCTCGATATCGACATCTACAACGATATGGCCGTGGTGACCTCCCTGCATCGCTACCAGCCGGAGGCGCCGGAAAATACCTACGTCAAAAACATCATTCTGTACAAGCTGGCCACCGGCTGGCGGATTACCAATGTGGCCTGGGGTCGGGTGACAAACCTGCAGTAACCGGTACGGCAGTGGGCCCGCTAGTGTGCTGTCGCACACTAGGGCCTGCTGCTTTCCGTGCGCATGATGTCGCTGTGGGAACTGGCCACCCGGCTGCTGGCGATGCGCCCGCCGCGAACGCTGAAGAACTCAAATCGGTGCACCGAGTCCGGCAATCGATCGACGTTGAGCTCGGCGTCTAATCGCAGAAGATCATTCGCCGTATCCGCGGCGTGACAGTAGAGGTCTGTGCCGTCCAGGTGCAAACGAAGCTGATAGCGCCAGAGCGAATGCACACATTGCTGAAGCACAGTGAGCTCGCGACCATCCCGGAAAGGCACCAGCTCCTGATCAAAGAAAATCTGCTGCTGCCCGTTTTGCAGAGAAAATGCCCACCGCGCAGCAAGCGACTTGGCTTCCCCCTGATCCAACCGCCATAAATAAGCGCGCCACTGGTCGTTTTCGTATTGGCTGAAAGCCAGCGTTTGCTCATCGGCCCAGTGAACGCCGTAGACGGGCGCTGACAGCGCGACGTCGTGCACAAAAGCACCCTCGTCCAGGTCGTACACCAGGATTCCGGTGTTGGTACTGGCCAGAAGTTGGCGGTCGTCCGCGGACCAGGCCAGGTCGT
>JBCCVP010000272.1:0-3073 GCA_039195135.1 Pseudomonadota bacterium | reverse complement strand
TGCGGAAGATGTCTGCGTTGCCGGCCTCCCCGGAGGGACCCGGCCGCTCCGAAACGAAGTACAGCCAACGACCATCGGGAGAGACAAACGGATCGTCGTCGTGATACTCGCCGGAAAAGACGGCGGGGGTTGCCGCCGACCAGATGCCGGCGCTTCGTTCAGACCGGTAGAGTTTTCGCGGCCCCGCCGGAGCTTTCCCCCATACGCCGTCCCAGGCGGACCACCAGGCCGTCTGACCATTCGGGGCCAATACCAGTCCAGACTGGTTGTCCCCCCGAGAGGCCACTACCGCCAGCAGTTCCGGATCTGCCGGTGCCGACGTAAACCCTAGGAGCCCGACAAGAATGACTGCGGCACTGCGGGTGCTGAGGATTGTCATAATGCTTGCCCTCAAGTCGCGCACGCCTTCCGGCGCGTTGTTCGCTGAGGTTCATGGTAGAACGGTTTGGCCCGGCAGGTTTTGCTGTGGTGGCGCAGCGGGCGACGGGTGCGCCCGGCAGATCAGTTGGCGTCAGCCGCTTCCTCAGCTTCGGCGGCCGGCTCCGCCGCTGGTTCCGGCGCCTCGATCACCTGGTCGGCCAGCGAAGTCTGGCCCCGCCACAGCAGCGTGTCGGAGCGGCTGCCGGGGGTTGGCATGTAGCTGTCCGGCCGCTCCGGCGCTGCGGCTCCCCGGCCCGGCCGGGCCAGCAGCCAGGTGACCTCCAGCGGTCCATCGGTGCGGATTTCAAGCTCCGCCCCGGCGGGCATGCCGAACAGCCGCAGCCGGTTTTCAAGACCCAGTACCGGCTCCCCGTCCACCCGCACCGTGCGGACGTTTTCCGCCGGGTCGAAGTAGAGCCAGGCGCCGGGCGTTGACGCGGTAGACCGCAGCCGGATCTCATCGCTGTTTTCTACCGGGACCCGCGCAAAGCCCAGGGCCGGTGCGGGGGACGGCAGTTGCTCCCCCAGCCACCAGTCGGAGCGCCGGGTGGGTGTGAAGGTTGTTCCCGCCTGCGGCTCAGCGCCGCGGAATAGATCCTGGGCCCAGGTGGGCGGTTGGGGATCCATGCTGGCCCAGCGGCTGTTGCCCGAGGCCTCGTCCGTCAGCACAAAAAGGTCCGAAGGCTGAGGCTCGGTATCGGAAAAGCCGAACTGATACCAGGACAGCGCAATGATGGTGGCGCCGGCGGCAACGGCGGCCGTGCTGGCAGCGCTGGCGCGGGGCGCGATGGGGGCGAAGATGAGTGCCACCAGCAACGCCAGCAGAGCCAGCGGGAGCTGCGGCAGGAACACGCCCAGCCCCAGGTAAAGGTTATAGATCACCGCGGACCAGATCACGATGGCGGGCAGCCAGAGCCACTGCACCCACCCGGCGGCCGCAGTGCCGGGTCGGGTAAACAGCACCAGGCCGGCGCCCGCGGCAAGGCAGGCCGCCACGTAGCTGGCGTGGGGCAGGGTCAGGGCCAGGCCCACGGTGGCCAGCGCCCAGACCAGGCCGCCGGCAGCGACCAGGGCGCGCGAGGGGATGCCCGCCCGACCGGGGATCAGCAGCAGCAGGGCTCCCGCGGCGGCAATCGCCCCGGGTACGAGGCGCCCGGCCTGCCAGCTCAGGGCCACCAGGCCCCCCAGTAGCGGAATGACCCACAGCCAGGGCACCTTGACCGACAGGCGGCGACACAGCCAGACCACCCCGCCCAGGGTGACCAGCGCGCCACCGGCCAGATTCATCTTGTAGAGGTAAAAAAAGCGCCAGAAATCTGCATCCCGCCGGCTGACCTGGCTGATGGCAAGGTCTGTAAGGCCCTCAAACAGATTGGACACCACGAGACAGATGGCCAGCAGCGTGGCAAAAGCCGCCCCCAAGTCCCGCCAATTGTACTGCTGGGTGGAAAATCCCCGGGCCCAGCCGGCCAGAAAGAGCAGGACCGTCAGGCCGGCGACCACGTGCGCCAGCGTCAGCGAGTAGTGCAGCAGGAGACGGCTGGTGAGATTGAAATAGGTGCTGTTAGCCGTGCCGCGGGCGATGGACAGGTCGGTGTTGGCGAAATGCTGCGTCAGCTGCACGGCAATTTGGGCCTGCTGCTGCAGGCTGCGGGTGGACAGCTGCCGGGGTCGGTCGGTCTGGCTGTGGTAGTGGGGAAAGCCGTCGATGAACGCAAAATTCAGGCCCGGAATGTCCTCCCCCAGCGAGATCGTGAGATCCGTATCGTTGGGCATGAAACGATAGATTTCGAAGCTCAGGGAGTTTGCCAGGGTAGCGCCCAGAACCTCGTTCAGCGACTGGATCAGCGCCGCATTACCCTCGCTGGTCTGGAACATCTGCGGCGGGCCGGCGTTGCCCCGGGCCTCAAAGTTGAGGACCAGGTCCACCTCCGGCGCCAGCGGATGCTCGCGGAAAAAGGCCTGCGCGCCAAACAGCCCCATCTCCTCGCCGTCGGTGAGCAGAAACACCATCGTGTTTTCCAGCGTGGGCTGGCTCTCGACGGCGCGCGCCGCCGCCAGCACCGCGGCGACGCCGGAGCCGGCGTCCGCGGCCCCTGGCCCCTGCCAGACGGAGTCGTAGTGGCTCATCACCACCAGCGTGTCCGCCCCGGCCCGGCCGGCCCGAACCGCTACGATGTTCTCCACCCAGGCCACCCGGGGTTCCGGACCCGACGCGCCCGGGTGCCGGTAGTGCACCCGCTCGCGCTGAATCGACACGTCCAGGCCGTAGCCGGTGAGCTGCTCCGCCAGGCGCTGGCGCTGCTGGCGGATTTCTTCCGACCCAAGGGGGTGGGGCACCTGCGCGAGGGCGGCGATATCGGCCTGCAGTTCGGTGAGTGAAACCTCAGGCACGAGGTGGCCCCGCTGGGCATCCCACACCGCCACGACGGCGGCTCCCAGCAGCAACCAGAAGATCAAAAAATGGGGTCGAGTATCGATGCCTGAATGATAGCAGTCCTGGCGCCTTTACGCGGCCTCATTGCGGTGACGGATGGAAGAGAGAAACGTCCGGGTAGTCCCGGACCGGCGCTCAGCCGAGCGGTCTTGCCAGGGGCAGCCGATGGGCCTCGTCCGGGCCAATTTCTTCCACCCGGTCGCGGCCACTGCGTTT
>JBCCVP010000271.1:0-3075 GCA_039195135.1 Pseudomonadota bacterium | reverse complement strand
GGTAAATTCCGGATGGAACTGCACGCCGATATACCAGGGGTGATCCGGCAGCTCGACAATCTCAACCAGGTTTTTGTCGCTGGAAAAGCCCACCAACTCAAGTCCCCGGCGCTGCAGCAGCTCGCGATAGAAGTTGTTGAATTCGTACCGGTGCCGGTGGCGTTCGCGGATAACGTCCTCGCCGTAGACCTCGCGGATCAGCGAGCCGCTGACCAGGTGGCAGTCCTGGGCGCCGAGGCGCATGGTGCCGCCCAGGTCGCTGTTCTCGTCCCGCAGTTCCACCTCGCCGTTCGGGCCGCGCCACTCGGTGATCAGGCCGATCACCGGGTGCGGGCTATCCGGGTCCATCTCGGTGCTGTTGGCGCCTTCCAGCTCGCAGACCGAGCGGGCAAAGTCCACCACCGCCACCTGCAGTCCCAGGCAGATGCCGAGGTACGGAATGCCGTTTTCCCGCGCATAGCGGGCCGCCGCCACCTTGCCTTCGAAGCCGCGCTCGCCAAAGCCGCCAGGTACTAAGATCGCGTCCGCGTTCTGCAGCACCTGGGGCCCTTCCACCAGCACCTTGGCCGAATCGATGCGCTGCACGTTGACCTTAATGCCCTGATGCAGACCGCCGTGATCCAGCGCCTCGGTGAGGGACTTGTACGCGTCGGAATGCTCCATGTACTTCCCCACCATGGCGACGGTGACCTCGGACTTGGGACGGCGGTTGGCATCCGCCACCGCCTGCCATTTGGCAAGGTCCGATTCCGCCGCGTCGAGGCCCAGGCGCTCAATCACAATCCTGTCCAGCTCCTGAGAGTGAAACCAAAGGGGCAGCTCATAGATGTAGGGCACGTCCACGGCCGAGATGACGGCTCGCTCCTGCACGTTGGTGAACAGGGCAATCTTGCGCCGATCTTCTTCGCTTAAGGACTGCTCACTGCGGCACAGCAGAATGTCCGGCTGAATGTCGATGGAGCGCAACTCCTTCACCGAGTGCTGCGTGGGCTTGGTTTTGATCTCGCCGGCGGCTTTGATAAACGGCACCAGCGTTAAGTGCATAAACAGCGCCCGCTGGGGCCCGAGCTCCACGCCAAGCTGGCGGATGGCTTCCAGAAACGGCAGCGACTCGATGTCACCCACGGTGCCGCCGATTTCGATCATGGCCACGTCGAAGCCGTCGGCGGCGCGCCGGATGCAGGCCTTGATCTCGTCGGTGATGTGCGGAATCACCTGCACCGTGCCGCCGAGGTAGTCGCCCCGCCGTTCCTTGCGAATGACGTTCTCGTAGATCTGGCCGGTGGTGTAATTGTTGTCCCGGCTCATACGGGTACTCACGAACCGCTCGTAGTGCCCCAGATCCAGGTCGGTTTCCGCTCCGTCCTCCGTGACGTACACCTCACCATGCTGGTAAGGGCTCATCGTGCCGGGATCAACGTTAATGTACGGGTCCAGCTTCATCAGCGTGACCTTGAGACCTCGGGCCTCCAGGATCGCCGCCAGCGAAGCTGACGTAATCCCTTTCCCCAGCGACGACACCACGCCGCCGGTAACAAATATCAGCGCCGCCAAGAGAGCCTCCGAAACAGGTGCGCGGGCCGGCCGGTGGTTGCCGGTGTGAGCCCAGAAATCAGGTGGGAGCCGTTATGCATAACGGGAGCACATTATAGAGCATCCGGGCCGCCGCGGGCGGGTTATTTGCGCTTCCTTCGGACCACTAGGGGGAAAGCCGCTGCAGCGCGTCTACCGCCTGTGTTCGCAAAAACTCCTCACATGATCGGCCCCGACCGCGCGACCGGCGGGTTATTGCTATTGCTTGCTTCGCTGGGGGCCTCCGCCCAACCTGCGATGCAATGCGGGACGGCAAGTGCGGTGGTGGGTCAGACCGGCACGCTTACCTGCAATTACCTGGGAACGGGATCGGAGGCGGTCGGAGGACAGGCTGACTTTGTTGCGCCGGATGGCGTTGTATTCCTCTCCGTCGAGTGTCCGCTGCCGACCTGTCCCCAGGGAAACTTTGAAAGATCGATGTTTACCGTCGCGTTTTTCAGCCCGACGCTGGAAGTTATAGAAGACCGAATCCCTCTGCTGCAGGCTACCTTCCGGGTTAGCCCTCAGGCGACCGCCGGCACGTTTCCAGTACTCATTCAGAACGAGATCTATTCGGACCGGGCCATCAACGCCATTACGCCTAACGGCACTCGCAATGGCTCCATCGAAATCCGTATCGAACCGGAGCTTGTCGTCCCGCAAAGCGTCACGCTGCTGCCGGACCCGGTGGACATCGATGCCGTCTCGCAACAGGCATTCCGGCTGGACGCGGCCGGCGGCCCCATTGCTGATCTTGCCTGCAGTCTCGACGGAGATGCCCAGATCCAGGTGCTTGGCGATATTCCCTTGACCCTCCCCAACGAGTCCGGCATCGAGGTGCTGGCGCAGTGCCAAAGCGCTGCGCCCGGGACATTTTCCGCCGTGCACCGCTGTATGCACAGTGGCCTGAACTCGCCAAGCACCACAGAAATCAGCTGCCGCGTCAGCGCTAATCCACCTGTGCCGGACCCGCCAGCGGGTAGTGAATTTGAGCTGATTCTGGGTCCGAGCAGGCCGGGCGAAACCGTGTTTCGCCAGTTTGAGATCACCAACCAGGCCGACAACGGGTCCGCCTTCGACGTGAACTGTGAGTTTCTGGACGACGGCGATGGCGTGTTCTCCATTACCCGTTCCCGCCAATCCGGCGTGACGGCGCGTTCGCCATTTGCATTGAGGATTACCGCCGCTGAACCCCGCGCAGGGTCCCGGGGGCAGCTCCTGTGCTCGTACGGTGCCGGCGCCGGAGGCTCGTTTCTGATTAATCTCTCCGTCGCGCGGGCGGTGCCTGGACTGAGCCTGTGGGCGCTTATCCTGACCGCCATCCTGCTGGTCGCCGGGGCACGGCGGCAGGGCGTGCTACGCGGCGGACGCCGCGCTGAAGCACACTGAAAAGAAGCTCAACGCGGCGAAAAAAGGCCGCAGCGGTTTCATGATATTGGGTTTACGCCAGCCCTCACACACAACATCTTGGGTTTTGTTGCATTAGGCCGTCAAAAGCGCCAG
>JBCCVP010000270.1:0-3097 GCA_039195135.1 Pseudomonadota bacterium | reverse complement strand
CCGAGGGAATCATAACGGCGTTTTCTGATTTAAATAAACCTCTAATGTATCCTTTTTTGGAGACAATATCTCTATATTTTTAATTATTGTCTTCTAAAAAGATCCATCAGACAATGGCGGCGTCGACGGTCACTGGCAACAGCCAGGACCACAGTTTCTGGAGTGCGGCCGCGCCGCAACCACCGCAGTAATGCAACAAGAGGAGTCATCCGACCATGACCAGTAAACCTGAGCTGCTGACGCCGAAAAACTCGCAGCTGATCTTTATCGACCACCAGCCGCAGATGGCGTTCGGCGTACAGTCCATCGACCGGCAGACGCTCAAGAACAACGTGGTGGCGCTCGCCAAGGCGGCCAAACTGTTTGCAATCCCGACCACCATTACCACCGTGGAGACCACGTCGTTTTCCGGCTACACGTACCCGGAACTGCTGGCGGTTTTCCCGGAAAACCCCATCCTTGAGCGCACCTCCATGAATTCCTGGGATGACCAGAAGGTGCGGGACGCGCTGGCCGCCAACGGCCGCAACAAGGTGATCGTTTCCGGTCTGTGGACCGGCATCTGCAACAACATGTTTGCCTTCTCAGCCATGGCTGACGCCGGCTACGAGATCTACATGATGGCCGATGCATCCGGCGATACCAGCGAGCTGGCACACGACAATGCCATGCAGCGCATGGTGCAGGCGGGCGTGGTGCCCATGACCACCATCCAGACCATATTGGAATGGCAGCGGGACTGGGCGCGGCGGGAAAAATACGACGCCCTGATGGAAATCATCAAAGAGCACGGTGGCGCCTACGGCATGGGCATCGACTATGCCTACACCATGGTGCATGGCGCACCGGAGCGGGCCGAGCATGGTCCCGTGGTGGACCCGGTCGCGGCTTAAGCCGTCTCTCCGGGCACGCTCCAATCCGGGGCGTGCCCAGATCCTGACAAGCGCGCTTTGCGGCGCCACGGAGCATTTGACGTGTCCGATAAAAACGCACTGGCCATTTCCCGCCGGGAATTTCTGAGCCTGGCCGCCCTCGCCGGCGCCGGTACGCTGCTGGGGGGCGGTGGCGCTGCTCAGGCCCAGATCGAGGCCAACGCCGCGGAGCTGATACTCACCGGCGGGCAGATCCTGACCCAGGATTCAACCCGACCACGAGCCCAGGCCCTGGCGATCCGCAACGGCCTGATTCAGGCCACGGGGGACAACCGCGACATCCTGCAACTTGCGGGCGGCGCAACGCAGGTGATTGAGCTCGGTGGCCGCACCGTCATTCCCGGCCTCAACGACAGCCATATGCACCCCACCCGGGCCGGCCGGTTTTACGCGCTGGAACTACGCTGGGACGGCCTGCCCTCCCTGACCGAGGGTCTGGACCGGATCGCGGACCAGGCTCGGCGCACCCCGGCCGGACAGTGGGTGCGAGTTGTCGGCGGCTGGTCCCCCTATCAGTTTGCGGAAAAGCGCATGCCGACCCCCGCCGAGCTGACCCGAGCGGCGCCGGATACGCCGGTCTATGTGCTGTTTCTCTACAGCCAGGGATTTCTCAACCGCGCCGCGGTGAAAGCGTTGGGTATCTCACCCGAGACGGCCACGCCACCGGGCACCGCGTACGAGTTCACCGCCGACGGCGGGGCCATCATTCACGCCCAGCCCAACCCTGATCTTTTGTACGGCACCATCGGTGCCCTCCCGCCCATGAGCGCCGCCGAGCAGGCCGTCTCCACCCGACACTTTTATCGGGAGCTCAATCGATTTGGCTTAACCAGCGTGATCGACGCCGGCGGCGGCGGGCACCGGTTTCCCGAGGACTATGCCGGCTCCGATGCGCTGGCCCGGGCCGGTGAGCTGCCGGTGCGCATTTCCAAATACCTGTTTCCGCAGAACAAAGGGCAGGAGCTGGTGGAATTCCAACGGTGGACGCAGAATTTTGAACTGGGCATCAACCGCGCCACCGCCATGATGAACGCCTACCTGGTGCGCGGCGGCGGCGAATTTCTGGTGTGGGCCGCTGGCGATTACGAAAACTTTCTCGCCGACCAGCCGGACATCACCACCCGGCCCGGCTGGCGGCGACAGCTGACGGACGTAACGCGTCACCTGCTGACCCAGCGCTGGCCGCTGCGTATCCACGCCACCTACGATGAATCGATTAATCACATCCTGGACGTGTTTGAGGAGGCGCACGCTCTAGAGGTGGGTGAAGGCCGGCTGGGATTTGGCGGCATTCGCTGGGCCATCGACCACGGCGAAACGCTCAAGAAGCCCACGCTCGCCCGGATCAAAGCGCTGGGCGGCGGGATGGCCATGCAGGCGCGCATGGCCTACGCCGGCGAGTACTTTCAGGAGCGCTACGGCGAGGACACCACGCGCAACGCGCCGCCGCTGCGGGACGTGATCGATGCCGGTCTGCCGCTGGGGTTGGGTTCCGACGCCACCCGCGTTTCCAGCTACAACCCCTGGCTCACCCTCTACTGGGCCACCACCGGGCGCAGCGTCGGCGGGTCCCAGCTCCACGGCCCGAAGCAACAGCTGACCCGGGAGGAAGCACTGTTCCACCACACCGTGGGATCGGCCTGGCTGAGCCAGGAGGAGGTGCTGAAAGGGCGGCTGAAGCCGGGCCAGTTTGCGGACCTGGCGGTGCTCAACGCGCCCTATCTTGAGGTCGACGATGAGGACTTGCGCCACATCGAAAGTGATCTGACCGTGACCAGCGGCCGCGTGGTGCACGCGGCGGGTGACCTCGCCAGCCTGGCGCCGGTCCTGCCGGCAATTGCGCCGGCCTGGTCACCGGTGGCCAGCTACGGAGGCTACTACCGCAGCGAAGACTCCGCCTGACGTAAGCCGTAGCGCTTCATCGCTGGTCGCTTTCAAAGCTGTTCCGAAACAGCCTGGCAGCGGCGAGACTGGTTCCAGATCAAGCCCAAAACCTCCTACTCAAAGCCGTTCTCAAACACGCGATCAAAGATCGGGCCACCGAGCAGCAGGTCCGTTTCGTTATTGCCTTCGTCTTTTTCCGTCACGGCGTTCAGCGGGTCCACCACGGCCCGGAAGTGCTGTCGCGTCTCCTGGCTGAGGGTCCCGGGGATGGTGAGCAGCTG
>JBCCVP010000269.1:0-3107 GCA_039195135.1 Pseudomonadota bacterium | reverse complement strand
GCAGAAAAGGGCCAGGGCCAGGGGCGTTCCGCAGCACCCTTCCAGATTCACGTCTACGCCCAGTTCCAGATATGCCGCCACCAGCGGCTGATCGCCGGCGCTGGCGGCGGAGTGCAGAGGATGCATGCCATTATGCGGGACGTCATCAATTCGAACCCGGCTGGTTTCCAACAGCAGGCGATACGCCGGAATCGGGTTCCGCAGATCCTGCACGGGCAGCAGGCCCCAGGTCCAGTTGTTGATCAGCGTGTCCGCTTTTGCCAGCCATTGTTCCTGTTCCTGCGGTCGGTCGACGGCATATTGCAGATACACCATGCCCATCATGGTGCGGATCGGCCCGTTCCAGTCCGTGCCAAAGTTTTCCGCAATCGCCTCCTCCGCCAGCTCCGCGTCCTGCAGTTTGTAAACCAGGTAGGACATGTCCCAGATCACCCTTTCGGGATCATTCGGGTACCGCTCGCGCCACTGCTTGAGGAGGTCTTCTGCGGCATCAAAATTGCGCATGCGCCTTGTCGCCATCACGTAGGCGTTGGCCAGGGCCTCGGACGGCAGCCAGGGCGTGTCGTTGACGTCCGCAAATCCGGCTTTCCGGTAGTGCCGATAAGCGGTTTCGTAGTTTTGCCGGGCATAGGCGAGCACCGCGCGGCTCACGTGCCAGCGGCTGTCCAGCGGGTGTTTCAGCTTCTGATAGTGTTGCAGCGCCGCCTCAACGACGGCTTCCCGCCCTTCCAGCATGGCCAGGTGCGCCTGCCACAGCAGCGCGTCGGAATCATCGGGCTTGAGCTTGAGGAACTGATCCAGGTGTTGGCGATCCTTTTCCCGCACCCGCACCGTTCGCGCGCCAAAGGTGCGTTTGAGCTCACCCATGGCGGGGTATCTGTCATAGGCCTCAGTCAGGCTGGCCCGAACTTTCATGAGTTTGGCAGATGGCTCCTGGGCCTGGCTCAGGAGCAGGTTTACCTGGCGCTGACGGAAAGCATCGAGCGGCTCCTGCACGCCTTTGAGGTGCGACTCCAGCGCTGCGTAGGGAATGCCCCAGCTGTCCAGAGCATGGCCGAGCCGTTCCGCCGCCATGCGGGCCGGCGCCACGCTCATTTGCTTCAGCGTCTGCTCTACTGCTTCGTCGAAACGAGCCATCGATGAAGCGCTTCGCCAGGTCAGCAGCCGCTGGAGCGTTGCGTCATCGAGCCCGTCCGCCACCTGATAAATACGCACCGCAAAGCCGGTCTGCTGATCCAGCAGTATCTGAAACTGCTCCTCCGTCGGATAATCGATCACCTGATCGCTCTGGCCCGCGATGGCATCGCTGAGTTTGCCCAGGATGATGTGGCCTTCCCATTCCAGTCGCGCTCGCCAGCGCTGGTGGGGCAGTACCCTGGCGAGCTGTTGTATCAGCGCCCAGCGTTCAGCGCTGAGGTAGACCTTCTTCGGTAGTTCTTCCGGCCAGGACTCGAGCAGCCGGCGCTCGAATTCGGCCACGGCTTCTCCAGCAGGGTCGCCAGCGTACCAATCCGCTGTGGATGCGAGCGCCGCGGAACCCGCGTGTTGGGGAAGCCGCCGGGCAAACTGCCGGGCCAGCGGGAGGTCTCGCGCCAGCGCATCGATAAGGGACTGCACGTCCTCGGTGGATTTGTGCGGGTAGGCTTTGATCAAGGCCTCTTGCAGCTCGTCGAGCTGACGAATCTCGCCGAGCTGCGCGGCGAGGCCGACGTCGTGGAACCAGTTCGAAGACTGAGCCGGCGTTCCGGTGGACAGCAGCAGTAAAACAATCAAACCGATGAGGCGCATTTTATCCCCTCTCATACTGTTCCGACTCTGGCATCTCGGTTTGGTAGTGTCCAGCAAATCGCAAGAATTTCCCGATGCTTTCCGGCAACTGTCAGCTTGCTGACAGATGACGCGGAGGCTTGTTGCGAAAATGACTTTGGTGCCTCAAAGTAGGACGCAGCTGGGCAGGGACATGCTTTGATGGGTTATTGGGCTGAGCTCAACCGCAGGAATGTGGTTCGAGCCGTCGGCGCGTTTTTGGTGGGTGGTTGGCTGCTGCTGCAGATCGCCACGGCCCTGGAAGAGGCCATGGATCTTCCGGCCTGGTTCGACACCTTTATCGCCGCTCTGCTGGTGATCGGTCTGCCGGTCGTCGCCGTTTTTTCCTGGGCTTATGAGATCACGCCAGAAGGCCTGCGCAAGACCAGTGACATCGACACCGACGTCAGCATAACGGGTGAGACCGGCCAGCGACTGGACAAAATCACCCTCGCCGGCGTGGTGCTGATTATCGGCCTGTTCGCGTATCAGCAGTTTGCCGGACAGCCGGGTGGCTCAGACGTGTCGGCGCCGTCGACTCAGACCGCGGGCGCGGAGGCCCCGGCGGCAACTGTCGAATCCGCGGTCGCCGAAGCGGACGCTGGTCAGTCCATCGCCGTGCTGCCGTTTGTGGCGATGAGTCAGTCCAAGGACGATGAGTTTTTTGCCGACGGACTGTCTGAAGAGCTGCTCAACGTCCTGGCAAACATCTCCGGGCTTAAGGTGGCGGGCCGCACGTCCTCGTTCTACTACAAGGGAAAAAACGAGGATCTGCGCGAGATAGCAGGCGCGCTCGGTGTTGCCAATATCCTGGAAGGCAGCGTCCGCCGCTCCGGCGACACGCTGCGCGTGACGGCGCAGCTGATCCAGGCCAAAGACGGATTTCATCTGTGGTCCGAGACCTTTGATCGCGACGACGGCGACACCTTTGCGATCCAGGACGAAATCGCCAGCAGCGTCGCCCGGGCCTTGCAGTCAGAGCTGATCGGCATCACCCAGGCGAAGCCTACAACGCCACGCAACGTCGAGGCGCAGAACCTTTACCTTGTGGCCCAGGCCGCGCTGGCCGAGCGCAATCTGACCGACGTCAAGCGGGCGCGCGACCTGTTTGCCCAGGCCCGGGAGCTGTCTCCGGAAACGCCGCGCTATGCGTCGGGCTATGCGCACGCGGTTTCGCTGATGTACTGGAATTTTCGCGCCCTCGGACCGGACGAAGCCATATCCGAGGCGTCCAAAGCCATCGAACAGGCGCTGGCTTCCGGTCCCCCCTCCGCGGATACGCTGGCCATCGCCGGCCTGGT
>JBCCVP010000268.1:0-3109 GCA_039195135.1 Pseudomonadota bacterium | reverse complement strand
CAGTGGCCAGTTTTCTTCGGTCATGGAGTAGTACCCGCCATAATGCACCGCTTCCCGCGGCAGTCGCTCGGTGTACACCCCAAGGCCCGGCTGTAGCCGGCTGGCGCCGCGCAGCACCACCTCAGAAAAATGGTCGCTCAGGGCGGGCTCCGGCTCGGGGACGCTGGCCGAGGTGTTGAAGGCCCAGCCCATTTTTATCCAGTTGCCCGAACCATCGGGCCGGCAATGGATGCCGCCCGGGAATTCTTCACAAAGCCAGGCCAGTTCCGGTTCCTCCCGCAGGGCGGCCCTTTCTTCCGCGCTGAAGTTGAGTACCTGGCGATCCAGATCAATCAAGAAAGGGCAGTTGCGCGAGATCACGCCGTGCACGTCAGGAAATGCGAGCTTCTGCTGCAGCACGTGGGAAATTGGCAGCGGAGCCTGGAACTGCGAAACCAGTTCATTAATGAAGGGCCCCGGCGCCAGCACCAGGGCATCGGCTTGGAGCCGCGTGCCGTCGCTCAGACCCAGGCGAAACGGCGCTTCGCCGGCCACCTGCACGACCTGGGCTCCTTTGCGAACCCCGCCAGCGGCGCGGAATGCCTCCAGCATGTGCTGCCCAAGCTGCTGGCTGTCGATCTGACCGCCGCAGCGCACGTGGATCAGCGTTTGCACCGCGGGGTCCAGGCCTTCAATCCCCAGATCCTCAATGGCTGGACCGGCGAGCACGTCCAGCCCTGAGAAGGTGTCCTGCGGGTAGCTGCCCGGGGATGTGTGCAGGCGCAGATCTTCCGGCGCCCGGCCGCTGGTCCACTCGCCGGCCAGGTCATCAGCATCCCGGCGGGTAGCGAGCACATAGCCGCTTCGCGTCATCCGAATCGGATGGCTCGCCTGGGCGGTCAAATCGCTCATGCGCTCGATGCTGCGCCGGGCAAATTCCGCCATCACCGGATGCGGCCACCAATCGCGGTAATTCTCCCCGGATTGAGCGCTGGTCAGACTCATCGGCGGCCGCGGGTCGAGCAGCACCACGCGCCGCGCCTGTTCGGAATCTCGGGTCAGGTAGTAGGCACAGGCTAGGCCGGCGATGCCGGCACCGACGACAACGATCTCGGCATGCGCATCGTTTGGGTTCATACTTCCAGCTTCTGGAGCCCGGGGCGCCGCCATGACATCACTAACCACGCCGGTTGCCAAGATCAAACCATCCGCCACGCTGGCGATCAACGAAGGCGTCAAGGCCCGCTGGGCGCGGGGCGAGACGGTTTTCCACCTGGGTTTTGGTGAGTCACGATTTCCCGTCCACCCCATCCTGACCAAAGCCCTGGCCGCTGCTGCTGGGGAGAAAAGCTATCTGCCGGGCCAGGGCCTGCCGGCGCTGCGGGACGCGGTGGCGGCGTACTATTCGGACCACCTGGCGCTGGACGTTTCGCCGGAACAGGTGCTGATTGGCCCGGGCAGCAAACTGCTCCTGTATGCGCTCCAGATGACGCTCGGGGCACCGCTCTACCTGCCCGCCCCTTCCTGGGTCAGCTACGCGCCCCAGGCTGAACTTCTGGGCCTTCCGATTCGCCACATTCCGGGGCGGGTCGAGGACGACTACGCGCTCGATTTTGCTGCCCTGGACGACGCGCTGGCGCGGGACCCGGCGCCGGCAAAACTGCTGATCGTCAATACGCCGGGTAACCCCACCGGACGCATGCTGCCGCAGGTCGCGGTGGAGCAGCTGGCGGCGCTGGCGCGGCGACACCAGCTGACGGTGGCGTCGGACGAAATCTACTTTCGCCTGGCCGGGGCTCAGCACGCTCACCAATCCCCGGCCACGGCCTATCCCGAAGGCACCTTTGTTTTCGGCGGCCTGAGCAAACACCTGTCCCTGGGCGGCTGGCGGCTTGGCGTGATGATTGCTCCAAAAACGACCTTTGGCGCGGAGTGTCTGAACGCCATGAACGTCATCGCCAGCGAAACCTGGTCCTGCGTGTCGGCCCCGGTGCAGCACGCCGCTGTGGCCGCCTATCAGAACAGCCCGGAGCTGGAATCCCACATCAACGACTGCGCGAAGATCCATGAGTGGCGCACAACCTGGCTGTACGAACAGCTCTGCGAGCTTGGCATCCGAAGTACTCAGCCCATGGGCGCCTTCTATCTCACGGTCAACTTTGACAGCTTCCGCGAGGGCCTTCGATCCCGCGAAGTCCTGACTTCCACGGACCTGGCCAACCACCTGCTGGCGGAGCACCACATCGCCACCCTGCCCTGCGCCGATTTCGGCTTGCCGCCGGAAACGCTGTCCCTGCGGCTCGCCTCCAGCTATCTCGACATGGAGGACGATGAGGCGGCGGGTCGGCTGCTGGCGCTGTTTGAATCCGGCTGCGACCGGGAGGAGTTTTTGAGTCCTGAGCATCATCCGCAGATGCATGCCTGTCGGGCGGCGTTCGGTCACTTTGTGGACTCGCTGGCCTGATCTTCGCAAAATGGGACGGGTGAAACGCCTAAATCTTCTACTGCTTTTACTCCCGGTCGCCGCGCCGGCGCAGGATCTATTCGAACCCGACGACACAGCGCCGATCGAAGGGCCGCGGCTTGAAGCCGGTCGGCCCGACGCGGTCGGGCCTGCCAGCCCGACTATGGACGGAGGCGAGGAGCTGAGCTGGCAGATCAGCGGACGCCAGTTTGCCGGCCCCCAGGATCTGGACTGGTTCGCCTTCAACCACGAAGACTATCCCATCTGCATGCTGCGGTCGCGAATCCGTATCGCCGGCGCCGACGCCACCGCGCTGAGCCGGCTGCGGGTGGAACTGCGGGAGTACGAGGAGGAGATCGCGATCAACCCCGCCACGCCGTTTACAACGCTGCAATCCTGCGGCGAAGCGCCGGTGGGGATCGCCGAAGTCACCCAGCAGTATGAGTTCAAGTCCAGTTATTTTTACCGGTTAAGGTCCTGCACGTCGGACCAGGGACTCAACTACGACGTCGAGTTTCGAATGACGGAAGATATTTTCTGCACCCTCTCCAGAAATGTGACCGGCACCGTCAGCGATGCCCGAAGCGGACGGGCCGTGGCGGCCTACGTGTTTACCAACGAAAACACGCTGACGTTTACCGATGCGCAGGGGGACTTTGACCTGGT
>JBCCVP010000267.1:0-3155 GCA_039195135.1 Pseudomonadota bacterium | reverse complement strand
TCCCCGATGCTGTTGCTTTCGGCCAGCAGCTCGCTGGCATCCTGGCCCTGCCCCTTGGCCTGACCGATGGCCTTGGACACCTGCTTGCGGCGCCCCTGCAGCTGCTCGGTTTCCACCTGCAGCGATTTGCGCTGACCTTCCAGCGCCTGAAAGTTCTCAAGATCGAATTCGGCGCCACGATCAGCCAGCTGGCGCTGGACTGCTTCGGCATCGGCGCGGAGAAGTTGGGGGTCAAGCATGGAATTGGGGCCGCCAAAAAAGCGGGTATTGTCAGGAAAAGCCCGGGAAAAAACCAGCCGCGGACGTTGGGCCCGGCAAGCGCGTTATAGCGCTTCGCCTTCGAGCAGCAGATCGCCGGTAGACAGCACGTCCACACCTTCCGGCGGGCTGAACCGAAACCGCTGCGGGTCCAGCGCGGGATTCCGCTGGCCCTCGCTGAATTGAATCAGGGTCCGCTGGCCAAAGGCGTCGGCGATGGCCAGGCCGCGGAGCAGCGGACCTTCGAGATCCAGCTCAATCCACTCAAAATCAGACCGGGACTCCCGGGGCGTGAGGCGGATCCGGGCCAGCTCCGCCTCGCTGGCCACCAGCGTCAGACCATAAAGCGTGTCCAGCTGCGCTGGCGCCATCAGCACGTAAAGCGGCGAGTCACCGGCAGCGGCGATCTGGTCTTTGACCGTTACCTGCTCCAGGTCCACGTCGTGATTCCAGACCTGTTCGCCGTCCGCCACAATCAGCTGTTCAAAGTCGCCGAGGTAGTGCCAGCGCAGGTAGGCCGGCGTGGCCAGCGACATGTTCCCCCAGGACCGTTCCAGCAGGCGCCCCTGGTCGTCGTAGACCTCCTGCAGAAAATCGGCCTGATAGCTCGTGAGACCGCTGCTGAAGGCGTCAAGAATAACGGCCGCCTCATCACCGGCCAGCGCAACAGAAGCTGCGTCAGCGGCCACGCCCGGCGGCTGCTCGGACTCAGGTTGAGCGGCGGGCTGAGACTCCGGCCCGGCCGCAGCCTGGAGGCCGCCCAGCAGGACTGCCATAAGACTCAGGAACTTGATCATCGGATTACTCCTCCGGCGGCGGCGGTGCCAGCACTTCCCGGTTGCCGTTGTGCTCCGGCGGGCTCACGATGCCCTGCGCCTCCATCTCCTCGATCAGCCGGGCGGCCCGGTTATAGCCAATGCGCAGCCGCCGCTGGACGTTGGAAATAGACGCCCGGCGCGATTGGGTCACCACAAACACCGCTTTGTCATAAAGCTCGTCACCACCGTTGACCGCGTCCTCCGGCAGTCCTGTGGCGCCGATGGTCTGACCGTCAAAAGTGGTCTGTGTCTCACTTAGAACCTCATCCAGGTAGCTGGGTTCCCCATGCGAGCGCAGATATTTCACAACGTGATGCACCTCGTGGTCGTCCACAAAGGCACCGTGGATGCGGTTCACCGTTGCCGTGCCAGGCGGCAGGAACAGCATGTCCCCATGGCCGAGCAGCTGTTCTGCACCCTGCTGATCCAAGATCGTGCGCGAATCCACGCGGCTGGAAACCTGAAAGGCGATGCGGGTTGGCACGTTGGCCTTGATGAGGCCGGTGATAACGTCTACCGACGGCCGCTGCGTTGCCAGCACCAGGTGGATACCGGAGGCCCGGGCCTTCTGCGCCAGCCGGGCAATCAGCTCCTCCACCTTCTTGCCCACGATCATCATCATGTCGGCAAACTCGTCGATGATGACCACAATGAACGGCAAGGTTGCGAGGTCTTCCGGCTGCGCGCCGGGATCGGTCGGATCGGCCTCGAATAGCGGATCTTTCAGCGGTTCGCCGGCTTTCACGGCATCGCGCACCTTTTTGTTGAAGCCGGCGAGGTTGCGCACCCCCAGCGCGGCCATCAGCTTGTAGCGCCGCTCCATTTCCGCCACGCACCAGCGCAGCGCGTTGGAAGCCTCCTTCATGTCGGTGACCACCGGCGCCAGGAGATGTGGGATGCCGTCGTAGACGGACAGTTCCAGCATCTTCGGGTCGATCATCAGCAGCCGCACCTGATCGGCAGTCGCTTTGTACAGGACTGACAGAATCATCGCGTTCAGAGCGACCGACTTACCCGATCCCGTGGTGCCCGCCACCAGCAGGTGAGGCATGCGCGCCAGGTTGGCCACCGCGGGCTTACCGCTGATGTCTTTTCCGAGCGCCAGCGTCAGCGGCGATCCGGCGTCGTCGTAGGCTTTGGACCTGAGAATCTCACTCAGGAAAACGATCTCCCGATTGGCGTTGGGAATCTCCAGCCCGATCACCGATTTACCGGGGATAACGTCCACCACCCTAACGCTGATCACTGAGAGACCCCGGGCGATGTCCTTAGACAGGTTGCTGATCTGGCTGCCTTTGATGCCCGGCGCGGGCATCAGCTCAAAGCGGGTGATCACCGGGCCGGGAAACACCTCCACCACCTGCGCTTCAATTTTGAAGTCCGCCAGCTTGAGCTCCACCTGCCGCGCCAGGGCCTCCAGGGCCTCCGGCGAATAGCCTTTGGCCTGTTCCTTCGGCTCATCGAGCAGGTGCAGCGGCGGCAGCGCGCCGCTGGGAATGTCGTTGAACAGCGGCATCTGCTTTTCTTTCCGCGCCCGGGTGCTCTTTTCCACCTTGGCCGCCGCCGGCGTGATGCGTCGCGGCGGCTGCTTCTGCCGCTTGACGCTGTCCGCCTTCCGGATCACCGTTCGCGAACGCCGCGCCTTGCGGCCTTCCCACCATTCCGACAGCGCCTCCGGCCGGGATTTGAGCCACGCCAGAAGCCCGAGGGTGGCCGCGCCGATCCGGTCGGTCAGCCGTACCCAGGAAAGGCCGGAAAACAGCGTGATGCCGGCCAGAAACGCTGGCAGCAGAATCAGCGTGGCGCCCAGGGTTCCCACCACCCCCGCGAGCGCCGCCCCGAGGGTTGCGCCCACCACGCCGCCGCCGCCGGCCACCACCATCGGGTGGGACGTGGAAAAGTGCAGGTGCGCAAGGGAGGTACCGGCGGCCACCACCAGCAGCACGCCGGCCAGGCGGATCCACAGCTCTCCGGCGGGCCGGGTCTCCGTGCGGGCGCCGCGCAGGATCAGCCAGCCCCACCAGGCCAGTATCAGCGGAAACAGAAAGGCGAGATAGCCAAACAGCAGCAGCCCGATGT
>JBCCVP010000266.1:0-3219 GCA_039195135.1 Pseudomonadota bacterium | reverse complement strand
TTGGGCGGGAGATTTTGCCCTCACACACGCCGGCCGGCGGCTCGATCACAATGTCCTGCGGCGCATCCAGCGCCGGCGGGCAGGCCTTCAGCGCCAGATTGAGGGTCCAGGCGGTGACGCTGAAGGCGTTTTCTTCCAGCAGCGTCGGCGCTGTCAGGCTGGCGCCAAACGCGAAGTTGTGCGGCGCGCCGAGAGCCGTGTGACAGATCAGCTCCGAAAGGGCGAGCTTTTGTTCCTCCGCTGCGGCGCGGGAAAATACGTAGGGTTCGCCCGTCGCCGGGTTGATTGGCAGCCTCGTTTCGGTGCCGCCGCTGGCGCTGGCGGTTGAGATGGAAAACCCGGCCACCAGGCCAAGCAACAAAGCCCGACCAGCGCCCATAAGCCTCAACCGGAAAAAAGAACCATCCCTGCGTTCCATAGCGTATTTCCCTGCGTGGTTGCTAAGTACTTCGCGTTTCATGATCTTAGAGTCTCAGCCCTGATCAATCATACTGCGCGCTTTTTCGTCCGTTGGCTTGTACTCCCGTTGCGGGCTGTTGCACCGTGAGTGCAGTGCGGCGCCCGGTTGGATGATGGGGCTCGCCGGCCCGCTAAAAACGGATGGTACCGCGGATCCCCCAGGTTCTTGGCGCCCCCGGGACCACCGAATTCGGCGTTCCGGGCAGACCGCCGCGACGGTTGGTGAAGTACCGCTCATCCAGCACGTTTTCACCGTAGACCGTGAGCTCATAGCGATCCATCACCAATCCCAGGCGCAGGTTCAGCAGGTCGTAGCCGGGCTGGCTTTCGGTCGGGTTATTGTCGTTTCGGCCTTCCTGATCGCTGCGGTAGGCGTATTCAGCGCGGACAAAACCGTCGATCAAACCACTGATGGGTCGCCGGTATTCACCGGTGACGCTCAGCGACACGTCGGGGGCAAACGGGAGATCGTTGCCGGTCAGATCGCCGGCCGGCGTGTTGTCGAAATCGGTGTATTTGGCATTCAGCAGACCAAGATTGACGTTCAGCGTCAGATGATCAGTAGGGTAGGCGGTCAGCTCCAGCTCGGCGCCGTAGCTGCGCGCGGCTCCGGCGTTGGCGATCAGCGTATTGAGGCCACTGTTGTCCAGAAAAAAGACCGACTGGATATCGGTCCAGTCCAGGTAGAACAGGGCGGCCCGCGTCTCCAGCAGGCCGTCGAAGAGCCGGGCATTCACGCCGATTTCGTAGTTCCACGCAAACTCCGGGTCATAGGCGGCGGTCACCTCGTCTGTGGCATCTTCATCCTGGAAAAAAGTATCAAAGCCGCCCGGCCGGTAGCCGCGGGCGGCGGTGGCGTACCAAAGCAGGTTTTCGCTGCGCTGCTGGCGGACACCGATCTTTGGCGTCAGCGCGTCGCTTGAGCCGTCAAAGACTGCGCCTGCGGCGTTGACCAGGCGGTAGTCGTCCCGGCTGAAGCGGGCACCCACGGTCAGGCTGGTGCGCTCCCAGAAGGGATATTCAAACTCGCCAAAAATGGCACGGTTATCCACCTCGCTCTGAAACAGCGAGGTTTGAAGCGGAATACGGTTTTCCGGGCCGCCGAAAAAAATGCCCACATCGTTCGAGTCGTCGGTGGTGCCGTAGTACACCCCGGCGGTCCACAGCGCGCCATCCTCCGGACCGTTGGACTGAAGCCGAAGTTCCTGGGAGAAGTTGTCCTCGGTGGTGAACGAGTCAACAAACGCCTGGGTCGGGGCCGGGCCATCGATATCGAATGACTCCGGCCGCTCAAACTCGTTGATGGCTGTGAGGGAGATCACGTCGAAGCGCGGCGTCTGGTATTCCAGGCGGGCAGTATAGAGATCGCTCGTGACCCGGTTTTCCGGCTGGAAGTCGAAGGGAACAGAAAATCCGTTGGCGTCAAATTCGTCCTCCAGCACGCCCTGCAAACCGTCGAAACGAACCACGTTTCGCATTGCAGCCAAATCGATGGTCAGCGCATCCGTGGGCGCCACTCGGAGCGCGATACGGCCGCCGGTCTGGCTGTTAGCCAGCGTCGTGCCAAGAAAGGAGTTTTCAACAAAGCCATCGCTGGAGCGCTCCAGCGCCGACGCCAGCACCGCCACCCGCTCTGACAGGCCGATATTGACGTGCCCCTGGGCGTAGTAGGTGCCAAATTCTTCGGCGCCAACCGTGATGCGGGCAGAAAATTCGTCGGACGGTTTGCGACTCACCAGATTGATGGCGCCGCCGATGGTGTTGCGGCCAAACAGCGTACCCTGAGGACCCCGCAGCACCTCGATGCGCTCAAGATCCAGCAGCGCCAGGTCGTTTTGGCGCAGGCCACCGGTGGGGTTGAGACTGATTTCATCCAGGTACATGCCGACCGAGGTCCCGGTAGTGCCGACGTTGTCATCGCTCACGCCACGCAGCGCCAGAATGGTCCGGGAGCGGTTGCCGTTGTTCTGAAAGGACAAATTTGGTGTGCGCAGGGCGTAGTCGGACAGGGAGTCAAAATTTGACCGCAGGATCTCCTCGTCCGAGAACACCGTCATGCTGAGCGGCACCTCCTGCAGGCTTTCCTCTCGCCGACGCGCGGTCACTACCATGGGTTCAATTTCGATTGCGCCGTTGTCTGCTTCGGTGCGGGCGTTTCTCGGACGCTCTTCCGGCGCTGATGGAGCCGCCACGACGATCGCGCCGCTGGCGGACCGCCGGGCTACAAGCGGCGCGCCGGCAAGCAGCTGCTCAACCGCTGCGAGCGCCGTGAACCGGCCGGCAACCGCTGGGGACTGGACGCCACGCACGAGGTCCGCTGGCGCAATGACGGTAATGGCGAACAGCTCGCCGACCGCTGCCAGCGACTCCTGCAGCGGCTGCGTCGGCAGGTCAACCGCCTTCTCGCGGTCGGCCTGTGCCATGGCCGCGCCGGCCCAGGACAGCAGCAAAACCAGTGCAAGCCACAACGAGCGCGGGGGACGCGCCGGGTTAGTTACGAAGATGTTCATGGGTCAATGTGCTCCTGCAATGCCCTTCCCGGGCCAAAGATCACAGGAGAGACGTTACGCTCGGCGTTTTGGTAACCGCGCCGCACATCTTTTTTGATCCGGCGAAACGACGCCCGGGTGTTCAGGGAGCGGAACGAATCAAGATCCGGTCGGGATCACTGAGATCCACACGCAGCGGAAAAGCGCTCACCAGCGTGTCCAGCACCCCGTCGACATCTGCCGAGTCGAACGTTGCCGACAGTCGCAGCTG
>JBCCVP010000265.1:0-3248 GCA_039195135.1 Pseudomonadota bacterium | reverse complement strand
CCCGGGAGCTGTCAGATTCAGGCCGAAGCGGTCACGTCGCTGCGGCTGCGGCTCGCCATGGCCCAGACCAGCAGCCCTGCCAGGGTGTAAGCCAGGGAGGTGCCCAGCGCCATCAGGAAGTGAGGAGCCGACATGTTCCAGAATTCAGCAAAGGTCCAATCGCTGTACAGGCCAGACCACAGGTAGAAGCCTCCGCTGGTTAAGCCGTACGCCAGGGTCACGGCCGCACCCGCGAGGGCCAGATTGCGAGCCAGCGATGCTGCTTTGGTGGAGGTCTGCATCAAATAGCCCGCGCCGAAGAGCAGCAACCAGGACGCCATCAGCACCAGGTAGGAAGGCCGCATGCAGGCGCCCAGACTGCCCCCATCGCCGCACAGGGCCAATAAATCGAGGCTCAGCGCGAGCAGCGCCAGGGCTGCCAGAAAACGAGGTTTGCGCAGGATTGCGCCGGCGAGCAGGAAGACCGCCCAGGACGCGTCGTGCAGCTGCACCGGCACCAGGCCCTCCAGCAGACTGCCGCGGGTGATCAACATCACGCCGGCCAGCGCGGCCAGCCAGATCAGTTGGGATCGGGTGTTTTCAACGCGTTTTGCTTGGGAGGTCATGGTGTAATCGGCAGAGAATCCAGGACGCAATGATAGGCCAAGCGTGGCCCCGCTGGCTATGGTAGGAAACGAGCTGCCGCTCAGCTGGCCGCCCGCGCCTCCCGCTCTTTGCGCCGACGTTTGGCCGCCACAAAAGCCAGCCCCTGGGCGTTCAGTTCAAGATCCATCGCCATGAGCTCCCGATACCGCGCATCATCACCCAGTCCCCGCTCCGCAAGATAATCCTGAAAGTAAGCCTGAAGCGCGGTATCGCAGTAGCCTGCCAGCCCCTCATCCTCCACGTCGCTGGCCTGCGCCTCCAGCATGAGCTGCTCGGAAAATTCAAGGTGCCGGATCATCTGATTGGCCCGCTCTTCCACGTCGCCCAGGGCGCCGAAATGGGTCGGATAAATCACCGTCGGCTTCAGGTCCACCAGCCGCCGGATCGATTCCCGGGCCAGCGGCCCGTCAAAGTCCGTGGGGCTGGTGGAGGGAAAGGCAAACACGCCTTTTTCCTGCAGCGGCGGGTAGTGAACGCCAAAGGCGTCGCCGGTAAACACGCTGCCGGAGCCGCTGTCGGCAATGCAAAAATGATGATTTGCGTGCCCCCGGGTGTGATGAAAGGTCAGCGTTCGGCTGCCAAGGACCAGCGTCTCGCCGTCCTCCATAGACCGCACCCGGGCTTCCGGAACCGGGTCAATCTGACCGTAGACCCGATCAAACGCCTCATCGCCGTAAACCTGACGGGCGCTTTTCAGCAGCCGCGCCGGGTCGATCACGTGGGGTGCTGCCCGGGGATGGGCAATCACCTGAGCGTTGGGGCAACGCTGAAGCAGGCTGGACGTACCGCCGGCATGATCCAGGTGCACGTGGGTGATGATCAGGTAGCGCACGTCTTCCGGCCGCAGGCCGGCCAGCGTCAGCGCTTCCAGCATCTGGGGCACAGCGTGGCTCGTCACGTTGTCGATAAACGCACCTTCGCCGCTGTCGACCAGCAGGTAGGCCGCAGCCATATCTGCCCGGCCGTCGTAGTTGCCGTCGATGGTCAGTATGTCGGACACAGGCGCCCCAGGGTGATGGAAGGATCGCTAAGGTAGCAAGCCCGGCGGCTGGACGCGAGATTGCTGAAGGCCGAGCAACGGCGCCCTTTGACGGTGGCTTCGCGAAGCCCTCAACATACTCCTTCTATGAACACCGCTAACCCGTCCATGCCCCTGGCTGCGCTGGTCGCCTGCTCCGCCGCCGTCGCCGCCACCCGCAGCCGGCTCAAAAAGCGCGAGCACCTCGCGGCTTGTCTCCGCGAAGCCACCGCCGCGGAAATCAGCCAGGTGGTGCATTATCTTTCCGGCTCCCTGCCCCAGGGGCGGATTGGCCTCGGGCCGGCGCTGCTGCGGGGCTTGAGCGCCGGTTCCAACCAGCCCCAGGTGTCTCTGGTCGATCTCGATAACACCTTCGCGACGCTGGCTGGCACCACCGGCGCCGGCTCCAAGCAGCGGCGGCAATCGCTGCTGAGCGAGCTGTTTTCGATACTCACCGAAGACGAGGCGTCTTTTGTTCTGCGCCTGGTGCTGGGGGAGCTGCGCCAGGGGGCGCTGGAGAGCATTTTGGTAGACGCGCTGAGCGACGCCACGGGCCTCGCCGCCGAGCCGCTGCGGCGCGCCATCATGCTGGCCGGCCACCCGGCGGAGGTGGCCCACGCGGCGCTGGCCGGCGGCCTGCCGGCGCTGGAGGCGTTCCAGCTCACCCTGTTTCGCCCGGTCCAGCCCATGCTGGCACAGCCGGCGGAAGACATGGCGGGCGCCATCAGCACCCTGGGAACCGCCATCCTCGACTACAAGCTGGACGGCGCCCGGGTACAGATTCACGCAGGCGAGGGGCAGGTGCGCATCTACTCCCGCCGGCTGAACGAGGTCACCCACTCGCTGCCGGACATCTGTGAGGCGGTGCAGGCACTCGCCATCGGCGACGCCATTTTGGACGGCGAGGTCATCGCCCTTGGCCCGGATGACAAACCGCTGCCGTTTCAGGTCACCATGCGCCGGTTCGGGCGGCGGCAGAACGTCGACGAGATGGTCGACAAAATCCCCCTCAACCTGTTTGTGTTCGACGCGCTGATGCTGCACGGCGAGGACCTGCTGGAGACGCCGGCCCAAGCACGGTTTGCGCGGCTGGAGGAGGCGCTACCGTCGACACTCCAGGTCCCGCGGATGGAAACCGGTGAACCGGAGGCGGCGGCGGCTTTTCTCCGCGGTGCGCTTGAACTCGGTCACGAAGGCGTGATGGCGAAAGCCCCGGCGTCCGCCTACTTCGCCGGCAGCCGCGGTGGCGAATGGCTCAAAATCAAGCAGGCCCACACGCTGGATCTGGTGATTCTTGCCGCGGAGTGGGGCAGCGGGCGGCGCAAAGGCTGGCTGTCCAACCTTCATCTGGGCGCCCGAGACCCGGACAGCGGAGCATTTGTGATGCTCGGGAAAACCTTTAAGGGTCTGACGGACAAAACGCTCGCCTGGCAGACCGAGGCATTGCTTGAGCGAGAGACGCACCGGGAAGGTCATGTGGTCTTTGTGCGGCCGGAACTGGTGGCGGAAATTGCCTTCAGCGACATCCAGACCAGTCCTCAGTACCCGGCCGGCATGGCCCTGCGGTTTGCCCGGGTCAAAGCCT
>JBCCVP010000264.1:0-3322 GCA_039195135.1 Pseudomonadota bacterium | reverse complement strand
ATCGGACCTGGCACTTGGTCCTGTCCCCTCGGCTTAAGGTTAGTCGACGGCTACGTCTTCCTGCACCTCAAACTCGCCGATCTCCACCTCACCGAGGTTCTGGCGAAACTCCACCACGTAGTTTTCCAGCACGTTGAAATACTCAGGTCCAGAGAGCTCCCAGTTGTAGCCGGTGGAGTCGGCTACCTGCACCCGCAGCGCGCCCACTTTGCCCAGCCGCGAACCGGTCACTTCCCGCTTTTGCCGGCGCACCCACTGCTCGCGCCGCTCAAGCGCCACGCGGTCGCCGTATTCGTCCCGCAGCTGCTCGAAGTACTGCTGCGCCAGCTCCCGCTCGTCGTCCCGCAGCGCCATGTGGACCTCATCCCGGGCCAGCGTGATCTGTCCGTCGCCGTGGCTGGCGGCAAGCCGAAGCCAGGCGTGGGCCCGGGCCCAGTCCTGATCCACACCGACGCCTTTGATATACATCAGCGCCACGTGCTTCTGCGCCACCTTGTTGCCCCAGCGAGAAGCTTTAAGGAATTTCTCGAGCGCGTCGTTTTCAAACCCGTCCTGCAGTGAACGGGCAGCGCGGATCAGATCTGCCTGGTCCGGCGTTGCAAAGATAGGCGGTCGGGCGAAGGCGTCTGCGGTCACCAGGACCAGGGTGGCTACTGTTGCCAGGATACCCAGGCGCCGTTTCCCAGAACTTGTTGCCATGTTCCTGCCTCTCAGCCGTGTTTCAGGCCGTCGTTTCAGCTTGGATTCTCAGCTTATCAGAGTGTTGGCACCCTGCCGTGCCGAAAACCACGAAATTTTACGTAGGTCAATAATTTGGACGACAAACGGCTAAAAAACAAGCCACCGGGTACCCACGGCGGCCCGGAAGCCGGCCCTAATCCGCGTCGCGGCCCGCACCCCCCGGTAACACCCGGAGCAGCGCGACCAGCTGAGCCCCCAGGACGAGGCAGAACGGTATGGCCCCGGCAATCGCCACCTGCTTATTCACATCCACGTCGCCGCGGATCACGAGCGGCAGCGCCACCAGCCCAAGTGCGAGGCTGAAAACCCAGACGGGAATTTTGAGCCGGGACAGCCGCCCCATCACCCAGGCCGCGGAATCCGCGCTGGTGACCAGGAAAAGAAACAGCAGCAGCAGGCTGCCCCAGGCCAGCCAAACGCCACCCGGGAGCCCGTCGTACCAGGCAAACAGCGGCGCCGTGTAGTGCTCCGAAAGAGTCCCGGTCAGGCTGCCCGGCGCGTCCTGCTCCACCAGCAGACCATTCCCTCCCATGCAGACAAACCAGGCCATCGACACCAGCGTGGGCATCAGCACCACCGCGAGGGCAAAAGCCCGGAGCGACCGGCCCCGGCTGATGCCCGCCAGGAACAGACCCACAAAAGGAGTCCAGGCTACCCACCAGAGCAGATAAACCACGGTCCAGCCGCGAGCCCAGTTGAGGTCTCCCTGGTTGCTGATCAGCTGAACCGACCAGGTAGGCAGCGACTTCAGGTAGAGCACCAGGCTGTCCCACCAGAGCGTCGCCAGGCGGCCCCCTTCCCCGACCCACCAGACCCGCAGCGCAACCCCCGCGGCCAGCGCCAGGTTGACGAAACTCAGCACGCGGATCCCACCCCTGAGTCCGGTGCTGGCGGAAACCAGCGACACAGCGGCCAGCGCCGCAAGCAGCAGCCAGCCGGGCCAGGTCGTGGTGGTCTGCGCGCTGAGACCCACCCGAATGAGATCCACGCCGTTGGCCAGCGAGCCGGCCACACCGAACAGCACGGCGGCCAGCGCCACCCAGTCGATCACGCCGGCCAGTCGCCGCGTGCCCGGCGTGGGGTCGGCCGGCGGCCGGTCCCCGGACCAGAGTGCATTGAGCAGCGAAAGGCCTGGGCGTCGGTCCCCCAGCAGGGCAAAAGCCAACCCCGCCACCGCGTAGATGGCCCAGGCGTGAAAGCCCCAGTGCAGGTAGGTGAGCGCCAGCGCCGCGGAGGGATCGGCATAGGCCGCGCTGGGCGGCTGATGGAAGTGGCTCAGCGGTTCCGCCAGCCCCCAGAACACCAGCCCGGAACCCATCCCCGCGGCAAACAGCATGGCCAGCCAGGCCGCCGTGCCCAGGGGCGGTTCGGAAGGATCCCGCGGCAGGCGGCGACGGCCCCAGGGCCCCAGGGCCAACACCAGCATCAGCAGCAGCGACGCGGTGCCGAGCCAAAGCACGGCGGGCCCGGCCCGCTCCACCAGCCAGGCCGTGACGGCGGCAATGCCGTTGGCCGTGGCGTTGGGAAACGCCAGCGTCACGCCCACCGCCAGCACCAGCGCCAGGGGCGAAAGCCAGCGCCGGTTCACGTCGCGGCGTCGGCAGCAGTGCCGTCCAGCCGTGCCAGAAAATGATCAAACAGGCTGATGAGGGGGTCGCGGCTGTTGGCCAGACGGTGCTCGTCCGGAAGCACGTGGAGCGGCGCCGCGTGCAGCTCGGCCCAGCGCTGCACCCGCTCCAGCGGCACCACGTCGTCGCGCCAGGCGTGGACCACCTCAATCACCGGCACGGTCACTTCGTAGCTCAGATGTTCATAGCCCGGCCAGAACACCGCCGGGACCATCACAAACAGACCGGCCACTGGAAAACGCTGCGCGCCAAACACCGACACGACACCCCCCAGACTGGACCCGACCAGCACGCAGCGATCTGGTGCCTGGTCGGCAACGGCCGTCTCAAGCGTTGCGACCCGCTGCTCCGGGTCCTGGTCCTGATAGTCCGGCGCCAGAGTCTGCCAGCCCGCCGCCGCGGCCCGGGGCTCGAGCCACTGGATCTTGTGGGCCTGGGGCGACGAATCCAGACCGTGGGAAAACACCATGAGATGTTTCATGCGTCGGGTATCTCCTGGCCCAGATGAACCTGGCCGCGGGCTTCCGCCAGCGCCATCTGCCGGGCCCGCTCTTTCAGACCCCGGCGCCGCTTGTCGTCCACCCGGTCATGGCAGCGGGGGCAGGACACATGCTTTTCGTACAGGGGGCTCTCCTTGTCTTCCGGACTAACGGGCATGCGGCAGTTGAAACACTGCTCGTGGCCGCCGGGCTTGAGTGTGTGATCCACCGACACGCGGTCGTCGAATACGAAACACTCCCCTTCCCAGCGGCTGGATTCCGGCGCGACCTGCTCGAGGTAATTCAGAATGCCGCCCCTCAGGTGAAACACCTGCTCAAACCCACGGGTTTTGAGCAGCGCGGTGGATTTTTCACAACGTATGCCGCCGGTGCAGAACATGGCGACACGGCGAAGCGTTTCGGGACTTTCCGGCCTGGGTGGAGGAAAACCTTGATCCCGCCCGTCATCGCCGT
>JBCCVP010000263.1:0-3400 GCA_039195135.1 Pseudomonadota bacterium | reverse complement strand
GGCGGAACTGCCGGTGCGGGAACCGGTGAGCTTGCGTTTTTCCCGCCGGATCCACTGTTCGCGGCGCTCGATGGCGGCCTGATCACCAAATTCTTCGGTGAGTTTGGCGAGCCACTCCTCAGCCTTCGGCAGCTCGTCCTCTTTAAGCTGGGCCTTCACCTGATCCCGGGCCGATACGGCGTCGGCTTTGCCGTGGGTGGACGCCAGGGCCAGCCACGCATAGCCCCGGGCCCAGTCCATGTCGACGCCGGTGCCGCGCACGTACATCATGCCCAGCGTCATCTGTGCGTCCTTGTTGCCGTAGCGGGCGGACTGCTCAAAGTTGGAGACCGCGTCGCCGGGAAAACCTTTTTTCAGCGCGTGGGCCCCTTCCGCCAGGTTTTTCCGGTCTGGCGTATTGAACACCGGGGTGGCCGCGGTGGCCGTAAGCGGAGCGACAATAAGTGCCGCCAGCAGCAGGGTTCGAGTCGATCGGAACATGGCTCGGCCTCTTTGAATCCAATGGCGGGGATTACACCGAACGGACCTTTTTCCTGCCAGTTCCGTAAGTCATAGATTCGCTCCGCGGTGTCAGCAGAAATTGCGGGCGCGGATTTTCAAATCGTCCAGCAGATGATCGAAGGAGTGCAGGTGCTCGGCGATGAGATGCCAGACCCCCTCCTGACACTCCAGCACGCCGTCCACCACCATCAGGGTGGCGCCGAGCAGCACCCGGCGCTGCGCCTCCGCCAGGTCCCGCCAGACAATCACGTTGAGCATGCCCGTATCGTCCTCCAGGGTAAGGAAGGTCACGCCGCTGGCGGTGCCCGGGCGCTGCCGCAGCGTGACCAGGCCGCCGGCCCGCAGGCGGGTGTCGCTGGGCGTGTGGCGCACCTGCTCGATGGTGCGCACCCGGGCCTGGCTGAGGGCCGGCCGGAGCAGCGCCACCGGGTGGCGCCCCAGGGAAAAGCCCTGGCTCGAGTAATCGGCCAGCATGTCCTCCACCTCGCTGGGCGGGCGCAGCTGCGCCGCGGGCTCATCGATGTGGCTGCCTTTAAGCACCTCGGGAAAGTGTTCGACGCCGGCGATGTCCCAGTAGGCCTGGTGCCGGTTGCCGGACAGGCTGGCCAGGGCACCGGCATCCGCCAGGGTCCGCTGCTGGCGCCGATCCAGCTGCGCCCGGGTGACCAGGTCCTGCACGTCCCGAAACGGCCGTGCGCGCCGGGCCGCGAGCAGCCGCTCGGCCGCGTCTTCCGGAAACCCTTTGCACTGGCGCAGGCCCAGCCGCAGCCGGGGGGCGGCTTGGGGATTGTGTGGGTGCCCCGGATCACCCTCCAGCGTGCTGTCCCAGTGGCTCGCCAGTACGTCCACCGGCAGCACCTCCACGTCATGGCGGCGCACGTCCTGAATCAGCTGGGACGGCGCGTAGAACCCCATGGGCTGGCTGTTGAGCAGCGCGCAGCAGAACGCCGCCGGCTCGTGGTGCTTGAGCCAGCAGGACACGTACACCAGCAACGCGAAGCTGGCGGCGTGGGACTCGGGGAATCCGTAGGAGCCAAACCCTTTGATCTGCTCGAATACGCGCCGCGCAAACGCCTCGTCGTAGCCGCGCTGGCGCATCCCCTCCACAATCCGCCGCTCGAAGTGGTCCAGCCCGCCGTGGCGTTTCCAGGCCGCCATGGAGCGGCGCAGCTGATCGGCTTCGCCGGCGCTGAAGCCGGCCGCCACAATGGCCAGCTGCATCACCTGCTCCTGAAAAATAGGGACACCCAGGGTGCGCTCAAACACCTTGCGCAGCCCCTCGGACGGGTAGGTGACCGGCTCCTTGCCCTGCCGGCGCCGCAGATAGGGGTGCACCATCTTGCCCTGGATAGGACCGGGGCGGACGATCGCCACCTCGATCACCAGATCATAAAAGCAGGCTGGCTTTAAGCGCGGCAGCATGCTCATCTGGGCCCGGGACTCGATCTGGAACACGCCCACCGTATCGGCCTGCTGAATCATCCCGTAGACGTCCGGGTCCTCCGGCGGGATGTCGGCCAGTGTGAGGCGCCGACCGCGCCAGTCGCTCACCAGGTCGAGACAGCGGCGGATGGCCGACAGCATGCCCAGCGCCAGGCAGTCCACCTTCAGCAACCCCAGCGCCTCCAGATCGTCCTTGTCCCACTGGATGATGGTGCGGTCCACCATGGCGGCGTTTTCCACCGGCACCAGCTGCGCCAGCGGGTGTTCGGAGATGACAAAGCCGCCGACATGCTGTGACAGGTGGCGGGGGAAACCGATGAGCTCTCCCACCAGCGTCATGAGCTGAATAATGGCCGGGGAGCTTGGGTCGAAGCCGGTTTCCGCCAGCCGTTCGCTCAGCGCGTCCAGGCTGTCCCAGTAGGTGATGCTGCGGGCCAGCCGGTCGATCTGCTCCGCGTCGAAGCCCAGGGCCTTGCCCACGTCGCGCAGGGCGCTGCGGGGCCGGTAGGTGACCACGGTGGCGGCCAGCGCCGCCCGGTCCCGGCCGTACTTGCGATAGACATACTGGATCACCTCCTCCCGCCGCTGGTGCTCAAAATCCACGTCGATATCCGGCGGTTCGTTGCGCTCTTTGGAGATAAAGCGCTCAAACAGCATGCTCATGCGGGCCGGGTCCACCTCGGTGATGCCGAGGCAGAAACACACCGCGGAGTTGGCTGCCGAGCCCCGGCCCTGGCACAAAATGCCCTCCCGCCGGGCGTAGGCCACCACGTCCTGCACGGTGAGAAAGTAAGGTTCGTAGCGCAGCTCTTCGATCAGCGTCAGCTCGTGCTCAATCTGCCGCCGCACGTCCGCTGGCGCACCCTCCGGCCAGCGTTCGCGCATGCCCCGGTAGGTGAGCCGGCGCAGATGGCTCGCCGGCGTCAGGCCCGCCGGCACCAGCTCCCGGGGATAGGTGTAGTTCAGCTCGCTGAGGCGAAAGCGGCAGGCCCGGGCGATGGTGACCGTCTCCGCCAGTAACGGCGCCGGGTAGATGGTGGCCAGGGTTTCCCGCCGTCGCAGATGCCGTTCGCCGTTACTGAAAAGGGCATTACCCACCTCGGTCAGCGGTTTACCTTCCCGTACGGCGGTGAGCGTATCCTGCAGGGCGCGGCGGCCGCGGCGGTGCATGTGGACGTCGCCGGCGGCGACCAGGGGCAGGCTGCAGGTTTTCCCCAGGTTTTGAAGCTCATCCAGCCGCTCCTGATGGGCTTGGTCGAACAGGAGTTCTACGGCGATCCAGCAGCGTTCTCGGAAGGTTTCCTTCAGCCAGATTCCGGTCTGAGACAGGATTCTATTGCGGTTTGTTGCGGCATGAGTGGGGGCCCCGGAGGGGTCGGGACGGGGTGCCCGGGGACGCTGTGAATACGTCCCTGTACGCTCGGCTCCGCCATCCCTGGCTCCGCACGCCCCGGTC
>JBCCVP010000262.1:0-3480 GCA_039195135.1 Pseudomonadota bacterium | reverse complement strand
CCCCCCCGGTAATAATCCCGGGCGGGGGGTCGGGGGCGCCCCCCCCCCACGGGTGGCCCGGCCCCGGGCCCCACGGCGGCGACCCGGGCGCGGATCTGCTGCTCGCCCGCTATGCCCGCTGGCGGGTAAAGGACGTTTCAGAAACGCTCGCCTTCACTGACGGACTGGTGCGCTGGTTTGCGGCACGCCGAGGGCCGCTGCGCTGGCTGCGCAGCGCCGGGCTGCTGGCGCTGGGAGCCTTCCCGGAGCTGCGCCGGGGGGTGGCCTGGCGCGGGATGGGGTTCGCCAACGGACCGATTCCTGACCTGGCCCAGGGCCGCCACGCCGCATGAGTACGCGCTACGACATCGTGGTTGTCGGCGGTGGGCTGACAGGAGCCGCCGCGGCGCTGGCGCTGGCTCGGGACGGCTGGCAGGTGGCGCTAGTGGAGGCCGGGCCGGAGCCGGTCCTGCCGGAGGAAAGCGACCCCTTCGGCCAGCGTGTCTCAACCCTCAATCCCGCGGCCATCGCGCTGCTGCGCCGGCTCGATGTCTGGCCCCAGCTGCGGCCGGAGCGGCTCGGCTGGTTTGACCGTATGACGGTCTGGGAGTCCGACCCGGAGCTTGCGCTGGAATTTTCGGCCGCCGACGCGGCTCTCACCCAGCTGGGCTGCGTGGCGGAAAATCTGCACGTGGCTGCGGCCCTGTGGCGCGTTGGCCGGGAGCATCTGACGGCCTATACCGGCGCGCGGGTGGAGTCGCTGGATGTGAGCGAACGCCGGGCCAGTCTGCGGCTGGTCGACGGCGAACGGCTGAGTGCGGCGCTAGTGGTGGCCGCTGACGGGGCCGGGTCGCCGCTGCGCGCCGAGGCGGGCATTGAGGTGGATGCGCTGGATTACGACCAGCGCGGGGTGGTGGCCACCGTGTCCGTAACGGACCATCGGGATACCGCCTGGCAGCGGTTTCTCCCGACCGGCCCGCTGGCCTTTCTGCCGCTGTCTCCGGGCCAGGCGTCCATCGTCTGGACCCTGCCCGCAGAGGAGGCGGACCAGCAGCTGGCAGCGGACGACGAGGCGTTTTCTGCTGCCCTGACCGACGCCGCCCAGGGCCAGCTGGGAACCGTGACGCTGGCCGGCCCCCGGGCCGCCTTTCCGCTGCGCCGGCTGCATGCCGAACGCTACCACGGCGACCGGGTGGTGCTGGTGGGCGACGCGGCGCACGTGGTGCATCCGCTGGCCGGGCAGGGGGCCAACCTCGGACTGCTGGACGCCGCTGCGCTGCGGGACGTGTTGCTGCCGGCCCGGGACGGTGGTGATCCGGCGGCGGCGGCGGGGCTGCGGCGCTACAGCCGCTGGCGCCGTAGTGACAACGAGATCATGGTGCAGTCGCTGCACGGCATCGCGCAGATTTTTGGCCAGGACACGCCAGGCTGGCGCGGCCTGCGGCTGCTGGGTGCCCGCGCGCTCAATACCGCCGGCTGGCTCCGGGGACGTCTGGTGGAGCACGCGTCGGGTTTTGGCGGCAAGGTGCCGGAACTGGCCCGACGGCCGGCCCTAACCCAGATTTGAGGTGGCCACGGGCTGGCTGGCCAGCCCGTGGCCTGGAAGAGCACTACCGGGCACCGCCGGCGGCGGCCCGGGCTGCGCCCTACGCCCGCTCCGGAAACTCTTTGATGTAGAGATCCTGCTTGTTGTATGGGATCTCGATGTCGGCATCCGCAAACGCGTCGTAAACGGCCATCAGCAGTTCATGGGTGATCTTGCCGCGCAGCTCCGGCTCTTCGATCCAGGCCAGCAGCTCAAAATCCAGCGCCGAGTCGCCAAAGCCGCGCATGCGCACCCGGGCGGCAGGATCTTTACACACCGCCGCGTGGCCGTCGGCTACGCTCATCAGCGTGTCGCACACCTTTTGCAGGTCCGTTCCGTAGGCCGCTCCAACCTTGATGCGAATGCGGCGCTTGGTCCAGCGGCCGGCGCTTTCGTTGACAATCTTGGCGTTGGCGATCACCGCGTTGGGAATGGTGATCTCCACGTCGTCCCGGGTCAGCAGGCGCGTGCTACGCATGCCTACGTGGGTGACCATGCCGCGCTCGCCGCTGTCGAGATTTACGTAGTCGCCAAGCTTGTAGGGTGAGTCCACCAGGATAAACACGCCGGAGAACAGGTTGGCGAGCGTGTCTTTTGCCGCAAAACCCACCGCGATACCCACGACACCGGCGGAGGCTAGCCAGGCCGTGGCGTCGATATCCCAGACCTGGAGCACCATATAGCTGCCGATCAGCAGGATCAGCAGCTTGGAGGTGATGTCGAACAGCGGAATGGTGCGCGGCTGAATAATCGGCACCCGGTCCTTCATGCCCGCCAGCGTGTTGATCACTGCGCTGCTGATTTTGAGGCCCGCCAGCATCCAGATCAGGATGATCAGGCTGAAGAGCACCCGGATCAGGGCGCCGGTGAGGCCCGGGGACAGGCCCATGGAAATCACCGACACGGCAAGCGCCGCGTAGAGCACGGTGAGAAACACGGGCCGCTGCACGTGTTTCAGCAGCGCGTCGTCGAGGCTGCTGCTGGTGCGGCTGGCCAGTCGACCGATGGAATTTCGCACCAGCCAGCGGACCAGGTACGCCAGCAGGATGCCGGCGATGATGATGAGGCCGGCGCGCAGCAGCGGGTAGTCCTGCAGCATGGTCCAGGCCGGCCGCAGCGGCTCGGGAATCCAGGATTCCGCATTGGTCATCTGCTCGGCGAGCTGGCCCAGGGCCGTGGGTTCTCCGGCGTCCGCGGCTCCCTCCGCCGGCGCGGTTTCCGGGGTGGCGGCGGTATCGGTGGCCGTGTCTTCTTGCTGAGGATTTTCCTGCACGTTGCTCTCCAGGTGCCAAGCCGGTCACATAACCGGGATTTTCCTTCTTATTGAGTAGGATTTTTCCTACATCCCGCTGCGCTGTCAGCAGACGTTTCCGCCGCGGGCGGGCCGTAGAATATCAAACAAGTTCACTGACAAAGGCTTGAGGAAATCCCAAGCCCCCGACGTTAAGTGAATCAGGAGCACGCAAGGAGGAGGCAAACTCATGCAAAGAGCAGCGATTGAACGGCGCATTCGCTACCTGCAGCGGGAAATGGTGCGAGCGGCCATGTCCACCGACCACGAGCGGGAATTTCGCAGCCAGGCCCTGATTCGGGCGCTGGCGGTGGAACGCAGCCATCTGAAGCGGGAGATGTCCGCGTGAGCCTGCGCGCCAAGGGGCCGGTGACCACGCAGCTGCCCGACTGGGACGAGCTGCTGAGCGAATACCTGAACCAGGCCGCCTCGCTCGATGTACTGATTCGCCAGGCAAGAAGCACCGGCGAGGACGTGAGCGACCTGGACGACGAGCTGGAAACGCTGAAGGCCCGGATGGCCGCAGTGGAACAGATGCGGGATATCACGGCGCGCAATCGCGCGGCCTGAAACACCCAAGGAAGGGGCTGGAAAAGGGGTCAGGTTAACTTTTCCCGGGAAAAGT
>JBCCVP010000261.1:0-3650 GCA_039195135.1 Pseudomonadota bacterium | reverse complement strand
GATGGGTCGTTGGCTGGTCCAGGCTCCGGGCTCCGTCGGGCGACGATTGAGTTTTCGGAACCTGTCGCGTACCTTCCGAACGCTGCAAGCCGGTAGGCCAAAGGTTGAGCCTCGTCGGAGACGCCAGATTGACGGCATAGGGTGCTAAACTATGCCCCCGCACAAGCGCGTAACGCTGTGCGCGAAACAGGGCGGTTTCTGGCCGGAACAGCAGGCCTCCAGGCTGGTAAGAACTGGTCGAAGGGCCAATCGCCGTAGGCGATTGAGAGCCGAAGCAAAACCACGTTTTGCGTAGGTGGCCGCGCAGTCCCGGCAGGGATCGCGCGGATAGACAAAGCCATCGCGCGGATAGACCAAGCCATGGTGGGCGTAGCTCAGTTGGTAGAGCACTGGATTGTGGCTCCAGAGGTCGTGGGTTCAAACCCCATCGTCCACCCCATACACCCGGCCGCGCAGTTCCAAGAGAGACTGCGCGGCCGTTTGGTCCAGGCAAGGAGCGCTGGACGCCGCGTGGCCCTAACAGGAACCGCGCGAAGCGATCTCCAAGGAGGCAGATCCCTTTGAAAAGGCAGTAGCCCGATCGAAGGGCCCAATCGCCGCAGGCGATTGAAGCCGAAGCAAAACCACGTTTTGCGTAGGCGTTAGCGCAGTCCCGACAGGGATCGCGCTTTTACATGCGAAAGTGGCGGAATTGGTAGACGCGCTGGCTTTAGGTGCCAGTGGGGTAACCCGTGAGAGTTCGAGTCTCTCCTTTCGCACCAGACTTTCGCCGGGCCGAAGGGGCGACCACCCTGGAAATCGGATGGAAGCGGCACCATAACCAACTCGCTGCGCACAACAATTAAGAGAATCCGCCGCTGGGCAACGCCAGCAGCGGCTATGGAGTAGTCATGCAGGTCTCGATCGAAAGCACCGGTAACTTAACCCGCCGCCTGACGGTGGCGCTGCCGGCAGAGGAAATAAACGGAAAAGTCTCCGGCAAAATGCAGGATCTGCGACGTCAGGTTCGCCTCAAGGGGTTCCGGCCCGGCAAGGTGCCGCTGACGGTGATCGAAAAGCGGTTTGGGCAGCAGGTTCGGCAGGAAGTGCTGGACGAGATGGTCAATCAGTCCTTCCAGGAAGCGGTGAGCCAGGAACAGCTGCGCATCGCGTCGGCGCCGCAGATCGACATCGAGTCGCTGGAGCAGAACGAAGACGTTCGCTACACCGCCGAATTTGACGTGTTTCCGGAACTCGAAAACCTGGAGCTGGCGGAGCTTGAGATCGAGCGCCCGGTGGCGGAAGTGACCGACGGCGACGTCGACAACATGATCGAAACGCTGCGGCGCCAGCGCCAGCGCTGGGAAGACACGGATCGGGCCGCCGTCGACGGCGACCTGGTTTTCTTCCACTACCGCGTCGAGCGGGAAGACGGTCCCTATCCTGAGGAAGGAGAGGAGCGCGCGGGCGCCATCCTCGGCAACGGCACCTTCGATCCCACCATCGAGTCGCTGCTGGCAGGGCTCAGCACGGGCGATGAGAAAAGCGACGCCATCACCTTTGGTGAAACCTTTCATGTGGAAGAACTGGCGGGCGCCAGCGGCCAGACCACGGTGCGCGTGGAGAAGGTCCAGGAGGCGCTACTACCGGAAGTGGACGATGAATTTATTGCCGGTTTCGGCGTCGAAGAAGGTGGCCTCGAGCAGTTTCGCGAAGAGGTGAAGCAGAACCTGGACCGGGAGCTGAAGCAAACTGTCAGCCGGGTCATGCGCAGCGGCGTCATGAACCGGCTGCTGGAGCAGTATCCGGACCTCGACGTGCCGGAGGGCATGGTCGCGCAGGAACAGCAGGGCATGGTCCAGCAGGCCGTGCAGCGCATGCAGCAGGCGGGCCAGGCTGATGCCCCCGCCCCGGACGCGGAGCAGTTCAGCGATGCGGCCCGGCGACGGGTGAAGGCGGCGGTGCTGGTGACCGAAGTCGCGCGGCACAACAACCTGGCGGTGGACGGCACCCGGGTGCGGGATACGATCCAGGAGATTGCGTCCACGTACGAAGATCCGGCGGCGGTCGTCAATCTTTACTACAGCGATGAAAAGCTGCTGGGCAGCGTGCAGAATCTGGTGCTGGAAGAGCAGGCGGTGGACTGCGTGCTGGAACAGGCGAAAGTGACGGATACACCGGTGACATTTGACGAACTGATGCAACAGGCCAACAGCGGAGGCTAACGGCGGCAATGGATACAAGAGCACTCAATCTGGTCCCGATGGTCGTCGAACAGACGTCCCGGGGAGAGCGGGCCTACGACATTTATTCCCGGCTGCTGAAAGAGCGGCTGATCTTTCTGGTGGGTCCGGTGGACGACAACGTCGCCAACCTGGTGGTAGCCCAGCTGCTCTACCTGGAATCGGAAAATCCGGAAAAGGACATCAACTTCTACATCAACAGCCCCGGTGGCTCCGTTACCGCGGGCATGGCCATCTACGACACCATGCAGTTCATCAAGCCTGCCGTGGCCACCATCTGCGTGGGCCAGGCGGCGAGCATGGGGGCACTGCTGCTAGCGGCCGGAGCCGAGGGCAAGCGCGCCTGCCTGCCCCACTCGCGGGTCATGATTCACCAGCCTTCGAGCGGCTTCCAGGGGCAGGCATCGGATATCGATATCCACGCCCGGGAAGTGCTGACGCTGAAGGAGCGGCTCAACACAATCATGGCCAAACATACCGGCCAAACCGTTGAAACTATTGAAAAGGATACCGACCGGGACCGTTTCATGAGCGGCGAAGAAGCGGTGGCCTATGGCCTGATCGACGCGGTACTCGAGCAGCGTGAAAACGCCCCCGTGCACGGGGTTTAGCGGCGGTCAAACCCGTCCGGCACGCGGCCTCAGCGGCTGCGCTAAAGCATTTTGCTTCGATGCCGAAGCTAAATGTTAGACATCGTTTCCGGGTCATTCCCAACGTGGGGACCCACTAAGGTCTGTGGTATCCTCAGACAAGGTCAAATTACACGGTACCGCGCAGTTCTATGAGCGACGAAAAAACCGGCAAATCTGACGGCGGCAAGATCCTCTATTGCTCTTTCTGTGGGAAGAGCCAGCATGAGGTCCGCAAGCTTATTGCGGGGCCGAGCGTCTTTATCTGCGACGAATGTGTTGAGCTTTGCAACGACATCATTCGCGAAGAGCTGGAAGAAAAGTCTTCTGCGGCCCGGAGCAAACTGCCCAAGCCGCGGGAAATTAACGACGTCCTGAACGAATACGTTATCGGCCAGGAGCACGCCAAGCGCGTTCTGTCCGTGGCGGTCTACAACCACTACAAGCGGCTGGAAGTGGACAACCGCTCCGACGACGTTGAGCTCGCCAAGAGCAACATTCTGCTGATCGGGCCTACCGGCTCGGGCAAGACCCTGCTGGCGGAAACGCTAGCACGGCTGCTGAACGTTCCTTTCACCATCGCTGATGCCACCACCCTCACCGAGGCGGGCTACGTCGGCGAGGACGTGGAAAACATCATCCAGAAGCTGCTTCAGAAGTGCGACTACGACGTCGAGAAAGCGCAGACAGGTATCGTCTACATCGATGAGATCGACAAAATCTCCCGCAAGTCTGATAACCCGTCTATCACCCGGGATGTCTCCGGTGAAGGTGTTCAGCAGGCTCTGCTGAAGCTGAT
>JBCCVP010000260.1:0-3662 GCA_039195135.1 Pseudomonadota bacterium | reverse complement strand
GCGCTGCGTGCCACTTTCGGGGGTCAGCCCCCGCGTGGGTCTGCCCCGGCCCCCCGGGGCGTTATTGGACGGCGGGGTTCAGATAGGGGTCGCTGAGGGGCACGATGGCGGTGTTGCGCCGGTCCCAGACGCTGCCGGGGACCTGCGGATAGCCGGTGGTGGAGGTTAGGGTGGCCTCGCGCAGTCCGGAAAAACGCAGGTTGAGGGCGCCGGCCCCGATAGAGGTGGGGTCGATGCGTTCGCAGTCCGGACAAAAGCCTTCAAAACTCATCATGCTGACGGAGCCGCTGGCCGAGTTGTCGCTCTGGCCCAGTGCCCAGCGGGGCTGGTTGTTGGCGTCATAAAAGTAGAGCACCGCCACGCGCACGTCGCCCTGCACGAAGAACGTCGCGCCCCAGCCGCTGTCGTCGGGGCTGTACCACGTACCCGTGTAGTCGCGCAGCGTGCGGTCGTCCGAAGCTGCCAGCAGTTCAAACGGTTCGCTCCCCGGCCGGTCGTCGACGGTCCAGCTGAAGGTGGCGTGCTGGGCGTCGGAAAACGTAAGGCGGGCCTCGCCGGCAAGCTGCGCCTGTACGCCGCCGCCGGGCTGCCACACGAACCGGTTCAGCTCGCCGGCCCAGCTGGCGCCGGTGAATTCCGCCGACGCCTGATACCAGGTGGGTGTGCCGTCGTCGTTATAGGTGTACCAGGTGATAAAAAGAAAATCCCCAAGCCGCTGCAGGTCGAAGCCGTGACCGCTGCGGTCGGGATTAAACCAAAGGCCGGCGGCCGGCGTGAGGCTGAAGGACTGGCGATCCGCCGGGTTAGAACCCTGCTTAAGCTCCGCCGCGTCGCTGACCCCGTCGCCGTCGCGATCGAGCGCCAGCCGTTCACCCAGGCCCTCCGGCACGGCGGTGAACGTAATCGGCCGCTCCGCCGTCGCCTGGTTGGCGAGGGTCGCCAGAGAGCGGGTTTCGCCGCTGGCGGCGCTGAAGTCGGACCCCTCCTGAAGCCAGGCGTCGCGCTGCCCATGGGCCACCAGGTCGATCCGGTCAAAGCCGGCCAGCACCGACAGCTCCACCAGCTCGCTCGGCGTGGACCCGCCGCGCAGGGTGAGCTGCCGGCCTACCGCCGCGTGGGTGTCCTGGCTCTGCGGCGCGGGTACCGATCCCGGCGAGGGGTCCGGCCCGAAATCGGACCCGGAAAAGGCCAGCATCAGCGCTACCAGGTCCGCCACTTCCTGATCATTCGCAAGATCAAAGGCGGCCTGGCCTACAAATCGGGCCAGCGAATCGATACTGCCGTCGTGCAGGAAGCCAAATCCCGCTGCGCTTTCGCTGCTCTGCGCGTCCATGCCGACCTTGTCGTACATGTTGCGCAGCTGGGCCGTCTTGATACTGACGTTGCTGGAGCCGTCCACGCTGACGATGCCCAGGTGGTTTTCCCCCAGCGGGCCCATAGCCATCTGCGAACCCCCGGCTCCGATGCCTCCCAGCAGCCGCAGTGGGCCGTTCCGCGACATGCCGGTGGGCAGCGTATGGCAGTCGGAACACTGAAACGGTGAGTCGAGCCCCGCGCCCACGTAAAGCGCCAGGCCGCGCACCGCGTTGCCGTCCGGCAGCGGCTGATTGGGCGGACCGAAGTCACCGGTGGTCACGTGGCCCGGCAGCGGCAGATTCGACGGCAGCGTGTTGTCCAGATTGCGAAACGGGTTGGGCGGAAAAGTGATCGTATCGAGGTGATCCTCAAACTGCTGCATCTCCGCGGCGGTCAGCAGCACGTCATCCCCCAGCAGCCCGACGAAAGCCCCGTTGAATTCCTCAATGCCGTCCCGGTCGCCGCGCCAGTGGAAAGGCTCGTGGCCGATGATGTCCTGCAGCGTCTGGGTCACCATGGGGCCTTTCATGGGGTGGAAGTCGTCGCAGGCGATATTTTCGACGTCGGTCAGGCAGTTCTGATTAAACGGCTTCATCTCCCCCGCCGGATCTCCCAGATCCCAGGCCAGGCGATCGGTGCGGCCGTCGACGTGGCAGGACGCGCAGGAAACATGGCCAAGACCGGAGGTGCGCTGCGTGTCATAAAGCAGGGGGCGGCCCTCGCGGATGGCAGCGGGCAGCGGATTAAACACGACCAGGCGCTGGGTCTCGCTCAGCGTGGCGAGGGCAAACGTCGACAGCGACGCCTCAAAATGATTCCACACGTGCAGCAGGCCCGCCGGCTCCGCCAGCACGATGCCAGTGGGCCCCTCGCCGGTGGCGACCGGATTGCCGACGCGGCCGCCGTTTTCATCCAGCGCGATCAGATTGTTCGATCCCAGCCCGGTGACGTAGGCCCGGGTTCCGGCCTGATTCCAGATGATGCCCCGGGGATCACCCAGGGACTGAGCCCGAAGCGCCGGGCCGACGGTGGACGCCTGGTAGTCGAGGTGCCCGTTTAGGTCGATGACGGTCGGGGTGCCGCCGGCCGCTGCCACCCGCGCGAGATGGACCCGCAGAAAGCGCCCGTTCAGATTGGGCTCGAAGCGCAGCTCATTGGTGCCGTCGGTGCCGGCGACAGATACCTCGCCGGTGACGGGGTTCACCGCCAGCGCCATATTGATGTTCATCAGGCCGCGGACGTAGCTCACGCTCAAATCCGCGGTATTGATGATGGCCAGATCCCGGTCCGGCAGATCCCAGCCCGGATCGCGGCCGGACTGGCTGGCCTGGAAGCCGGTCACGAAGGCCGTCCAGTCTCCGCCGATATCATCCATCCACGCCCCCGCGGCGCTTTTGCGGACAATCGTGCCCACCTGCGGCGGCGGCGGGAGGTCCGGATTCAGCGCGGGAGAAAAGCCATCGCCTGCGTTTGGCGCCGGCGTAACGCCGCCGCTGGGAGTGTTGGCATTCCGGCTCACGTTCGGCGGGAACGAGATGGTGCTCCTGTTGGCGGCGCCGCCGCCCAGAATGGTGCTTGCGTTACCCGATTCGAACACGGCGGCGTACACGGTAAGTCCGTCGGGGCTTACCGCGAGGGCGCGCGGGTCCTCTGCCGCAATCGCAATGTCGACCGCGTCGGCGGCGAGGTCTGCCGGGTTAAACACCTGCACCAGGTTGGCCTGGGAGCTCGAGATGAACGCCCGCACCGGGTCGCCGGCAAAGACCACATCGAACGGCTCGTCGGCGGTCTGAAGCGTGACGGTGACCTGGCCACTTTCCACGTCGACGATGCTGACCGAATCTGAGATGTGATTGACTACCCAGGCTTCACGATTGTTGCGAAACTGCACCGCCACCGGATCCACGCCGACCACCACATGGCCAGCCAGCACCGGCTGGCCCTCACTGACGTCGAACAGCTGCAGCCGGTTGTCCGCGGTGTGGGTGGCTGCTAGCGTGCGCCCGTCGGGACTGAGCGCCAGCGGCCGCACCGGGTGGTTCTCCCAGTTCACAAACGGCAGCTCCGCCGGCGACTCCTGGGCGTAGCTCGGAGAGCAAAACGAGAAAACGCTGAACAGCCAGACACCGGCGATCAGGGAAATCAGAGGGCTACGGTGGGGTCGCCGCATGGCGGGCTCCAGCTGCAAAACTCGAGCGTTTGACGGTCTGGGGGGCTTAATCCTTCGCTCCACGCGGCCAGTTCATTCCTTCGATTGTTGCGCGGTGGCCGGAGCACCACCGTTGCGCGGCAGCTCCGGATTTTAG
>JBCCVP010000259.1:0-3716 GCA_039195135.1 Pseudomonadota bacterium | reverse complement strand
GGGCGTCGGCGTTTTCCCGCCCCAGCAGCTGCCCGGCAAAGGACTGCGCATCGATCAGGCGATCGTCCAACATCGCCGATGTTGATGCGCCAGCCAGTTCCAGAACGGTCCCAAACACGTCGACCACGTGAGCCATCGAATGATTGATCGATCCGGCCGAGATCCCCGGCCCCGCGATCACCAACGGCACGTGAATACCGCCCTGGTATAGCGTGGACTTGAATCGATTAGGGCGGCGTTCGCTCGGGCTGCGAGCCCAGCGCTCGTCGCCGTTGTCGCCAAACCAGATTACGTAGGTCCTTGCCCGCTCCGCCGGCGGCAGGCCGTCCAGCAGCTGCCCGACGAGGCTGTCCATGGCCTCCACCTGGGCCCGGAAGTAGGTTGGCGTATTCCCGTCCGTAACGCCCCGCGGGTCCAGAGCTTTAAGCTCCGGCGAATGCAGCAGCGAGGCCGGCGGTTTGTGAAACGGCTCGTGAGGATTCACGAAGCTCAGCCAGACGAACCAGGGCTGGCGTTCCGGCTGACGGGTGATCCAGTCAAGCGCGGCGTCCACCGAGTATTGATCGACGTAGCCGAACTGCTGACTGGGCTGCCCGTTCTCCACGTGCTGCCAGGCAAACAGGCTTTCGATGGCGCCGGCAATCAGGCCGGAGAAGTGATCGAAACCCGCCTGGTTAGGGTGGTCGAGCCAACCGTTGCGCCGATCTGCCAGATGCCATTTGCCAAATGCCGCCGTCGCGTAGGGCGTTGCCAGGCGCTTCAGCGCCGCCGGCAGCAGCACCTCGTCGGACGTAGGCCCCGTGGGGGCTACGCCCGGGGGCGGGTTTCGCATGTTAATGCCGGAAGGGTGTTTCATGGGTTCGCCGCGCTTGCGCGGACCCATCGGGCTGTAATCCAGCTCCATCGGCGACCCGGCCGGCGGCTCGGGACTCGGTACGCCGAGCAGATCCTCCTGCGCCCACAGCGGCTCACTCACACCGGTGCGGAAGGCATAGCGACCGGTCAGGGTGCTGGCGCGTGTCGGCGAGCAGGTGGGCTGGGCCCAGAACTGGGTAAAGCGCATGCCGTCCGCCATCAGGCGATCCAGGCTGGGCGTGCTTGCGTTGCGGGGGTTTTCCCCATAGGCGGCAAGACTGTCTACGCCGAGGTCATCAGCAACGAGGATCAGGAAATTCGGCGGCGGTGGGGGCGTTGGCGTTTGCCTTTCTGGCGGCGCATCGGCCACCGATCCGCAGCCTGCAAGGTAGACAACGGCCAGCGCCGGCAGCCACCGGGACCGCCCCGTCGGCGGACATTTCATCGCCCGGCCCGGGAAGCGCGCCAGTGGTAGGCGGTGATCAGCAGCATCGCTGGAACCATGGCGTAGGCAAGCGCTGACATTTCGATCGGATCATCGTTCAGCAAGTGCGTCGCTGCGGCCCCGATTACGATCACCGTCAGGCCGAGCGCTCCCAGGAAAGCCCACCTTCTCAGCCACAGGGAGATCGCTCCAAAGACCTCGGCATAACCGATAAAGATCATGAAGCTGACGGGATAGCCAAAGCCGGTAAAGCCCATCACCATCATGCCGTCGGTGCGTACCTTCATGCTGCCCGCCATCAAAAAAACGAAGGTGACGCCAAGCGTGAGGAGAAACAGCAGGTGGTTGGCCGCAAACCGCGGCAGCGAGGTTTTGCTGATGAGATCGTTGAGCATCTTAGAATTTCACCGAGACGTGGAGCGGATCGCGGTCGCCGATGTAGTAGTGCACATGGCGAGTGCCGTCGTTTTCCGCGGGGATGTCCAGAAACTCCTGCATCAGCGCCCCCACGCTGATCAGGTCGCCCTTGCGCAGCGCTTCGCCGCGCCCGCGAAGGTGCTCCGCAGCCTGCACGGCCGCTTCGAAAACGTGCACCGACTCTTTATCGAGACTGTTGAAGATACTGCGCTGGGTGCCATCTTCGTTCGACGCCACGACTGTGAGATCGCGAAGGTCGGCATAAAGATCCGGATCCGACGCGGTATCCACATATTCGCCAATCACGCCGTAGCGGGCGCCCAGATTGGTAGCCTGCATCAGGTAGGGAAAGGTGAATTTTTCCTCCGCCGGGTCGACGATCAGCACCGGCAGTTCAATGAAGGCAAAAACCCGATCGATATACTGAGCGATATCCTCGGCACTTTTGGCCTCCATGATTCGGTCATCCCCGACGCGCAGCAGCAGATCAGGTTCGAAGTTGAGCGTCTGGCCATCAATATTGACCTTGGCGCCGCTTTCAAGAAACGAATCTTCTCCGTAGAAAACTCCGAACAGCGCTTCGGACAGGCCAATTTTTGACCGAAGCACCGGGTCATGCCCACCAATTTTGTAACCGACGCGGGGCCGGGTTTTGGCAAGTTCAGCTTCGATGCGTCGCGCGTGGCTTCGGCTGAACTCAAGGTCCGACCGATCCCGAAAGTGTTTCTGGTAGCAGGAGCTGTTAGCCAGCTTGCCATTCTGTTCCCAGGCCGAAACGGCGGCACCGGCAAAATCATCCAGCGAACAGCTGGTGTCGCCCTGGTAATACAGATAACCCTGGATCATCGAGACCAGCGCCAGCGCGCCGATAAAGCCGAATCCGGGTAACAGGTTTGCTTTGCTGAATTCGCTCAACGGGGTTCCTCATGGTCTGCATTGATGACCCGGGCGACAAAGTCCCGGTCGTACTTGTAGGTCTTGTATGCGGGAGCACAGCCCTGGTACTCCGCCACGATGACGCCGTCTCGCGTGACCTCCACGGCAAGGTGGTCCGTGGTATCGGTCATCAGTGTGTTGCCGTTACTCAGCCGCCGGGCGCTCCCCTGAAAATCTGCGAAGTAACTCTCGTGCTCCCAGCGCCACACCACCTCGGCGGCGAAGGGTGACCCGGGCCTGTCGCCGTAGCTGCCGTCGGGCGCCGGCGCGACACGCAACTCATAGACGCCGCTGACGCCCGCATCGACTTCCAGGTTGTCCATGAAGGTCCTGGGCTGGCCGTTGTCCGGCTCCCGGTCGGAGGGCGGCCGCGGCCGGAACTGCACGTTGTTGTTATGAATGAGAATGTTCCCTGCTCCCCGCAGGCCGGCATCGATCCAGTTGGCGTCGTGTTGCCGGAGCAGGACCCGGTCCTCCGGCGAGCCCCGCTGGTACGCCGCCGGGTTTCCCCAACGAAAAACAATCCGGCCGCTGCGGTCGATGATCCAGATTTCGTTGTAAATGAACGAGCTCAGCAGGATCTGATCGAGCGCCTCATGATAGTCCACGGAGTTCACGTGCTGCCGCACCACGTTCATCGGTGCGTAAGAGTCGGGGTAGTGCGGATCGATCCGGTCCGGATGATCCGCGATCACGCCAAAATTGGGTTTCTCCGGAAACCGATCCTGGATCAGGTGATCGGCAAAGCTCCACGCCCAGACGACCGTCGCCTCGCCGCTCGCAAGGTCCGGGCGGATCTCCAGCACACCGTCCGCCCATACCTCCCCACGCCCTTCCGGATCCCACCCCCGGGCCAGCGCCGCCTCCGCGTCCAGCCGCCGATAGGTCGTTACCAGCAGATGGCCGTTGTCGAGGTATTCAACATCGTGATGGAAAAGGGTGTCGGGAAATTGCCCGCTGCTGAGCTCCCAGATGATCTCTCCGTCGGGCTCCACAATTTGAATCGTATCGGTGGATGCGACCGGCGCACCCCGGGTGTTGGCGCGATCTTTCACGCCCGTCC
>JBCCVP010000258.1:0-3822 GCA_039195135.1 Pseudomonadota bacterium | reverse complement strand
TTTTTGCTTGGCGGCCCGCGGACGTCGCCAGGTCAGGTTTACGTAATTTTTGGCCAAGGCGCACCTTATCCGCCGGCTGTTGATGTGGCCGACCTTGATGGAAGCAACGGCTTTGCCATTGATGGCATGGTTACCGGCGGCTCCAGAACACCTTTCGCAAGTCTTGGCGACATCAATGCCGATGGTGTCGCTGACATCGGCATCGGGGGCTCCGGCGATGTTCTGGCCTATGTGCTCTTCGGCGCTGCCTCATTCAATGCATCACTAAACCTGGCAGACCTCGACGGCAGAAATGGATTTGTGCTGCCCGCATCGGGCTCGGGCCAGTCGTTTGGTGGCGCCATCAGCGGCGCGGGCGACCTGAACGATGACGGCGTTGCGGATTTTGCCGTAAGCGAAGCCCAGGTGCTGCAGGCCGGGAACGTCCGGGTTGTCTACGGCAATGGGTCTCCCCGGCCAAGATCTGGTGTCGTGGCGCTGGATGCGTCCACCCAGGCCACGGTGTTTGATCTGGCCCAGCCGATTTACCTGGATGCCGATCCGCTAGCCGGCATCGCCGTCATCGATAATGCGGCTGCCCCTGCCGAGGGTGAATGGCAGTACCAGACCGGCACCGGCTGGCTCCCGTTCCCCGCAGGACTGAGCGACAGCAACGCCCTGGTGCTCGATGCCGGCGACAGCCTTCGGTTCATTCCCTCGCCAGGTTTTACCGGCTTTCCGGGCGGCTTCACGATTCGCCTCTGGGATGGCGCCTGGCGCTCACCGGGCGTGGGGGTAGACCTGGGAAACGCGATCAAGGCCTTCGGTGGTTTCAGTGGCCCGGTACAGGTGATCTCCCAGCCTCGCCCCGACGCCCTGTTTGCTGATGGTTTTGAGGCCTAGCGCTTCAAGCGGCCTAAGCCGCTAGCCGGTGGCGCCTACTCGAACCCGTTGCCGAACACGGCATCACCCAGCGCATCGTTGTTGGCGACAAACTCCAGATTGCCGGAGCCGTCGTCGGTGACGCTGAAGGAAAAGCCGGGCACCGCGCCGCGGTACTGGTACTCGATGCCGGGACCGAGGGTGAGGCTGCCGCCCGTTTCCAGAAATCGAACCTGATCACCCTGCTGGGGCAGGTAGCTGCTAAACACGAAGCGGATGATGCCGCCCTGAAGATTGCCATCGCCGGTGATGCTCAGCACGTCGAAGGAGCCGGCTGCCGTGCCGTCCACTTCGATTTCCAGCACGCCGCCGGCAAGTTCGAGGTTGCCGTCGAGCGTCAGCGTTCCGGGGGACGCGCCCGGGCTGAGGGTGCCGCAGTTGCTCACGATGTGGTTGGTAAACATCGTGCGGCCCGTACCCGACAGCAGCGATTGCGGACCGTCGATGGTAAGCGTGGTGCCGGTCAGGCCGGGCTGCAGGCTGTCGCCGACGATCTCAACGCGACCTGTACCGATGGTCGCCTCGCCGCCGTCACACAAGGATGGGTCGCTACCGGGGGTGGCGCTGCCCACCTGCAGATCGCCGGTGAGGTTCCACCGGGCGGTATCGCTGATGCGGACGGTGCCGTGGCCCACCAGGCCCACCTGACCACTTTCCGAGCGCGTCCAGCTATTTGACGAAAGGGTCAGTTCACCGTGGCCCAGGCCGCCCACGGCGACGTCTACCGCAACGTCTACGTTTGGCTCAGTGCCGGCAAACGGAGGATCTCCCAGCACGTGGATTCGCCCGTCACCGCCCGGTGAGACACCGAGATCCAGATTGCGTGCCGTGATCTGACCGCGGCTTCCCAGCATGATCTCACCAAATCCCGCGTGGCCCACAATCATCTCGTCCCGCGCCACTAACAGCGCAACCGTTCCGGTCGGCGCCGAGATCGAGGCGGTGCCGCTACCGGTGGCCGCCAGGCCCAGCAGGACGTCCCGCGCGCTGACCGCGCCGTCCTCCAGCTGAAGCTCACCAATACCGGCCTGGCCAATGGTGAGATCACCCTCGTCACCGAGGCCGACCCAGCTGCTTGAATCATTGGCGCTCACGACGCCAACGGAACCGGCGAGTTCGCCAATAATGCGCGGCGCGGTGTTGTTGCTGAACACCGTGCAGCCGTCACTGATTTCCAGCCGGCCGGCGCCGCCGTAGCCGACGCTTGTCGCGCCCAGGTTAGCGTCGAAGAGGCCCGGGCAACCCAAGGCGTCGTTGCCAACCGTTACCTCGCCGTTGGTGCCCGGCACGCTCCCGATGAGCGTCGCATCGCTGTTCAGTCCGCCGCTCCAGCTGATGGCCAGGTCGCCATCGACTACGAGCATGCCGGCGTTGTCCCAGCGGGCCTGGGGCGTTGCGCTGGACAGGTCGCCTTCCAGGATGACTGAGTTTTGTATGAGGCCACTCGCGTTTTCTCCGTCAATCCGGGCGTGGCGGGTTTGGAACTGGTGGCCGTCGTCGATGGTGAGGGTGGTCACGATGCCGGTGGGGCCCGCTTCGAGCACAAAGGACGGCGTGGCTGCCGATCCCGTGTTGAGCTGGTAACCACCGCCGGCAAAATTCACCACCGCGCTTTCGATGCGCAGCTGCTGGCTGTTTGCCACCTGAGATCCGAAGTTGACCACCGCCGGCGCGCCGGAAGCGAACAGAGCAACCTGGCTGCTGTCTGGAATGGTCTGCGGATTCCAGGCATCGGGGTCAAAGAAGTCACCGTTTTGCGCGCCGCCCCAGCGCACCAGGTCGGGCGGCGGGTCGTTGGGGTCCGGCGGAAATTTGCCGTTGCCGCTCGCAAACAGCAGCCCATCTGAAAACACGCCGGGGTTGCTGTCCGACGGGGGGACGGAGTACAGCCTCGCGCTGCCAATGACCGTGCCCTGGCCGGTGACAAAACGGGGACTGAAGTTGCCGAGCAATTGACCGTCGATCAGCTGGCCGCTGGCGACAAACGGCTCGGAGGGATCATCAGAGAAATATACGCCGATGCCGCTCTGGTAGGCCACTCTTCCGCTGCCGTCCGAACCGACAACGCGCTGACAGCTGATACCGGGCAATTCGCTCAGCGTGCCGCCGGAAAATGAATAGACGCTGTTGTTCAGGCAGAACGTGACCTGACCGGTAACGCGACTGACCTTGGTATCAAACAGATTGACCGGGCCCTGGGATTCATCGAGGCAGGCTTCCGTTTCCAGCTCAAGTTCACCAAACTGGGGTGGCGCGGGTACCTGAAACAGCGCGGACCGGGTGTATACCTCGATGCAGGGCTCGACAATGGCCACCACCCGCCCATCGTCCAAAACACGAGCATCTCGCGGCGAGTTTGGGAATGGGCCGGACCAGACCGGCGTGATCCAGCTCTCGTCATCGGCAAATGCCTGGTCCGGCGCGTAGACCCTCCAGTTGGTCATGTCGCCCTGGATCAAAAACTCGCCGCTGGAGCTGGCGGATAGCGTTTCCCCGGCCGATTCGGGGAACGGGATGGACCCGAGCCGCTTCAGCGTGGGCGATGTGTAGGGTGGATCGGTGTCTGGCATTGGGCCGTCAAAGACACCGTAGATGGATTCGCCGTTGACGCGGCCGGAGAATATGACCTTGGCGCCGGTGAGCGACACGGCATAGATATGGCTGTAGGTGTCGTCGGCGCGACCATAGTCGAGGTACTTCGTGCCGTTGACGTAAAGCGACCCGATCTCCCGGTCCAGATCCTCATCGTCGACGGCGGTAAGGTATCCGAATTGGCCGGATTCGTGAAAGAAAAACTGATCCAGATTTTCCTGTTCTTCTGGCCCGAAGGGGTACGGAAGAAACACCGAGGCCGCCACTGGCCCGGCACACAGCAATAGCAGGATGCCCACCATGCGAATT
>JBCCVP010000257.1:0-3848 GCA_039195135.1 Pseudomonadota bacterium | reverse complement strand
GTACGCCTTCACCTCACCGCCCCGCGCTTCAGCACAGACCTTCGTCAGCGCCGCCGTCAGCGTCGTCTTGCCGTGATCCACGTGTCCGATCGTTCCCACATTCACGTGCGGCTTGGTACGTTCAAATTTTTCCTTGGCCATCGCTCGAAAACTCCGAGATAGTTTGTCGTCGTCAACGCCGGCACTTTCGTCCGGACGTACTTATATATGGTGCCCACAACTGGAATTGAACCAGTGACCTCTCCCTTACCAAGGGAGTGCTCTACCGCCTGAGCTATGTGGGCGGTCTCAGCTGCCTGCTGGAGCGGGTGATGGGAATCGAACCCACATCATCAGCTTGGAAGGCTGAGGTTCTACCGTTGAACTACACCCGCCTTCAGACAGCAGAAAACAGAGCAAAGCAAGCCGCCACGGCGAATTGCTGTGATCTGTTTTCGGTTTACTTGTGCCGCTTTTTTGCCCCGTTGGGGGTTGCTGCTCTCTTTTATGCTCGCGCCTTGCGCCTTTGGCGCTTGGCTCTCGCTTTTTTGGGACTGCTCGTGTCTTGCGCCTGCGGCGCTCGACCCTCGTCAGAACGTCCTTTGTATTCCTGCGTTTTCCCACCTTCTGCAGTAGTGGGCCGCAGGATTCTCAGCCGCCGCTACCGCGGGTGGCTGAGCAAAATTTGCTTTCGCAAATTTTGTCGAACCTGGTTCGAAGCCTGCTCAGGACTTCGTCTAACGGAGGCTATTCTCTTAACTAGCTGACTCCGTTAGGGATTTTGCTGGTGGAGGGAGCAGGATTCGAACCTGCGAAGGCTGAGCCAGCAGATTTACAGTCTGCCCCCGTTGACCGCTTGGGTATCCCTCCAGCAAAACAGCCCGCTATTGTCGTAAGCCGGCTTCACGCTGTCAAGCGAAGCGGCGCAGTGTAATCCAGCGGGAGACCTGCCGCAAGATCGATTTACACATTGAATCGGAAGCGGATCACATCGCCTTCCACCACCGGGTATTCCTTGCCCTCGATGCGCAGCCGGCCCGCCTCTTTGGCACCGTTTTCGCCGTTATGTTCCACATAATCGTCGAAGCCGATCACCTCGGCTTTGATGAACCCACGCTCAAAGTCCGTGTGAATGCGGCCGGCCGCCTCCGGCGCCAGTGCGCCCTGGCGTACGGTCCAGGCCCGCACCTCCTTCGGCCCCGCGGTGAAAAAGGTCATCAGGCCCAGCAGGCTGTAGCCTGCATGGATCATGCGGTCCAGACCCGCCTGTTCAAGCCCTAGATCGTCGAGAAACTCCCGCCGTTCTTCCGCGTCCAGCTCCGCAATTTCCGACTCGATGGCGGCGCACACCACGACGAGCGGCGCCCGATGGGCTTCGGCAACCTTTTTCAGCTCGTCCAGCACATCACTTTGCTTAAGGCCCGCCTCGTCGACATTGGCGACGAACATCAGCGGCTTGGCCGTCAGCAGGTGGAGGCCGCGAAGGCGGGCCTTTTCGTTTTCCGTCAGCTCGACGCTGTTCACGCCGTGCCCCTCGCTGAGGGCCGCGTGGGCCTTTTCCAGCGCGGCGAGATCGGCTTTGGCCTCCTTGTCGCCGCTGCCGGCGGCGCGCTGGATGCGGGCGATGGCCTTTTCGCAGGTTTCCAGGTCCGCCAGCGCGAGCTCCGTGTGAATGACCTCCACGTCGTCCGCCGGACTGACCCGGCCGGACACGTGGGTTACGTCATCGTCCTTGAAACAGCGCACCACGTGAGCCACCGCGTCCGTTTCGCGGATATGGGCCAGAAATTTGTTGCCAAGCCCCTCACCTTCCGCTGCGCCTGCCACCAGGCCGGCGATATCCACAAACTGCATCGTTGCCGGAATCACCTTCTCCGGCTGGGCAATCTCCGCCAGCTGGCCCAGGCGCGGGTCCGGCACCGGCACCATGCCCACGTTTGGCTCGATGGTGCAGAACGGATAGTTAGCCGCCGCGATGCCCGCGTTGGTCAGCGCGTTGAACAGCGTGGATTTGCCGACGTTGGGAAGGCCGACGATGCCGCACTTAAAACCCATGATTACGGTTCCTTCGAGGTATGCAGCGCTGCCGTGGCGCGGTCGCGCTCGCCGGCGGCAAACTGGGGGAAAACAGTCAGTGCGTCATCAATAGCCGCATCGATCTGCGACCGGTCCTCACGTCCGGGCCGCGACAGCACGTAGCCCGTGACCGCATTGCGGCTGCCGGGATGGCCGATGCCGATGCGCAGCCGGGGAAACTCCCGGGTACCCAGGTGCCGCAGCAGATCGCGCATGCCGTTGTGGCCCCCGTGGCCGCCGTCCTGCTTGAACCGCGCCACCCCCGGCGGCAGGTCCAGCTCGTCGTACACCACCAGGCAGTTGGCCGGATCGAAACGATAGTAGGCCAGCAGCGCCTGTGCGGCCCGCCCACTCTCGTTGACGTAGGTATCGGGTTTCAGCAGCCGCAGGCGCTCGCCGCCGACGCGCACGTCGGCAACCTCACCGTGGAGCTTACGCTCGGGCTTGAAGCTTCCGCCGTACTCGGCCACCAGCCGGTCTACAAACCAAAACCCGGCATTGTGCCGGGTCTGGTCGTAGCGTTCGCCTGGGTTACCCAGGCCGATGACGGCGCTGAGCGCCTGAGACAATCAGCTCTCGTCGCCGCCGTCGGCGCCGTCGTCTGCGGCTGCGTCGTCAGCTTCCTCGCCGGCCACCGGCACTTCACCGGCTTCGGGCGCGTCATCGCTGGTTTCGGCGGATTCCACTGCCACGTGGGCCGCGGTGGCGACAATGGCGTCTTCACCGTCGTTGGCCAGGGCGACAATGTCGACACCTTCCGGCAGGGCGATGTCGGAAAGGTGCACCGCGTCGCCCACGTCCAGGCTGATCATGTCGATGTCCAGCGCTTCCGGCAGGTCCTTCGGCAGGCAGGAGACTTCCACTTCCGTGATCTGCTTGGAGATCACCACGCCGGACTGCTTGCCAGCCGGCGACGCCTCTTCGTTGAGGAAGTGGATCGGCACCTGAATCGTCAGTTTTTCCGTGTCGGAGATGCGCAGAAAGTCCACGTGGAGTACCAGCGGTTTGAAGGGGTGCCGCTGCAGGTCCCGCAGAATCACTTTCTGGCGCCGGCCGTCATCCACCGCCACTTCCAAAATGGTGGTGTAAAACGCATCGTCCTCAATCGCGTGGGACAAAAACTGGTGCGGCACCTGCAGCATGACCGGATCCCGGTCACCGCCGTAAACAATGCCGGGCACCAGGCCCTCGCGACGCAGGCGGCGGCTCGCACCCTTCCCACGAAGCTCCCGCAGCTGCGCGGGAATCTGAATTTGTTCGCTCATTACTTGCTCCTGTTTTCAGTCGCTATGCTAAAAACCCCGCCGACCGCGACCAGGCGGCGGGACAAAAGCGACGCCTCCGGCGCCGCCAGGTTGTCAGTCCACGTACATGGAGCTGACCGATTCTCCAATAGCGATGCGGCGGAGCGTCTCCGCCAACATCTGAGCCACGCTGAGCTGGCGAATACGGCCCAGCTGCTTGGCCTCCTCGGTAAGCGGGATGGTGTCCGTTACCACCAGCTCATCGAGCTCTGATTGTTCAATGTTGCTCAGCGCCGCTCCGGAAAGCACCGGGTGCACGCAGTACGCAAGCACTTTTTTGGCGCCGGCTTCTTTCAGCGCCGCGCCGGCGCTGCAGAGCGTGCCGGCCGTATCGACGATGTCGTCGACGATCACGCAGACCTTATCGCGTACATCGCCGATGATGTTCATCACCGTGGCTTCGTTCGCCCGCGGGCGCCGCTTGTCGATAATGGCCAGGTCCGCGTCATCGAGGCGTTTGGCCAGCGCCCGCGCCCGGACCACGCCGCC
>JBCCVP010000256.1:0-3910 GCA_039195135.1 Pseudomonadota bacterium | reverse complement strand
GTCAGACCCCGCGAGGGTCTGACCGGTCTGACCCCCGAAAGTGCCGCGGCATAGAACAAGCGGGAATGTGACGTTTCCGACGGATCTGGTTCGCAACAGCGTTCCAACTCACTCCGGAATCAGACCCAAGCGCCAGCGAGACACCCTGCCCCTTTCGTGAGTCAGACCTCAAGTGGGTCTGACCCACACGCTTCCGACTCCCGTCAGGCGATCTGGTCGCCAAACGGTAGCCGCGAAATCACCTGGCCGGTGGCGTCCATGATGGCGTTGGCCACGGCCGGCGCCGAGGGCGGCGTGCCGGGCTCACCGACACCGGTCGGCGCTTCGCCGGAATTGACGATGTGCACCTCGATGTCCGGCATCTCGTTGATGCGCAGCGGCTGATAGGCGTTGAAATTGCCCTGATCCACCTCGCCATTGGTCAGCGTTACCGCCTCCCGCAGGGCGGCGGACAGACCGTAGCCAATGCCGCCTTCCATTTGTGCCTTCACCACGTCCGGCGTGATCGCAATGCCGCAGTCTACGGCGCAAACGATGCGGTCGACCTTCAGTTTGCCGTTATCCACCGTCACCTCGGCCACCTCTGCGACAAAACTGTTAAACGACTCATGCACAGCAATGCCACGCCCGCGATTGGGGCCCAGGTCGGTACCCCACCCGGCCGCTTCCGCCGCCCGGTTGAGCACGGCGAGATGCCGCGGGTGATTCGCCAGCATGTCCCGTCGCATTTCGTAGGGATCGCGACCCGCGACCCGGGCCAGCTGGTCAAAAAAGACTTCGGTCACGTACGCGTTATGCGTATGGCCGACGGATCGCCACCACAGCACCGGAACCCCGGTTTCCGGCTGGTGGGCCTCCACCTGGATGTTGGGAATGTCGTAGGGAAGCTGCCGGGACCCCTCAACCACCGACGGATCCAGCTCGCTGGTCATCATCACCTCAAAGGCCGTGCCCTTGATGATTGACTGACTGGCGATGCGCTGGTGCCAGGCCGTTATCTTCCCGTCCTCGGACACAGCGCCGCGAATCCGGTGCACCGCAATAGGCCGGTAGCGACCGCCACGCATGTCGTCTTCCCGGGACCACTGAAGTTTGACCGGCGCCGCGCCTTCGATCGCCTTGGCGATCATGACGGCCTCAGCGACAAAGTCGCTGTCGGGCACCGCCCGGCGTCCGAAGCTGCCGCCGGCAAACTGGGTATGAATCACGATCTTGTCCGGCGTCAGGCCGGTGATCGCGGCGGTTGTCCCCTGGTCCAGCGTGGGAATCTGCGATGCGGTCCAGATCTCGCAGCGCTCCGGGCTGAGATCCACAATGCAGTCCATAGGCTCCATCGTGGCGTGGGCCAGGAACGGAAACTGAAAGTCCTGCTCGAGCACCCGGTCTCCGCTGTCCAGGGCGCCGTCGGCGTCCCCGTCGCTGCGGGCTTCAAGGCCCGGGCCGCCCAGCAGGGCAGTGAAATCGGCTTCGATCTCGGCGCTGCCGCGGTTTTCTGCGTTGGCAAAGTCCCACTCGATTTTGAGCAGGCTGCGCGCCTTATTGGCGGTGAAGTAGCTGTCGGCCAGCACCGCAACGCCGCGGGGAATCAGCACGACGCGGTGCACCCCTTCCAGCGCTTCGGCTGCCGCCGAATCCACCGAGGCAACGGTGGCACCAAAGCGTGGGGGATGGGCAACCACCGCCACCCAGGCACCCTCCGGCGCCACGTCAATGGTGAACCGGGCGCTGCCGTCGGTTTTGGCGGCAGAGTCCAGCCGCGGCAGATCGGTACCGATCAGCTTGAACGCCTCCGGCGCTTTCAGCTGCGGCTCCGCCGGCGGCGCAACCTCCGCCGCCAGCGCCGCCAGCTCGCCAAAAGTGGCCTGCTGATCTCCGGCCTTCACCAGGCCAGCGGTAATGTCTATATCTTCCAGCGGCACACCCCACGCCTCAGCTGCTGCCTGGGCGAGCATGGCTCGCGCCGCTGCCGCCGCCTGCCGCAGCTGCATCCAGGAGTTGGCAATGGAGGTGGACCCACCCGTGCCCTGTACCGGTCCAAATGCGAAGTTGTTGTAGCGGGAGGGGTCCGCAGGTGCGAACTCGGCACGCATCTGACCCCAGTTCGCGTCGAGTTCCTCCGCCACGATGGCGGGCAGGCCGGTGGTGACGCCCTGGCCCTTATCCAGGTGCTTGACCACCACGGTCACCGTGTTGTCGGCCTGCACTTTGATAAACGCGTTGAGGTCGGCATCCGCCGCCGGAGGAAGCAAGGACGGTGCAGCAGCCGTTTCCTTGGCCGGCGGCGCGGACGATTCGGAGCAGCCGATCAGGAATCCAGCGCCGCCGAGCGCGCTGACTTTTAGAAATTGACGTCGGGTCGAAGAAAGATCGCTGGGCTTCATGCGTTTTCTCCGGTCAGCTGTTTCGCGGCGACATGAATCGCCGCGCGGATCCGGTGATAGGTGGCGCAGCGACATAGATTCCCGCTCATGGCCGCGTCAATCTGCTCGTCCGTCGGCGACGGGTTGGATTCCAGCAGTGCCGTGGCAGACATCATCTGGCCGCTCTGGCAGTAGCCGCACTGCACCACGTCCAGCTTCCGCCAGGCTTCCCGTACAGCCATGGCGGCGTCTCCCCTGACACCTTCCACGGTGGTTACGCTGCGGCCCGCCACGGCGGAAAGCGGCAACACACAGCTGCGCGTGGGGGATCCGTCCAGATGCACGGTGCAGGCGCCGCACATGGCGATGCCGCAGCCGAATTTGGTGCCTGTGGCGCCCGCATCCTCGCGAATGGCCCACAGCAGGGGTTTGTCGGCCGGCGCGTCGATGGAGACGGGCTTGCCGTTCAGAGTGAATTCAATAGGCATGTTAAAGGCTCCCGAAGATCAGCACCTCCAGTTTACTCCCTGAGTGTGACAAATCCGTGGTGGGCGCCCACAATGCGATCTTCCGCAAACACATAGGCCTCCCATGACGCTTGCCAAAGCCCTCATCTGCGACGCCATTCGCACCCCCATCGGCCGCTACGGTGGCGCCCTTTCCGGCGTCCGGACGGACGATCTGGCGGCCATTCCGCTGGCGCAGCTTAAAGCACGCAACGCCAGCCTGGACCCGGCGGCGATTGAAGATGTCACGTTCGGCTGTGCTAACCAGGCCGGAGAGGACAATCGCAACGTGGCGCGCATGGCCACCTTGCTGGCGGGACTGCCCGAGTCCGTCCCGGGCATCACGGTCAACCGACTCTGCGGCTCGGGCCTGAACGCGGTGGCTTTGACCGCCCAGGCCATCGCGAGCGGCATGCAGCAGGTGGCCGTTGCCGGCGGCGTGGAGTCCATGTCCCGGGCACCGTTTGTGCTGGGCAAATCCACCCGTCCCTTTGACCGCAGCCCGGAGCTGTTTGATACCACCCTCGGCTGGCGCTTCATCAACCGGGCCCTCAAGGCCCAATACGGCGTGGATTCCATGGCCGAAACGGCTGAGAACGTGGCGGACGACTTCAACGTATCGCGAGAGGATCAGGACGCGTTTGCGCTGCGCAGCCAGCAGAAAGCGGCGGCGGGTCGCGATCAGCGGTCCCGGGAGATCTGCCCGGTCACGATCCCGGTGCGCCGGGGAGACCCGATCACGGTCGATACGGACGAGCACCCCCGGCCGGACACCACGCTGGATACGCTCGCCGGCCTGAAACCTATCGTCCGGCCGGACGGCAGCGTCACCGCCGGCAACGCCTCGGGCATCAACGACGGGGCGGCGGCGCTGCTGCTGGCGTCCGAGGAAGGTGCCCGGGAGCAGGGGCTGACGCCGCGGGCCCGCGTTCTGTCGGCCGCTTCCACGGGCCTTGCGCCCCGCATCATGGGAGTAGGGCCCATCGAAGCGTCCCGCAAGGCCCTCAAGCTGGCGGGACTGACCATCGACCAGCTGGACGTGAT
>JBCCVP010000255.1:0-4094 GCA_039195135.1 Pseudomonadota bacterium | reverse complement strand
GGCGCCTGGCTCGGGTGGCAGGACCTGCCGCTGATTATTCTGCTGTCGTCGCTGGTGGGCGCGGTGGTGGGTATCGGCCTGATCCTGTTCGCGGGCAAAGACCGCAACATCCCCATCCCTTTTGGTCCCTACATCGCTGCCGCTGGCTGGATTGCGCTCATGTTCGGTGAGCAGCTGGTCGGCGCCTATCTCCGCGTCAGCGGCCTCGCCTGACAAGCCGTGTACCGCGTTGGCCTCACCGGCGGCATCGCCTCGGGTAAAAGCACCGTGGCCCGGCTGTTCCAGGACGAAGGCATCACGCTGGTCGACGCCGACCGGATTGCCCATGAGGTGGTGGAGCGGGGTACGCCAGGACTGGCGCAGGTGGTAGCGGCTTTCGGACCGCAGGTGCTGACCGATTCCGGCGACCTGGACCGGTCCCGGGTGCGAGACCTGGTGTTTGCGGACGTGGAGCGCCGACGCCAGCTCGAGGCCATCATTCACCCGCTGGTGCGGCAGGAAATGGCGCGGCAGGTCGCCGCGGCGCAGTCCCCGTACACCATTCTCGATATTCCACTGCTGGTGGAGTCTTCCGATCGCGCCAGCGTTGACCGGGTACTCGTGGTGGACCTGCCCGACGATGTGCAGCGGCAGCGGCTGGCTGCGAGAGATGGCCTGGACGACAGGGTGGTTGACCAGATCCTGGCGGCCCAGGCCTCCCGGTATGACCGGTTGGCCGTGGCGGACGACGTGGTCGACAATTCCGGGCCGAGGGAGAGCCTTGCGCCTCAAGTTCTGGCCTTACATGAGCGATATCTGCTACTGGCGCAGTGCCAGGAAAAAGTTTCATGACAAGATGGCGAGCGGCAGGCCTGCACCTTCTCATCAGCGTTGGCGTAGCGGCGCTGGCTCTCGCGCTGATGCTGGGCCTGATGTACCCGATCGAGTATTTCCGCGCCAGCGGCGGCCAGAAGCTGCTGCTGATTCTGGTGTTCGTGGACGTGGTGATCGGCCCCCTGTTGACGCTGATCGTATTCAAAAGCGGGAAGCCCAGCCTGCGCTTTGACCTGGCGGTGATCGGCCTGCTCCAGCTGGCTGCGCTGCTTTACGGATTGTGGGTGGTGGTGCAGGCGCGACCCGCTTTCATCGTGCATGTGGGCGACCGATTCCACCTGGTGCGGGCCAACGAGCTTGCGCCGGAGCAGCTCGCGACGGGTGCCGAGGAGCGATTTCAAACCCTGTCTTATCTCGGGCCGCGGCTCACGGTGGCGCTCAGGCCACTCAACCTTCAGCGCCAGCAGGAACTGATGATGGCCGCCATGTCCGGTGCCGATCTGCAGTACTTTCCAGAAACCTACGCCGACTACGAGGCAAACGCCTACGTGGTGCTGGCGCGAGCGCAGGACGCTGCAGCGCTGCTTGCCCGGCGCCCGGACGACACGGTCGCTGTCACAAAGTATCTGGAACGCGAACAGATCGCGGTGGACGCGGTCGCCGTGGTGCCGCTGAAAGTGGGCGACAATTTTCTGACCGCCCTGGTCGATGCGGAGACGGCGGAGCTGCTCCGGGTATTCCCCATCGATCCCTGGGACTGATCCGGGGACTCGCTCCGGGGCCCGACCTGAGACCTTCGTTGTAGCGCCGGCCGGCGCCGCCGACTATGCTAGGCGTACTTTCCTTGCGGATGGATTACTGCCCGTGAAACGCATCGCCGCTGTGCTTGTCCTGTGCTGTCCGCTGGCCGTTCCGGTGGCCTTCAGCCAGACCACCGTCACGCTGTCGCCGACGCGAGACAGCTCCATCTTTTCTGAGGCAGAAACTTCCGCCGGCGCCGACGAGAATCTGTTCATCGGGCAGACGGCGGCCCGGCAGGCCGGCGAGCGGCGTATTTTGCTGGGCTTTGACGATCTGTCGGCCATACCCTTTGGCGCCACCATCACCGCCGTTGAGCTGGATCTCGCGGTGACCCGGGGCGTTGGTCCGCCCATCCCCGTTGCTGCCTATGCCCTCACCACCAATTGGGGGGAAGGCGCGTCCAACCCCGCCGGCGCCGGCGGCATGGGCACCGGCCCTCAGCCCGGCGATGCCACCTGGGAGGTGGCGATGATGCCCCGGTCGTCTAACCAGCTGTGGCAGACGCCGGGCGGAGATTTTGACGACGCCGCTGAACTGAGCCAGACCAACATACCGGTGTCCGGCACCATCACCTTTCCCAGTACTCCGGAGCTGGTGGCGCAGGTGCAGGCCTGGGCCGACGGGAGCGCCGAGAATTTTGGGTTGATCCTCGATGCCCTGAGCAGCCAGGATCGTTCTGCCAAACGCCTCGGGGCGCGGGAAAACGGCAGCGCCAACAACCGCCCGGCGCTGCGCGTGACCTTCACCGAAGGCACCAGCGGCGAGACGGCCCTGACCGTCTCCGGACTCTGGTTTGACGCCGATCTGCCCGGCGACGGATTCAACGTGATCGAATCGCCTGCCACCACCGCCAAAGGTGCCCTGGCCACAAGCAATAACATCACCATTTTCTATTTTGGCTACGACGCTGACGGGGATCGCCTGTGGCTGGTATCCGAGACCATTCCCGGGCCGTTTATCCAGAACCAGCCGATCACCTTCAACATGCTCCAGGGCGGCACGTCGGGTAATTTCCAGACCCCGCCCCCCGGGACGGAACTGGCCGCGTGGGGAACGCTCGTGGTGACACTGGCGGACTGTGTGAGCGGCTCGTTTGTGCTCGACGGTCTGGACGGCAGCAAAACGTTCGCCGCCAGCCAGCTGACCGCCGTGGACGGGATCAACTGCTCGGCAGCACGCTGACCCAGGCCTGACCGCCGAACCCGCACCGTCGCCGCCGGCGCACCCTGCGCCGGGCGGATGCCCGACCTTGGGTAGGTTTGGGTACAATATGCCGATGGAATCGGAACTGCTTATCAAGGTCCTCCTGGCCACCATCTTCGGATTTCTGGGTGGCTGGCTGGTGCGCGGCGTTTTTGCCGGGACCCGCTTCCGACGCGCTGAGCAGGACTGGACCAAGCAGCTTGAAGTGGTGAAGCAGGCCCGGGATGCCTCCAGCACCAAGGTCCGGACGCTGCGCTCCCGGATTGGCGAAATGGAATCGTCCGTCGGCACCGTCGAGAAGCAGATGACCCGGTTTCGCGAGTCCATGGAAGAGCGGGAACGATCCATTCAGGCCCTGCGGCAGAACCTGTTCGACGCCAAAGAGAAAATTGACGAGGTGGATCGGCTGCGCGCCGCCCTCGCCGACCGGGACGAAAAGCTCAGCCAGTTCACCCGCATGCGGGCAGAGCTGCTGCGGGCTTCCGCCCAGGCCACCGAGGCGGAGGGCATGCGCGCAGAGCTGGAGACGGCGGTTGCCCGGGCGACCCAGCTGGAGGCGGACAACGCCGGGCTGCTGGAGGAAAAAGCTCAGCAGCGCGCCGGGCTTGATCAGCTCCGGGAGCAAAATCACATTCTTCAGGAGCAGGTCAAACAGGTTGCCGTCGCACCGCATGACCCGTCGCCGGAGCTTCAGCAGCAGGTGCAGTCCCAGCATGCCCAGATTCAGGTGCTGCAGCGGGAGCTTAAGGTGGCGCGAGACCTGGCGGCATCGCCGCCGGTCCCCGCGCCGGAGCTGGCGGTTGAGCTTAAGGACAAGAACGCTCAGATTCAGTCGCTGACGCAGGAGCTGAAGGCTGCACGGGAGGTTGCCGCGGCGGGTGCGGAACTCGCCCTGGAAAGCGAAACGGCAGAGCTGGAGGCCAGAATTCAGGCCCAGGACCAGACCATATCGGAGCTCAAGGAAGCGCTCGAGAAGGCGCAGCAGACACCGGCCGCCAACCCGGCGCCGGGCCCGGCGTCCTCCGACGGCGGCAGCGCTTCGGTACAGGCGCTAAGGGAGCAGCTGGCGGCCAGTCGCGAACTGCTGTCGCAGTATCAGCAGCGGGTTAATCAGCTGGAACAGAGTTCCCGGGGAACCCAGGCGGTGGCGTCACCGCCGCCGCAGGTCCGCAGCAGCGCGCAGCGCGACAAAACTTCGCCGGAAGACGTACCTCTGTTTTACGAACGACCGCCGGCGCAGGTGGATGATCTTACCCGCATCAAGGGCATTGGCCCGG
>JBCCVP010000254.1:0-4172 GCA_039195135.1 Pseudomonadota bacterium | reverse complement strand
GCGCTTCGCTGGCCCCACGGTCCATGATGGTCCACCAGGTTCCGTTGCCTTCGTGCACCGGTCCGGGCCAGCGGTAGACGCCGGCGGTGCGCAGTCCATCCAGGCGCAGATCGCCGAAATACCCCTCGGTGATTTCCATCGCTGCGACACCTTCGCAGGGCAGGCTGGTGGGCGGAGCATTAAACTCACAGGGGCAGCCGTAATCGCAGCTGCAGCACCCGATCTGTCGGGTACGGATCATCCAGTCAACGTATGCCATGGTGACCTCCTGCGTGCTTTTGGTCAGATCCGGCCGGTTACCCCCCGGCCGGATCCTGGAACCGGGTCAGTTCGGCGGCAATGGTTTTAATCTTACGCCGTCGTTCGGCCGGCGTCAGCGCGTCCGTTGGCTCGCCGAAAATTCCCGGGATCCGCTCGAGCGTCAGATAATCCGGGTGGTGCAACTCTGCTATATCCACGTAGTAGTAGACAGCGTCACCTCGGCGCGCGCTGAGGGAGTAAAGGTGCAGCGCGACGGGGGTGGCGGCACTGATCTTCATCCGCCGGGCCAGCCACGGTGGCGCCGGTATTTCGCTGTACGTCAGCGTGTACTTTTGCACCATCCAGCCGGCCGCTCGCAGCGTAGCCCCTAAAGATGCGCCGTCGAGGATCTGCCCGTGCGGTGCGGCCAACGCCTCGGGTACCTGCTCTGGCCAGTTCACCAGTGCCAGCGTCCGGGTGGTGCGGGAGAGACCGCTACCCGAGAAAAGGTCTGACACGCGCTGGGCCGAGGTCTGTTGAAGCACCTGGATACCGTAGGACCCGAAGCGATTCTCGATCATATCGCTGTTGAGCGGCGGCGCGGACGAACACGAGGAAAACGCGAGCGTTGCCAGTGCTGGCCCCAACCACCGGCCGCGGGCTGGGAGCCCGCGCCGCGGCGGGTTTATCGACATCGCAGGGCCCACCAGGGCAACACCTGCCAGGCCTGGCTGAGTTCCTGATCCAGCGACCGCCAGCGGGGTTCGTAGCGGGCGACCCGCGCCCAGAAACGGCTGCTGTGATTCATATGCGTCAGGTGGGCCAGTTCGTGCACGAGAAGGTAGCGCACCAGCTCCGGGCGCAGGAAAATGAGATTGCCATTCAGGCTGATGGTGCCGCTGCTGCTGCAGCTGCCCCAGCGGGTCCGCTGCAGCCTTGTCTGAACCCGTTTGGGGTGCCGGCCCATCTCATCCGCGACCGTCGAAAGCCAGGGCGTAAGAACCCGCTTGGCTTCGCTGAGCAGCCAGCGCCGGAGCAGCTGCGGCACGTCGGCCAGGTCGGGGTCGCGATAGCTCAGCGTAAGCTGTCCGTCGGCGCTGGCGATGCGCTGCCGGGTCGTCGGCGCGTGGCGATAGGTCACCGAAAGCTGGTTGCCGGTGGACGGCAGGCGAATGCTGGACGGCCGGACTTCCCGGTCGCCCACGTACTGCGCTCCGTAGGCCTCCCGGGTCTGGCGAATCCAGTCGCGGTGGGCCGCCACGAACGCTTCCACCCGCCGCGGCGGGGTGCGCACCGGAACCACCACCTCCACATCCGCCGGCGGCACAACCTGGATAAACATGCGCCGGGCCTTCCTGCTTTCGCGAATTCGGACCCCCGTTTCCGGCACCGCGGCGGGCGGGGGTGCTTCAAACAGATCGAGTTGTTTCAGCAACGGTTAAGAGGCCTTTTGGTGTCGCATACGGCAGCGCACTAAGCGCCAGGGCCGCACCTTAGCATCGATCCGCAAACGGCGCGGCAGGGGATGGCTGATCCTGATATTCTGCGCCGCTGACCCGCACTGGCTTTTCAACGTTGCCGGAATCCACCACTCAGGACCCGAACTCTCCCAAGCCCGACGAGCGGCGGGTGCCGCAGCGGCTGAAGGAGGAGCTCACCCGCCCCGGCGGGCTCGGTGATCATGCTCACGGCCTGCTTCGCCGGTGGTCCCGGAAGGTCTGGGAAACCCGCGGCGGCGGGCTGTATGCGGTGGGTTTTGCGCTGACCTTCGTTTACCTCGAGCTGGTGCAGCTCGTCACCGACGATATCCCCATGCTGTTTTCCATCAACTGGTTCAGCGGCGAGATGATCGATTTTATCGTCCAGTTCATCGTGGATACGATGAAAAACACCATCAGCGCCTTTATTTGGCCGGCCACCCTGGTCCAGTGGCGGTGGCCGGCGGGCATCATCACCCTGGTCGTCGGGTTTGCCCTGTTTCCGGTGTGGGTGAAACCCACCCTAGAACACTGGTTGTTTGAGGGTGAAACCCCGCCGCTGACAAAAAAGGAGCAGAAGAAGCAGAAAAAGGAGCAGCGGCGCCGGGAGAAGAAGGCCAAAAAGCCTTCCGCCTAAAGCGCTACCGTGACGTTGCTCCCCAGCGACCGGATGACCTCGAAGCTGTCGCTGAATAGACCCTCCGCTTCCCGGGCGCCGCTGTCGCAGGCGCTGTCCCGGGGCTCAAAAAGCTGATCCACGTTGACTGCCCCACAAATGGCTGCTTCCCCCTGGTCCCGCGCAAGAGACTGGGACGTCAGCGGGTAAGTCTCGGTGGGCCCCGGGCTGCCGGTGAGTGGCAGCAGCCCCAGGTCTGATCCGGACAGGCCGGTGAGGTCGCTAGCTGACGTCAGGATACAGGTATCGCCCGGACCCTCCAGGTTACCGCCGGCGCTGGTCACGGTAACCGCTACGGTAACGCTGCAGTCACCGGAAAGCAGATTGTTGGCCAGCGTGACGTTGGCGGCCCCGGTGGAGCCGATCACGGCCAACGCTGTGCCGTCACCGCTGCCTTCGCTCACGGTGAGGTGCTGCAGCGTTACGGTGCCAGAAGAAACGTAGATGGCACCGCCGTCATCCGCTGCCTCGTTGCCGGCGAAGGTGGCATTGGTGACCCGCACCTCGCCACCGCGCACATGGAGCGCCCCGCCGTCCCGGGTGCCGCTGTTATCGGCGAAGCTGGCGTGTTCGATGGTCAGCTGGTCTTCGGCATCAGTGACATACACGGCGCCGCCGTCTCGGGCGTCGTTGCCGTTGACCACGGCGTTGCGTAGCGTGATGGTTTTGAGGTGGGCGGTGGCCGTGGCGCCCAGGAATCCGCCGTTGTCCGCTGGCGTGCCGTTGCCGCTGGCCAGCACGCCATCCAGCGTGATGTTGCGACCCAGGAACAGCATGGCTCCGCCGTTGCCGCTGGAGGTGTTTGAGATAAACGAGACCTCCTCCATCTGATAGTTGGTCTCGGTGCCGACCAGGTAGGCGGCCGCGCCGCTCTGTTCGGCGGTATTGGACTGAAACAGCACGTTGCGCAGCGTGAGCGGGCTGGACGAGTGGATGGCGCCGCCGTTGGATCCCTGGTTGTTCACAAAAGCCGAGTCTTCGATGGTGACGGATGAGTCCTGGCGCACGTAGAGACCGCCGCCCAGGGTCTGCGTCGCGTTCCCTTGGAAAATCACGTCGCGCAGCGTCAGTACCGTGTCTTCCACCTGCATTGCGCCGCCGTTCAGGGCGCCATTGGTGGCCAGCGAAGTGTTGGCGTTGCGCAGCGTTAGGTTTTCGATGGTGACCGCCGCATTGGCCCGCACGTCCAGAATGCGGCCGGTGGACTGGCCGTCGAGGATGGCGCCCTGGCCGCGCAGGGTGATTTCTGAGGTGATGTCTAGGTCGCCGGTGGTGGGGCTGGAATTGACGCCGTCGAGTTGCAGAAGATAGAGCTGCCCCGGCGCCAGCTCGACCACGTCGGCGCCGTCGGCCTCGTTGGCGGCAATGATCGCCTCGCGCAGCGAGCAGTCGCCGGCCAGGCAACCATCCGGTGCCGGATCGTCAGTTCGGGTTGGAGCAAAGGTGGCGGCCTGAAGCGGCAGTACCATCGCTGCGCAAATCACGGCACTGAACGTACGCGGTATGTTCATAACTTCGATCTCCCGTTGACTTAGCTGTAGACGGCCTGCTCGATGAACGCCAGCGCGCTGGCATTTCCCTCGCTTCACCCTGGTAACGCACCGAAATGGGCATTCGCACACTTTGGGTCTGCGACGCTGCGCATCTCACGCTACAATCGTGACGCAACAAGCCGCTTCCAGGTTGCTGAGGTTGACCACCTGAGCCAAATCCCGCGCAAGCCCGGGCCTGGAGCGTATTATCCAATTACAACTGCGGCATAGTGCACCCCGACGCAG
>JBCCVP010000253.1:0-4204 GCA_039195135.1 Pseudomonadota bacterium | reverse complement strand
GCGCCGCAGCAGCAGCGACCGCACGGCGTTTTCCCGAAACAGGCCGGCAAACAGCGACGTGCTGGCCAGCTGGTCGGTGATCAGCTCCTCCACCTCGTCCGGGTCTGGAATCAAAGCGTCCAGAGCGGGCAGGTCGTCCACATCCGCGAGGCGCAGCACGATGCCGTCGTCGGTGTACATCACCTGCATCTCAAAACCCGCCAGGTCTCCCAGCGTGCGCTGCAGCGCCATGGCCCAGGGCGCGTGGATGCGGGCGCCGAAGGGAGTCAGGATGCAGACCCGCCAGTCCCCCAGTTCATCCCGGAACCGTTCGATCACCACGCTGCGGTCCGTGGGTAAGGCGCCGCAGTGGTCTTTCTGTTCGGTGATGTAGGCGGCGAGGTTTTCCACCGCGTAGTCGTCCAGGGGCGTGTGCTTTTTCAGCCACTGAGTTCTTTTTTCGTGCCCGAAGCGGCCGGCCTGGCGCAGGAAGGCACCGATGGCCTGACCCAGCTCAATGGGGCGGCCCGGCCCGTCCCCGCGCCAGAAGGGCAGCCGGCCTGGTTCCCCCGGCGCCGGGGCGACGATCACGCGATCCCGGGTAATCGCCTCCACCCGCCAGGTGCTGGCGCCCAGCATGATGTTGTCGCCGGCCCGAGTTTCAAACACCATTTCCTCGTCGAGTTCCCCTACCCGGGGACCGTCTTCGCCCAGATGCACGCCGTAGGCGCCGCGATCCGGAATGGTGCCGGCGTTCATGCGGGTCACCATGGCCGTACCGCGTCGCGGCGACAGCGTGTCGTTGCTGCGGTCCCAGGAAAGCAGGGGCCGCAGCTCGGCAAAATCGGACGAAGGGTAGCGGCCGGTCAGCATATCCAGCACGCCTTCGAGGGCAGCGCGGGAGAGATCCTTGTAGGGCCAGGCGCGGGAAACAAGCTGGGCAATTTCCTCCACCGTCTGCGGCGTACTACAGCAGATCGCCACGATCTGTTGGGACAGCACGTCCAGCGGATTGACCGGTACCTCGATGGACTCCAGCTCCGCTTCCAGCATGCGCCCGGCCACCACCGCGCTCTCCAGCAGGTCGCCTCGGAATTTGGGGTAAACCCGGCCGTTACTCGTCTCACCGACACCGTGGCCGGCGCGGCCTATGCGCTGCAGTCCCCGGGCCACCGATCCGGGCGACTCCACCAGCACCACCAGGTCGACCGTGCCCATGTCGATGCCCAGCTCCAGAGAACTGGTCGCCACGATGCCCCGGATGGCGCCGCTTTTGAGTCCTTCTTCAATTTCGCTGCGCTTGGCGTGGGAGATGCTGCCGTGGTGGGCCCGGACGAGTTCTTCCTCCGCCAGTTCATTGAGCTTCTGCGCCAGCCGTTCGCACAGGCCACGGCTGTTGACGAATACGATCGTGGCGCGGTTTTCCTGAATATGCGCCAGCAGTCGGGGATAGATCGACGGCCAGATGCCGCGCTCCGTCTGGGGCGTGCCCACCTCGCGGCTGTAAAGCTCACCCAGGATGGGGCCGCCTTCGTCCTTCGGCGCTTCGCTCGGCGGATTCTGCATGTCCGGCACCGGTACGCTGACGGTAACCGCCACGTTGGGTTTGGCGGAACAGTCGACGATGTTGACGTCCCGGCGGCCGCCCAGGAATCGGGCCACCGCGTCCAGCGGTCGCACCGTTGCGGACAGGCCAATTCGCTGCGGATCTTCCGGCGTGAGGTCTGCCAGCCTCTCGAGCGAGAGCGCCAGGTGAGCACCCCGCTTGCTCGGCGCCAGCGCGTGGATTTCGTCGACGATCACCGCTTCTACGGTAGTCAGGGTGGCGGCAGCCTTGGAACCAAGAATCAGATACAGCGACTCGGGCGTGGTGACGAGAATCTCGCTCGGATGGCGACTCTGCTGCTGTCGTTCATGTTGGGGTGTGTCCCCGGTGCGCACGGCAACGCTTGGGGCCTGAAATGGCGCGTCGAGCCGATCCGCCACCCGGCTGATGCCCGTCAGCGGCGCCCGCAGGTTGCGCTCGATGTCGTAAACCAGCGCCTTGAGGGGCGACAGATAGAGAAGCCGTACGCCCGGCTCGCGCTCCTCCGGTCGGGCGCCCAGCGCGTTGATGCCGGAGAGAAACGCCGCCAGGGTTTTGCCGCTGCCGGTAGGGGCCACCAGCAGGCAGTGCTCGCCGCGATCGATGGCCGCCCAACCCTGCGACTGCACCTGGGTGGGCTGTTCGAAATGTTCATCGAACCACTGCTGGGTGGCGGGGTGAAACGGGGTCAACGTCTATCCGGGCCGGGGCCTAAAGCGGACGTCCGATGTTAGCAGGTCCTGCGGCGGGAGCCAGATCGGGAAGTTGGCCTGACCCCGGTACTTTTTTGCGACAGAGGTCCTCCATGTCTGTGACATGATATGGAAAACGGGGTCAGGTTAACTTTCTGATTGGAAAACGGGGTCGAAAACGGGGTCAGGTTAACTTTCTGATAGAGCGCAGGATTACGGCGTAGGAAAGTTAACCTGACCCCCTTTTCGCCACGCACGGGGAAACCTGTCGGGGCGACCTGGCACTTGGTCCCGGTCCCTCAGATTGCTGTCCTACAGATTGGATCGCACGGGCAGCGACGACGTAGAATCGTCGGGATTTTCAGTTCATGGCAACTCGGCTTTTGGGCAACAGGATTGTGGAAAACTAAGGAGAAAACCATGCGGGGCATTCACTTCTTTCTGGCGGCGCTGCTGAGCGCGACGTTGATCGGTGATTCTGCGCTGGCGGAGTCAAGCGATCAATCAAAGGCGGTATTGATCACCGGCGCCACCACGGGGATCGGACGGGTCACCGCTGAGCATCTGGCTAAGGCAGGCTACTTCGTCTATGCCGGGGCAAGAAAGCAGAGCGATATCGACGAACTCAACAAAATCGACAACATCAAAGCCGTCCGCCTTGACGTGACAATCCAGAGCGACATCGATGCTGCCGTCGCGTTCATCGAAAAAGAAGGCCGCGGGCTCTGGGGGCTGGTGAACAATGCCGGGGTGAACGTGATCGATCCCATGATTGAGGCGGACCTGAGCGACTTTGAGTTTATTGTCGACGTCAACGTGTTTGGCGTTTTTAGCGTGAGCAAAGCGTTTGCACCGCTTGTGGTGGAATCTAAGGGTCGAATCGTGAACATCAGCTCGATCGCTGGTGTACTCGCCGGCGGGTTTGACGGCTATGGCATGTACATCGCCAGCAAACACGCCGTGGAGGGGCTAACGGATCAGATGGCCTGGGAGCTTGGCCCTCTGGGTGTCTCGGTAAGCTCGGTGCTTCCCGGAGGTTTTTCCAGCGATATCGGCAAATCCCGCTGCGAACGCATGCTTAGAAACCAGGCGAAGAAAGACTATCAGTATTTCGCGCAGAGCATGAAGACCTACATCGACAGTTGCCGGCGTCGTCTGGCCGGCGAAACCATGGATCTTGGTCCTTCCCCGCTGCCGGTGGCGCAGGCCATTGAGCAGGCGCTGTTTTCGCAGTCTCCGCGGGAACACTACCTCGTGCCCGGGGAGCCGAGCGAGGCTCGAATCACCATTGCTAAACTGCTGGAAGAAGTTGCCGGGCTCAACGTCGACGCTGATCACAGCCTCAGCGAGGAGGAACTGCTGGAAATCTACCGGAACGAGGTCCGCATTGCCAAAGGTGAGCAGCCCAGAACGATGCCCGGTTTCTATGAGCAGCAGCAGCCCTAGAGCCTGCCTGGCGAAAGCAATCTTCGGGTCTACAACCCTGTAACAGGTCAGCCTGATTGGCGCACCTGGAGGGACCTGCTACTGGGTCCTGCAAAAGGGGTCTGCAAAAGGGGTCCAAAAGGGGTCAGACAACTTTTCCGGCACTGGCGTGGGGCGAATAAGTTGTCTGACCCCTTTTCCAAGAGTTTAGTCCTAGGGTCCAGGACCAGGTGCCAGGTCCAATCAAAAAGGGGTCAGCGCAAAAAGGGGCCAGGTTAACTTTCTGACAGAGTGCGGGATTAAGGCGTAGGAAAGTTAACCTGACCCCAAATTGATGCTAGCAGGTCCTGCTGCCGGGGCCAGATCGGGGAGTTGGCCCGGCGCGGACACTTTTTGCGACAAGGGCTGGGCTCTGCCGGGCTCGGGGCCCGGATCGAGCGACAACCAGCGGGTGTCGGAGGAAGAACCTGCCAGGCCAGGCGACGATACTTAAGGGGTGGCCTCAAAGCCACTGCGAAAAACG
>JBCCVP010000252.1:0-4420 GCA_039195135.1 Pseudomonadota bacterium | reverse complement strand
GGGGATTATAGGGGCAAGGCGACCCGGGGGGAGCACACGGCCCGACTCGGAAAAAGCCGAAACGCTAGCAGGTGAGTGTTACAGCGGGTGGATCAGGGGCTGGCGCGGCGGGTGCGCTTCTGTTCGCTCGGATCAAATCCGTTTTCCCGCTGGATTTCCGCCAGAATGGGGCGGTAGTCGGCCAGCCTCGCATCAACCCGGGAGCGCTCGTAATAGTTGAGCTCCGGTTTCTTGTACAGCTTCTCAAGGTGAGAAACAGCATCGTAGACCTGGCCCAGCAGGAACAGGTGCTGAGCGTAGTTTTCTTCCGCCCGAACCCACTGGCCGCTGCCCTCGGCGGCGCGGGAGTACTGCAGATGAAGGGAAGCGCTTTTTGGATGTTTGGTGAGCAGCGGCCGCAGCATCTCCTCTGCCCGCACCAGGTCTTCTTTCAGTCCCCGGGCCATCAGGGCTTCGGCGTAGGCCGTGGTTACGGCTAGATTTTCCGGATAGCGACCGTTCAGCCGCTCGTAGCGGGCATCGGCCCGGTCGCGGGCGCCGGACTGCTCTTCAATTTCGGCCATGGCCAGCTGAATCGGCAGAGAAGACCGCCGCTCCCGGGCCAGGTCCTCCAGGATCTCCGTGGCCTGAATCAGATTGCGGGACTGGAGATGGGCCAGGGCCAGGCCGTAGGTGTCCGCCGGGCCCGCCTCGCCCGATTCGAAGCGCAGCTGGTAGTGGCTGAGCAGCTCCGTGGGATTGTCGGCGGTGATCACCCGCACGCGCTCGCGAATCAGCAGGAAGTTCTCCGGGTCGTGCCCCGGATTTTTTATTACCTCGGTCTGGCCGGCGCGGCTTTTGGCTTCGGCGATACGGGTGGTCTCCACCGGGTGGGTGCGGAGAAACTCGGGGATGCCGCGGCCACCGTAGTTGCGGGAAATGACCGTCATGCGGCCAAAAAAACCGGCCATGCCCTGCGGGTCGAAGCCCGCCCGCGCCAGCGTCCGAATGCCGATTCGATCCGCCTCGTACTCGTTGTTGCGGGTGAAGTTGATCATCATCTGCTGCATCAGGCCCTGGCCCCCGACCACGGCGGCCTGAATGGCATCGCCGCTGCCGCCCGCCGCCACGGCGGCACCCAGCATCAGCAGCATCATGGGAATGGTGATCTTCTGCGAGTTTTCCACCGCCCGGGCCAGGTGGCGCTGCGTCACGTGGGCAATCTCATGGGCCACCACGCCGGCGAGTTCGGACTCGGATTCCGCCAGCAGCATCAGTCCGCTGTGGATGGCGATCACGCCGCCCGGCGCGGCAAACGCGTTGACCGCGTCGGCGTCCAGCGTGAGGAAGGTGAACTGGCGTTCCGGCTCGTCGCTGAAAGCGGCCAGCCGATAGCCCAGGTGCTCCGTATAGCCTGCCACCAGCGGATCTTCGATCACCTGGGCGATGCGGTGCAGTTCACGCACCAGGGCCTCACCGTAGCGGCGTTCGTCCTGCTCGGAGACGATGGCGCGGGCCGACGCGCCGATGTCCGGCAGGCGCACGGCATCCTGCGCGAGGGCACTGCCCACGCCCAGGGCAAACCCCGTCAGCAGCAGGCACAGTTTGGAAATTATGCGGATCACAGACACTGTGACCCCATTTTATCAGAGGTGGTTCAGGCGGGATCGGGGGGACCCTGCCACTCCATGTAGTAGTCGGACCGCTGATAAAGAGACTGGGGTCGGCCGCCTTCACCCTGGCGGACAAACCCGAAGCGTTCGTAGAGGCGGATGGCGGGCGTCAGAATGTGGTTGGTTTCCAGCCACAGCAGGCGCCGGCCGCAGGACTGAAAGTAGTCGATGCTGGCCTGCATCAGGGCAGCGCCAACGCCACGGCCCTGGGCTATCGGATCCACCGCCATCTTGGTGAGCTCCAGTTCATCCGGCTCGTGCACCTTCAGCGCGCAGGTGCCCACGGGCGCGTCGTCGAGGGTGGCCATCAGAATGTGCCCGCCGGTGTCCAGCAGGTGTTTCTGCGGATTTCCAAGCACCTGCCGGTCTACCGGTTCGACGGAGAAATAGGCCAGCAGCCAGCGCATGTTGAGCTGCTCGAAGGTGGGTTGATCCCCGGGCACAAAAGAACGCACGCTGATCGCCATGCGCCGATCATATCCGCCCCTCCCGTGAGCCGGTAGTTACAAAGAACGGCGCGCTGGCCCGCGAACTGTGGCGGTCAGCCGACGCGCTGGGTCTTAGGCCAGTCGCGTAAGGTGCGGTCTAGGGGAAAGCGGCAGAGAAAGGCGCTGCCTTCGCCCGGCGTAGACTGAATCTCCAGCTCCGCACCGTGCAGCGCGAGCACGTGCTTAACGATCGCGAGGCCAAGCCCGGTGCCGCCGGAGTTCCGGGACCGGTCGGTGGAGACCCGATAGAAGCGCTCCGTCAGCCGGGCCAGGTGCTGTTCGGCAACCCCCGGGCCGTTGTCGATGACGGACAGCAACGCCGAGTCACCGTCGAGCCCCCAGCGGATCATGATCTCGCCGCCGTCCTGGGTGTAACGCACCGCGTTGGTGACCAGGTTGAGAAACGCGCCATGCAGGTCGGCGGCGCTGCCGCTCAGATGCAGGTTGGCCTCAACGTCCACCCGGATGGTGTGGCGACCTTCGCTCAGGGCTCGGCCTTCCACAACCACGCTGTTGATGAGCGAGGGAACGTTCACCAAGCCGTCCGCGTCATCCTGATCTCCCGCTTCGAGGCGGGAGAGCATCAGCAGATCTTCCACGATGCACCGCATGCGGCTGGTCTGGGACTCCACCTTGGCCACAATCGGCTGCCAGTCCTCCGAGACCTCTTCCGCCATGGTTTCGATGTAGCCGCTGATGACCGTCAGCGGGGTGCGCAGCTCGTGGGAGACATTGGCGACAAAATCTTTGCGCATCGTGTCCACCCGGGCCAGGTCCGTCACGTCCCGGGCGATCACAAGGCGGTGGGTATTGGTGTAGGGAAACAACCGCAGCCGCAGCGTCCGGCCGGGCTGGCGCTGCGAGTCCAGCGTCAGCTCGCTGCTGCGGTCCGGCGCTTCGCTGAGCCAGTTTGAAATGCGCAGATCCCGCACCAGGTTGCCCAGGGGCCGGCCGCGATCCTGGGCGCTGCTGACGCCCAGCATCGGCGATGCCGCTGGATTGGCCCAGATGATGGCGTCGTCGGCATCGAGAATAACCAGGGCGTCCGGCAGGGCCGCCGAGGCGTCCCGCAGTTCCCGTACCAGCCCGGCCATGCGCCGCCGCCGGTCCCGAGACTCAAGCTTCATACGCTGGATCGCGACGAAGGTGTCTTCCCAGATCCCTTTGCCGCCGCTGGGCCGCGGCCGCCGCCGGTGGTCGTGCAGCCAGGAATACATCTGGCCGAGTCGGTACAGATGCCAGCTAAGGTGAGCGCCCAGCGCCGCGGCAAGCAGCCAGCCGGTGTAGCCCAGCCACAGACCGACCGCCACGGCGGCCGCAACGCTGGCGAAAAGAACCAGGAGATACTTCGCTGGCCCGGATTTGGTGAACTGAATCATTACAACGTGGTGGAGAAACGGTAGCCGGCACCGCGTACCGTCTGAATGTACTTCTGGCGCTCAAATGGTTCCAGTGCTTTTCGGATGCGCCGCACGTGTACGTCCACGGTGCGCTCATCAACGTAGACGTCGCCGCCCCAGACATGGTCCAGCAGCTGGCTGCGGGAATAGACCCGCTCCGGGTGGGTCATCAGAAACGACAGCAGCCGATATTCCGTGGGACCCATGCTGATGGGCTGGTCGTTGGCGTAAACCCGGTGCGCCGCCAGGTCGATCTTAAGTCCGCCCTGATTTACGACCTCGTCGAGGCCGCCCGGCGCCGACCGGCGAAGCACCGCCTGAATGCGGGCGATGAGTTCGCGGGTGGAGAACGGCTTGACCAGATAGTCGTCCGCACCGGCTTCCAGTCCGAGGATCCGATCGTCTTCGTCTCCCCGGGCGGTGAGCATGATGAACGGGATGTCGCGGGTGAGCTCCTCTTTGCGCAGCCGCCGGGCAAAATCCAGCCCGCTCATGCCCGGCAGCATCCAGTCCAGGAGGATAAGGTCCGGTACCTGGCTCATGATGGATTCCTGCGCGCCGCGCACGTCCTCCACCTCGATGCACTCCATGCCGTGGCGGGACAGGGCAAACGCCACCATCTCGCGGATGGCGGCCTCGTCTTCAACGATGAGTATGCGTCGCTGCACCGGTGTACCCTGTGTGTTTTGTATTTGCGTGGCGGTTTGCTGCCTGAATCAACGCGCTGGATGTTGGCCCCAGGACGGGCATCCAGCAATCGGCCCTCGCGCCGCCATCATTTAACCGACGCATTGTTACAGCGGCATGAAAAAAAATCACGGTTACGCCTGTCCTTAAGCGGGCGTGAGCGGTTGCCCCGCCTGCCCCGGGCTGCGACACT
>JBCCVP010000251.1:0-4480 GCA_039195135.1 Pseudomonadota bacterium | reverse complement strand
CGCGTATTCCACTACCTCGACGCCGCGCTGGAATTCACCCATCGCATCGTCCAGCACCTTGCCGTGTTCTTCGGTAATGGCGGCGGCGATGGCCTGGGCGTTCTGCTGCAGCAGCTCCCGATAACGGAACATAACCTGGGCGCGGCGCTGGGGCGGCGTGTCTCTCCACTGCGGGAAGGCCTCACTGGCTGCGGCAATGGCCGTGTTTACCGTTTCTTTCGATGCAAGCGCTACTTCGCGCTGCACCGCACCGGTTGCCGGGTTGGTCACCGGCAGGCGTCGGCCGGCATCTTCTACGTAAGCGCCATTGATGAAATGTCCAACGACGGCAGCGCCGCGGGAGAGTTGTTCGGCTGTGGCATTCATTAGCTAGTCCACCTGGTCGATGACGTGACGGATGCGCTCAAACGCCTGAGCCCAATCATCCACCTTTGAGTTGAAAAACGGCGAAAACTGAAGCACGTCCATACCGTTGCGCAGGACGATGTTTTCATCCCAGAAAAGGCGCTTATGCACCTCCAGCCCCCGAGCGCCCGGCGCGCCTTCGCGGGGTGCCAGCTCCACCGCTCCCATCAGGCCCAGGTTGCGCACGTCGATCACCTTGTCGTGGTCTGCAAAGGCGTGGAGCAGATCTTCGAAGGGCTGGGTCAGGGCAGCGGCCTGTTCGAATACGCCCTCCTCTTCGTACGCGTCGAGCGCGGCGATGCCGGCCGCTGCCGCCACGGGATGACCGGAGTAGGTATAACCATGAAAGAGCTCGATCATGGTGTCCGGCCCCTGCATGAAGGCGTCGTAGATATGGTCGCGTACCAGGACCCCACCCATCGGGATGACGCCGTTGGTCAGACCCTTGGCAGTGGTGATGATGTCGGGGGTCACGCCAAAGTAGCTGGCGCCAAAAGCGTCCCCCAGGCGACCAAAGGCGGTGATCACCTCATCGAAAATCAGCAGGATGCCGTGGCGATCGCAGATTTCCCGCAGCCGCTCCAGATAGCCGGCCGGCGGCGGCAGAATGCCCGTGGATCCGGCGACCGGCTCCACAATCACCGCGGCGATATTGGCCGGGCCGTGCAACGCGGCAATCCTTTCAAGGTCCTCCGCAAGGTGCACGCCCCACTCCGGCTGGCCTCGGGAAAAAGCCGTATGCTCAAGAGCAAACGTGGTGCGCAGGTGGTCGACGCCGGGAATAAGGTTGGCGCTGAAGGCGGTCCGGTTGGGCACGATGCCGCCGACCGACATGCCGCCGAAATTCACCCCGTGGTAGCCTCGCTCCCGGCCGATCAGGCGGGTGCGGTGACCCTCCCCGCGGGCCCGATGATAGCCGAGGGCAATTTTCAGCGCCGTGTCCACCGACTCCGAACCGGAGTTGGTAAAGAAGCAGTGGGAAAACCCGTCCGGCGCCAGCTTGACCACCCGCTCCGCAAGCTCAGCCGCCCGAGGATTGGTTACCTGGAAGCTGATCGCATAGTCGAGTTCCGCTACCTGCTTTTGCACCGCCGCGACGATCTTCGGATGGCAGTGACCCAGGCCGCAGGTCCACAATCCGGAGAACAGATCGTAAAGCTGCCGACCGTCGTCGGTGGTGTAGTGGTGGCCCCGGGCACCGACTATTACCCGCGGGTGTTTTTTGAAGTCCCGGTTGGCTGTGAAAGGCAGCCAATGGGCGTCGAGCTGCTCCGAGATGGCGGACACGGCGGCGTACCTGGTTGACAGTGGTGTCTAAGTTTACTCAAAGCAGCGGCCAAACTTTTCCTGCCCTGTACGCCCGCGCGTTCCCTTTTCTGCACTCGGCGAGGCTTCAGCAGCCGCGCACGATGTGGTCGTTGATCAGGTTTTCCACCCATTCCTGACGACCGCTCAGGCAGGCGGGCTCGGGGCCCGCCGCAGCCAGATCCCGCAGCTGCACCAGGTCCAGCTCACCTCGCTCGTAGCGGGCTCCGTCGCCGGCGTTGAAGCTCTGGTAACGGTCGGTGAGCACCTGTTGGTAGCGCCCGTCGTTGAGGATGCGATCGGCAATAATCAGCCCCCGCGCAAACGCGTCCATGCCGCCGATGTGGGCAACAAACAGGTCGTTTACGTCGGTGGACTCGCGGCGCACTTTGGCGTCGAAGTTCAGTCCACCGGGCCCCAGACCGCCGGCTTTCAACACCACCATCATGGCGTGCACCGTATCGTAGAGATCCAGCGGAAACTGATCGGTATCCCAGCCGTTCTGCGGGTCCCCGCGATTGGCGTCGATGGAGCCGAGCAGGCCCGCATCGGCGCTCATCTGAAGATCATGGGCGAAGGTGTGCCCGGCCAGGGTGGCGTGGTTGGCCTCGATGTTGAGCCGGAAGTCGTCCGCAAGGTTGTAGTGGCGGAGAAAGCCAATCACCGTCTGCGCGTCAAAGTCGTACTGGTGTTTCATCGGCTCCATGGGTTTGGGCTCAATCAGGAATTGACCCTTAAACCCGATAGAGCGGCCGTAATCCCGGGCTTTGGTGAGGAACATGGCGAGGTGGTCAAGCTCCCGCCGCGTATCGGTGTTCTGCAGGCTGGCATAACCTTCCCGTCCGCCCCAGAACACGTAATTCTGGCCGCCGAGCGCAACGGTTGCGTCCAGCGCGGCTTTAACCTGGGCTGCGGCGTAGGTGGTCACCGCAAAGTCCGGGTTGGTGGCGGCGCCATTCATGTAGCGTGGATGGGAAAAAAGATTGGCCGTGCCCCACAGCAGCTGCACGCCTGTGGCCTGCTGACGCTCGCCCGCCAGCTCAACCAGCGCCTTAAGATTCTGCTCCGATTGCGCCACGCTGCCGCCCTCAAAAGCCAGGTCAAAGTCGTGGAAACACCAGAACGGCACGCCTAGCTTGCTGAAAAACTCAAAGGCTGCGTCGAGCCGGCCCCGGGATCGGTCCATCACCGAAGCCGCGGTGGCCCAGGTGGGGGTGCGGGTGCCCGGCCCAAACGGGTCCGCGCCGGTGGCGCAGAAGCTGTGCCAGTAGCACACGGCAAACCGTAGATGCGCCTCAAGCGAGCGGCCGGCGACCTGGCGGTCCGGATCATAGGTTTTGAAAGCCAGCGGATTGTCCGATTCCGGCCCCTCATAGGCGATCTGGGAAATCCCGGGAAAGTGTTCCCGGTCCCCCGTCAGTACCGTTCGACTCATAGCGTGGCTTCCTGTGTGTTCCTGGTTTCATACAGCGGCCGGATGGCATCCACAGCCTGCTGGTAGTTTGCGTAGGCATCCTGATAGTGGCGCACCGCCGCGTCGTCCGGCAGGCAGCAGCGGCGCTCATCGCGCACGAGATGACTGCGCGCCAGATCGCCGAAGTCGCCGCCGGGCTGAAGCAGCTCAAGTGCCTGCAGCGCAGCGCCGAAGGCAGCGCCTTCATCGGGCTGGAATACCGTGACCGGCGTGGCGCACACGTCCGCGACAAGCTGACGCCACTGCGCGCTGTTTACCCCGCCGCCGGTAAGCACAATCTCTTCGCCGCGAATGCCAAGCCGGGTCAGTTCGTCAATGCCAAAGCGCAGCGCAAACGTGGCCCCCTCCACCGCCGAGCGCAGGAGGTTGTCCGGCGTGGTGTTGCGGCTGGTGAGCCCCACGATGCAGGCCCGCGCCTGGGGCAGGTCGGGTGTTCTTTCGCCACTAAAAAACGGCAGCGTGAGGACGCCGTCGGAGCCCCGGGGGGCGCTCGCGATTTTCGCCTCAAAGGCCGCGATGTCGGCCCCGAGCAGGTTGCGCATAATCTCCGTGGTTACGGTGCAGTTCATGGTGCACAGCAGCGGCAGCCAGCCGCCGGTGGATGCGCAGAAAGCCGCGATGTGGCCCACCGGGTCGATTACCGGCTGGTCCGCGCAGGCGTAAACCGTTCCCGAGGTACCCAGGCTCATGGTGATGACACCCGGCCTAACGTTGCCGGTGCCGATGGCGCCCATCATGTTATCGCCACCGCCGATGGCAACCGGAATACCGGCCGGGAGACCAAGGGCCTCCGCCGCTTCATCGCGGACCGTGCCCACCGGTTCGTTGCGGGTTCTGATTTCGGGCAGGCAAGCCGACAGATCACGATCGGGATCGACGGCCTTAAGCATTTCGCTGGACCAGCGCCGGGTGGTGATGTCCAGAAAACCGGTTCCCGAGGCATCCCCCGCCTCCATGCAGCGCTCGCCGGTCAGATAGAGATTGAGGTAATCATGGGGCAGCGCGATGCCGTCCAGCTTGTCGTACACCCGGGGTCGAAACTTTTTCAGCCAGCGGATCTTCGACGCGGTATAGCCCGGAAGGATCGGATTGCCGAGGTGCTCGATGCAGGCCTCGCGGCCGCCAAACGCGGCCATGATCTCCTGGCATTCAACCTCGGTGGTGGTATCGCACCAGAGCTTGACCGGCGCCGGCACCTCGTTGCTGGCATCCAGCGCTACGAACCCATGCTGCTGGCCGGAGACCGCCAGCGCCCGGATCGACCCGCGCACCTCCGGGGTCACTTTTTTGAGCGCT
>JBCCVP010000250.1:0-4539 GCA_039195135.1 Pseudomonadota bacterium | reverse complement strand
CGGGGCACGCACCGTCAGTGATGCGGGCTTATCCCGATTCAGATGCGACAAGATATCGCGAGCGAGGCTCAGGGCGTGCTGGTCGTTTTCCGCCAGGTGGTCCGTCACGCCGGACCGGCTGCTGTGCACCTCGGCGCCGCCCAGCGCTTCAGCGTCGACCTCTTCACCCGTGGCGGCTTTTACCAGCGGCGGGCCCCCCAGAAAAATGGTGCCCTGATTGCGCACGATGATCGACTCGTCGCACATGGCCGGCACGTAGGCGCCGCCGGCGGTGCAGGAGCCCATGACCACGGCAATCTGCGGGATATTTTTCGACGACAGCCGCGCCTGGTTATAGAAGATACGGCCAAAGTGGTCCCGATCCGGGAAGACTTCATCCTGCCGCGGCAGAAACGCGCCGCCGGAGTCCACCAGGTAGACGCAGGGCAGATGGTTCTCCAGGGCAATCTCCTGCGCCCGCAGGTGTTTTTTGACGGTCAGGGGGTAGTAGGTGCCCCCTTTGACCGTTGCGTCGTTGGCCACCACCACCACCTCGCGACCGGCCACCCGGCCGATGCCGGCGATGACGCCGGCTCCCGGCGCTTCGTTGTCGTACAGGCCGTGGGCCGCCAGCGGCGCAATTTCGAGAAACGGCGTGGCGGGATCAAGCAGCTGTTCGACCCGATCCCGGGGCAGCAGCTTGCCCCGGTCCAGGTGGCGCTGGCGGGAGCGCTCCGGTCCGCCCCGCGCGGTGCTGCGGAGGGTCTGGCGGAGGTCGTCCACCAGGGAGGACAGGTTTTTGTGGTTGGCGATGTACTCGTCGGAACCGACGTCGGTCGTGTCGGCGATGACCGCCATGAGCGAATCAGGCCTCTACCGCCAGGGCCACCGCCTCGCCGCCGCCCAGGCAAAGCGCAGCGACGCCGCGCCTAAGGCCCCGGGCACGCAGCGCGTGGATCAGCGTGACCACAATCCGTGCCCCGCTGGCGCCGATCGGGTGGCCGAGGGCGCAGGCCCCGCCGTTAACGTTGACCTTCTCGTGCGGCAGACCGAGTTCCTTCATCGCCGCCATGGTGACGGAGGCAAAAGCTTCGTTAATCTCAAACAGATCCACGTCCGCGGCATCCCACCCGACGTTGGCCAGCAGTTTCTGAATTGCGGCCACCGGCGCTGTGGTAAACCATTCCGGCTCGTGGGCGTGGTGTCCCTGGCCCCGGATGACCGCCAGAGGAGTGAGCCCGCGCTGTTCGGCGTTTTCCCGAGTCATCAGCAGCAGCGCCGCGGCGCCGTCGGAAATCTTGGAGGACGTTGCCGCGGTGACCGTGCCGTCTTTGGCAAAAGCCGGCCGGAGCGTTGGAATCTTATCGATGCGGCAGCTCGGTGGTTCTTCGTCGGTGGACACGACCGCCTCGCCTCTGCGGCTGCGAACCGTGACCGGCGCAATCTCGGCGTTGAACCCGCCGTTTTCCATGGCCGCCATCGCCCGCTGCACCGATTCGATAGCAAACGCGTCCTGCGCTTCCCGGGTGAATTCGAAGCGCTGCGCGGTAGCTTCCCCAAAGACACCCATCATCTGGTTGTCGAAGGGGCTTTGTAGACCATCCAGAAACATATGATCGAGCACCTGGCCGTGGCCCATGCGGTAGCCCGCCCGGGCCTTCGGCAGCAGGTAGGGGGCCTCGGTCATGGACTCCATGCCGCCGGCCAGGATGATCTGCGCCGAACCGCTGCGGATCATGTCGTGGCCGAGCAGGATGGCCTTGAGCGCTGAACCGCAGACCTTATTGACCAGCAGCGCGCCGACCGACTGGGGGATACCCGCGGCGAGGGCCGCTTGGCGTACTGGTGCCTGACCAAGACCTGCGGAGAGCACGTTGCCAAACACGACCTCGTTGATGTCTTCCGGTGGCTGGCCGGCGTCCTCAAGCACCGCTGCCATGGCGGCTGCTCCGAGAGCCGGAGCTGGCGTGCCCTGGAATTGGCCCTGGAACGATCCGATTGGAGTCCTTCTCGCAGAAACTATAACAATGTCAGTCACTTGAAAAACCTTTTTGAAGTAATTTAGGCGCTGGCACCGAGCAATTCACGGCCGATTAGCATACGCCGAATCTCATTGGTGCCGGCGCCGATGTCGTAGAGCTTGGCGTCACGCAGCAGGCGCGCCACCGGATACTCGTTGATATAGCCGTTGCCGCCAAGGGCCTGAATCGCCTGCAGAGATACCTGCACTGCGTTTTCTGACGCCAGCAGCAGGCAGCCGGCCGGATCGACCCGGGAGCTGTGGCCCTGATCGTAGGCCTGCGCAATCTGGTAGCTGAAGGCCCGGGAGGACTGGAGCGCCACGTACGTATCGGCCACCTTGGCCTGCATCACGCCAAAAGTGCCAATGGGGCGGCCAAACTGCTGCCGTTCATTCACGTAGGGCAGGGTGGCATCGATCGCCGCCTGCATGATGCCCAGGGGTCCGCCGGAGAGCACCAGACGCTCCGTATCGAGGCCGGCCATCAGGATGCCGACGCCGCGGTTGACCTCGCCAAGGCGCTGGCGGTCGGGTATCTCGCATTGGTCAAACACCAGCTCGCAGGTGTTGGACCCGCGCATGCCCAGCTTGTCAAGCTTTTGCGCGGTGGAAAATCCCTTCATGCCCGGCTCGATCAGAAACGCCGTCATGCAGCGGGACCCCGCGTCGGCGTCGGCGGTGCGCATGTAGACGATGAGCACGTCGGCGTCTGGCCCGTTGGTGATCCACATCTTGGACCCGTTGGCGATCCAGACGTCGCCTTCGCGGCGCGCGCTGCAGCGCATGGAACCCACCACGTCAGATCCGGCGCCCGGTTCACTCATCGCCAGCGCCCCGACAAACTCTCCGCTCGCGAGCTTGGGCAGATACTTCTCCCGCTGCGCCTGCGTGCCGTTGAGATACAGGTTCTGCGCGCAGAGATTGGAGTGGGCGCCATAGGACAGGCCCACCGAGGCGGACGCCCGGGAAATTTCCTCCATGGCGATCAGGTGCGCCAGATAGCCGAGGCCACTGCCGCCAAACTCCGGATCTACCGTGGGCGCGAGCAGCCCGAGTTCTCCCAGCTGGGGCCAGATGTCCCGGGGAAATTCGTTGCTGGCGTCAATTTCCGCGGCCCGTGGCGCAATCACTTCGTTGGCGAACCGGGCCACCGATTCCCGCAGCAGGGTCAGATCATCGTCGAGCAGCAGCATCAGGCGGACCGATGGCGGCCGGGGAAACGGTGCGGCCGCTGTCCCATGTAGGGCAGTTTGATTTTGCCGATGGCGGCAATGCGTTCTTCCGCCATGCGGTCCGCGGCCCGCCAGGTGGCGATCTTGTCCCGCTCTGCAATGCGGAAGATCTGGCCCACGTTGTAGTAAATGGTGCGCATCATTCGCATGGCACGTTCGCGGTTGTAGCCCTCAAATTCGATAGAAACGTTCATCAGGCCTCCTGCGTTTACGGCGTAGTCCGGCGCGTAGACGATGCCGCGGCGGGTCAGTTCGTCGCCGGCTTCATCGTCGGCCAGCTGGTTGTTGGCACTGCCGCACACAATTTTAAATTTAAACCGAGGAATGGTCTCGGCGTTCACCACGCCGCCCAGCGCCGAGGGGCAGAAGACGTCGGCGTCGACGTCATAGATGTCGTCCAGCGTCACTGCTTCAGCGCCCAGGTCGTCCACGCAGCGCTGAACGGCGTCGGTGTTGATGTCGGTGACAAACACCTTGGCGCCTTCCTCCCGGAGCTGCTTGACCAGCTCAAAGCCAACGTGGCCAACCCCCTGCACGGCATAGGCGTGTTCGCCCACGTTTTCTTCGCCAAAGCGATGCTGCAGGCTGGCCCGGATGCCCTGGACGGTGCCGTAGGCGGTAAACGGGCTAGGGTCGCCGGAGCCGCCGTGCACCTGGTGCACGCCGACCACGTTGTCCGTTTCCTGGAATACGTACTCCATATCGTTCACGTCGATGCCCACGTCTTCGGCGGTGATATAGCGTCCGTTGAGGGAGTCGACAAAGCGGCCCAGGGCCCGAAATAGCGCTTCGGATTTGTCGCTGGACGGGTCGCCGATAATGACCGACTTGCCGCCGCCCAGATTGAGACCTGCCACGGCGGCCTTAAAAGTCATGCCCCGGGACAGGCGAAGTACGTCGTTCAGAGCGTCCTGTTCAGTTTGATACGGCCACATGCGAAGGCCGCCCAGAGCGGGGCCCAGCGTGGTGTTGTGGATGGCGATGATGGCCTTGAGGCCGGCGTCTTTGTTATGACAGAACACCACTTCCTCGTGTCCCGTCTCAGCAATCGTTTCGAACAGCATCTTGATTTCCTCCGGCCTGACCCTTTCCCTGGTCAGTCCAGTCGCGTTGAAAGTCCTCCGTCGGCCGGGGAAGGCCCGGGGCGGTGTGAATCGGCGCGATATGATACAAAATTAAGGGGTGCGGCGGGGTGTTTCCGTATCATTTTGTTGGGATTCAGATCCGACGAAACGCCCGGCATGGAAAACCAGGGGTTCGCCCGGTTCGCCCTCGTGCAGCCGCAGGACCTCGCCGACCACAATGGTG
>JBCCVP010000249.1:0-4547 GCA_039195135.1 Pseudomonadota bacterium | reverse complement strand
GTTTTTAGCGCGTACAATAACAAACCGACTCAGAGTCTGTAAATCATGGCGACCAATGAAGAACGTCGCGAGGCAACTCGCGCTCGGATTCTCGCAGCCGCTCGCGAGGGATTTACGCGCGATGGCTACGAAGAAACCCATACCAGCAGCATTCTTGAACAGGCCGACATATCGCGCGGCGCGCTCTACCACCATTACGCCAGCAAGCGAGATGTTTTCGAGGCGGTTTACGTCGCGGTTGTGGAAGAAAGCATCGCGCATGCCGTAGGGGCTGGCCAGGAAAGCGATTCGCCGCTGGAGGATCTCATTGCCGGGTGTCTCGCCTGGTTGCGGTGGGTTCGCAAACCCCAGGTTTCGAAGATTCTGATCGTCCAGGGCCCTCAGGTTCTTGGACTGAAGCGCGCGCGGGACATCGAGGCAAAGTCCAGCCTGGCGCCCATGCGCAGGAGTCTTGAGCGAGCGTGTGCCGCGGGAGAAATTGAGGTGCCCTCGGTGGAGGTGACCGCTTTGCTGATTAATGCCTTGCTGGCTGAGACTGCGCTGATTGCCGTCTATAGCAACCCGCGCGTCCCGGTCGCGGAGCAGGAGGCTTCTGTCCGGAAGTTTCTAGCGGGGCTCAAGAGCGGCTGAATAGCCGGAGCATTGTTGCTTTAGTCCGCCAGGGTCGAGATCAGAAGCTTCGCGGATTCGATGCACGCCGCCCGCAGCGCCTCTACGTCGCCGAGCGGGACCATGCTGTCGAGGTGAAAATAGAGCGCCGCAATACCGGTGGCGGCCGCCGTGATGCTTCCCGGGCCCGCGTTCGGAAACGCTGTTTCCAGCTCCTTGGCAATCTGCAGCGAAAACTCGTCGGTCCATTCGCGCAGGGTTGCGGCCAGTGCCGGCCGATCGATCGCGGCGGTCATCAGCGCGTTGGTTACGCTCACCTCCTCGGCATCCGTGTAAGCCGGATCAAACAGCGACTTAAGCAGAGTGTCCAACCGGTTGCGGCGGGGCAGGGAGGTAAACAGCTCCATCGCCGAGGCTGTGGCTGTCGCCAGAAAGCGCTCAATAAAGGCTTCCAGCAGGTCTTCCTTGTTACCGATATTGTGCCGAATCAGGGCTCGTGCCAGACCGGCTTCATCAGCGGTCTTTTCCAGCGTTGCGCCCTCCACGCCGTAGCGGGCGATACAGCGGCCGTAGGCTTCGAGGATTTCGGCCTGGCGTTCGGCTTTCAGGCTGGGACGAGGCATAAGCTCAGATTAATTGTCACTATTGACAATCTATCATAAAGCTGTAAATTATCAAAACAGATAATTTATTAAGGGATGTTGCATGCAGGCGTTTTTCGAACCGATCACCGAACTGGTCCTGACCCAGTGGGAAGCGGCGATGGACTATTGGTTTCTGCTGCTGTCGCTGGGGTTTTTGGGGTTTGAGCTTGTTCGCTATGCCCTGAAAAAGAAGTTCAGCGGCAACCTGGCGGCGGATACCGCGACCAACTTCGTGACCTTTGTGCTCTCCGTCGGCGCGTCCTACCTGCTGCTGGGAGCCTTTTACCTCGGCGCCTACGCGCTGCTGCACCAGTGGGCGCTGTTTGCTATTCCGATCAACGCGGTCACGGTGATCGCGTGCGTGGTGCTCGCGGATCTGGCGTATTACTGGGAGCACCGCTTTACCCATCGCGTGGGGATCGCCTGGGCCACCCACACGGTTCATCACTCCTCACCTCACTTCAATATTTCTGTGGCCTATCGGTTTGGCCCAATGGATGCGGTGTGGCCGATCTTCTTCCACGCGCCGCTGGTGCTGCTGGGTTTTCACCCGCTGCTGGTGTTTTTTGCCGAACTGGTGGTCCTGCAGTACCAGACCTTTCTGCACACGGAGGTGATTGGCAAATTTCCGCGCGCGGTGGAGGCTGTGATGAACACGCCGTCCCATCACCGGGTGCATCACGGGTCCAACCGCGAATATTGGGACAAAAACTACGGCGGCATTTTCATCATCTGGGACCGGCTGTTTGGCACCTTCGCGGAGGAAAAGGCACCGGTGGTCTACGGGATCAGCCGGCCTGTTAATTCTGTCAATCCGCTCCGCGTCTTCTTCCACGGTTTGACCCGCCTGGCGCAGAAGATCAAAACCACGCCTGGCATCACCAACAAGCTGGCGGTGTTGATCAGACCGCCGGACTGGCAGCCCAATGGCTGAGGTAGCCACTGCCCTGCCGCCGCGACTCAGCGTTGGCTTGTTGCTGAAGACCTTTCCCTGGCGCGTGGCAACCACCTGGCTGCTGACGCTCCTTGAAAACACGCTGCTGGCGCTGCTGCCGCTGTTTATCGGCCGGGCCATTGATGTCCTGCTGACCGGCCAGGCCGGCGGCCTGGGGGAGGTGGCAGCGCTGATGGTGGCGCTGCTCCTGATCGCCAGCGGCCGGCGAGTTTACGACACGCGCTGCTACGGCAGCATCAGGGTTTGGCTGGGCAGTGCGCTGGCGCAGCGGCTTCGGGCACATCCCGTTACACGGGTCACCGCTCGACTCGACATGAGCCGGGAGCTGGTGGACTTTCTCGAGGTGGAGGTGCCGGAGCTGCTGACGGCGGCGGTCCAGCTGGCGGTGAGCATTGTGGTTCTTTGGGCGTTTGACTTTCGGCTGGGGCTGGCGGGGCTGATGACCCTTGGCCTGCTCGCGCTGGGCTACCTGCCGTTTCACCGGCCGTTCTACCTGTTGAATGCCACGTTCAATTCACAGCTCGAGCAGCAGGTATCTGTGCTGACGCAGCGGCGCCCTGGTGCGCTGCGCTGGCACCTTTGGAAACTGCGCGCCAGCGAAGTGAAGATCTCTGATCGCGAGGCACTTCTCTACAGCGTCCTCTTTGCCATCCTGTTTGTGTTCGTCCTTATCAACCTTCGCATCGCGGCGACGCTGGAAGGGGTTACCGCCGGCATGCTGTTTGCCATCCTGAGCTATTCCCTGCAGCTGGTCGAGTCCAGCATCGCGCTGCCCGCCGCGCTGCAGCAGTGGAGCCGCCTGAGTGAGATTTCTGAACGCATCAGCGAGGCCGAGCATTCGGATCCAGAACATGCCGAGCCGGGCATCGGCCGCAAAGATCAGTAGAATCCCCTTTTCTTCTGCGTAGCTGTGATCACATTGGACCTATCCAACTGGCCATCCGGTAACGGCTATCTGCTTAGCCATTCGTCCGGCCTGCCGCCGCTTTCCGCAGAAAGTGCGACATCGGCACAGCTTTTCGGACCGCTTCGGAGCAATCGCAGCGAAGTCTGGAACCGATGGCTGGAGGCCGTCGGGGAATTTCGGGCGGCGCTGGCGGAGGTGATCAATCACGATGCCGCCATGATCTGCCCTCAGCCCAGCGTTTCCGCCGGATTGACCCAGGTGCTGGGTGCTTTGCCGCCGGTGGACGGGCGCCGCAAGCTCCTGATTGCAGAACGGGCGTTTCCTTCCCTGGGGTTTGTGTTTTCGGTCGCGCAGCGCGCGGGCTTTGAACTGACGATGGTGCCGCGGGAGGAAAATACCCAAAACCCGGAGACCTGGGCAAAGTACCTGGACGACCAGGTGCACTGCGTGCTGTTCACCCACGTTCATTCAAACACGAGCGAATGTCACGACATCGCCGCTTTGTGTGAGGTGGCCCGGGCCAGCGGCGCGATCAGCGTGGTCGACGTCGCCCAGTCGATCGGCATCCGGGCCGTCGATGCGCGCGCCTGGCATGCCGATTTCATTGTCGGTTCCTGCCTGAAGTGGCTGTGCGGCGGTTCCGGCGCCGGCTTTCTCTGGGTGCATCCCGACCAGGTGGCGCGCTGCGAGCCCCGGGACGTCGGCTGGTTTTCTCACCGGGACCCGTTTGAGTTTGATATTCATCATTTTGAATACGCGGACGACGCGCTGCGCTTCTGGGGCGGCACCCCCAGCGCAGCGCCGGCGATTGTGGCGAACCATTCCATTCGGGCGCTGCTCGAGCTGGGGCTTCCGGCGGTGCGGGCGCACAACCGGCAGTTGACCGATCACCTGGTCGCGCAGGTGGATGCCGAGTGCCTCACCTCACCGGCCGTGGCAGACCAGCGGGGCGGCACGGTGGTGCTGAACCTCAAATCACAGCACGCAGATTTTGTCGGCCGTCTGGCTTCGGCCGGCCTTGAATTTGATGAGCGCAAAGAAGGTGTGCGGCTGTCGCCACATCTTTACAACACGCTTGAGGATATGGAACGGATCCTTGCGTGCGTTCCCGCCGAGGTGCGGCGCTGAGGGCTACTCGAAGCCGGAAAAAAACACCAGCCCTGCCGGCTGCACCGTGAGCGCCACGGGCGGGGTAATGTCAAAAAAATCTACAGGCCCGACAGTAACAGCACCCGCCGACTCAAGGCCGGGCCCAAGCGCGTCCAGAATCAGATTGCTGGCGCCGACAACCACCAGGTCAAAGTCCCCCTGCGCATCGGTAAACGTCAGCGTGTTTTCGTTGGTAAACACGTAGGCCGCCACGGCCCGTCCGCTTCGGGCATCGCTGACGGTGCCGGTCACATTTCTGGAGAGGGTGCAGAAAATATCTTCC
>JBCCVP010000248.1:0-4596 GCA_039195135.1 Pseudomonadota bacterium | reverse complement strand
TTGAGCCGGACCGGGTGGCGCTGGATCAGCCGGCGGTAACCCTCGATGGCCCGATAGGCGATGCGGACCGCAGTCAGCTAGAGCGGTGCCTGCAGGCCCTGCACCCCTGGCGCAAGGGGCCGTTCGATATGTTTGGCGTGAAGCTCGACACCGAGTGGCGGTCGGACTGGAAGTGGGAGCGCGTGGCGCCCGCGCTTGACGATCTGACGGGGCGCCGGGTGCTGGATATCGGCTGCGGCAACGGCTATCACCTATGGCGCATGCAGGGGGCCGGCGCTGAACTGGCGCTGGGGGTGGATCCTACCGTGCTGTTCAGCTGCCAGTTCGCGGCGGTGCGCCACTACGTCCGTCAGGCGCGGACCCTGATGCTGGCGCTGCGGCTGGAGGAACTGCCGCCCGCGCTGACCGGTTTCGACACGGTGTTTTCCATGGGAATCCTTTACCACCGTCGTAATCCGCTGGAACATCTGGAGCAGCTTAAGCGGCTGCTGCGGCCCGGGGGCCAGGCGATAGTGGAGACGCTGGTGATTGCCGGTGATGATCGGCAGGTTTTGCTGCCGGAAGCGCGCTACGCCCGCATGCGTAACGTGTGGTTTGTCCCCTCCCCCGACCTGCTGCTGCGCTGGCTGCGGCGGCTAGGCTTTCGAAACGTGGCGCTGGTGGACGTGAGTCGCACGACCATCAAGGAGCAGCGCAGCACACCCTGGATGCGGTTTGAGTCGCTGGCGGAATGCCTCGACCCGGACGACGCCACCCGCACGGTGGAGGGCTACCCGGCACCAACCCGCGCCGTCATCACAGCCCACAAACCATGAGCTGAGGCCGGGCACAGACCCGCTTGCGGTCCGGCCCGGTTGCCCTGCCGGGAATGTCTGACCCTAGGTTTGCGCTTGATCTGGCGGAAAAGCTCTGCTGCCGACCGCGGCACTCTCGAGGATCAGACCCCGAGAGGATCACCCGCGCCTCTTTACGGGCCGGAGGCAGCTTCCGGCTGGCCGTAACCTTCCGGCAGGGTCATATCCAGGTGTTCAACCAGGAAGCCCCAGCGGTCGGCGTACTCGGCGATCGTCTTGTCCGTGGGCTTGCCGGCGCCGTGGCCGGCCCGCTCCTCGATGCGGATCAGCATGGGCTTGCCGTCGGGATTGGCTGCCTGCAGGCGGGCTGCATATTTGAAGCTGTGGCCGGGCACGACCCGATCATCCGTGTCGGCGGTGGTGACCATAATGGCGGGATAATCCACCCCCTCGCGGATGTTGTGGTACGGCGAGTAGGCCTTCAGGGCGGCAAACTCTTCCGGATTGTCAGCTGAGCCATAGTCGTCAACCCAGAACCGTCCGGCGGTGAACTGATGAAACCGCAGCATGTCCATCACGCCGACCGCGGGTACCGCGGCGGCAAACAGGTCCGGCCGCTGATTGACCACGGCGCCCACCAGCAGTCCACCGTTGCTGCCGCCAAACACCGCCAGCTCATCCGGCGTGGTCCAGCGCTGCTCCACCAGGTATTCGGCGGCGCCGATGAAGTCATCGAACACATTCTGTTTGTTGAGTTTGGTGCCGGCCTTGTGCCAGGCCTGACCGTACTCACCGCCACCGCGCAGGTTGGCCACCGCGTAGATGCCGCCCATCTCCATCCACGCCAGGCGGGTGATGGAGAATGCCGGGCGCACCGACACGTTGAAGCCGCCGTAGCCGTAGAGCAGCGTCGGGTGCTCACCGCCCGGCGCCAGGTCTTTACGATGACTGATGAACATCGGTACCCGGGTGCCGTCGGCGGAGTCAAAAAACACCTGCCGCACCACGTAGTCGTCCGGATCAAATGCCACATCCGCCTGCCGGAATACCTCCCGCTCCCCGGTCTGTACGTTGTAGCGGTAGATGGTGGACGGGGCGTTGAAGCTGGAGTAGCTGTAGAAGGTGTTGGGATCGTCCATGGACCCGACAAATCCGCCCGCCGTGCCGATACCCGGCAGTTCCAGCTCCCGCTCAAACGTGCCGTCCAGCGCATGAATCCGCACTTCCGAGCGGGCATCTTTGAGGTAAGCCGTCACGAGCCGCTCGCCCACCAGGGCGGCGCCTTCCAGCACCTGATCCCGGGTCTCAATCAGCGGCTCCTGCGCACCCGACCCCGCCAGGTCGATGGAGATCAGGCGGCCGTTGGGCGCATCCCGGTCGGTGCGAAAGATCAGCTTGCTGCCGATGTTGCCCACCAGGGAGTAGTCGTACTCAAAGCCTTCGATGAGCATGGTCGGTTTGGCTTCCGGATCGGTGAGATCCTGCCAGGCAATCTGATAGCGGGAGTCGGTGCCTTTCCAGATGGTGATCACCAGATAGCGGCCATCTTCGGTGACGCTCGGGAAGAAGCCCCACTCGGGCTCTTCCGGATTGCCAAAAACCTGCCGGTCCGCGTCCTGGCTCGTGCCCACCTCATGGTAGTAAACCTGCTGGTTCATATTGAGGTCCTGGAACGCACCGTCTTCATCCGGAGCCGGATAGCGGGAGTAGTAAAAACCGCGGCTGTCGCCGCTCCAGGCCATGGGAGTGAATTTGGCCCAGCTCACTTCATCGCTCAGCGTTGCGCCCGTCTCGACGTCCAGCACCTTCAGCGTGCGCCAGTCGGACCCGCCGTCCTGCACCGCCAGGGCCAGATAACGTCCATCCGGGCTCACCTCGTAGTCCGCCAGCGCTACCGTGCCGTCTTCCGACCAGGTGTTGGGATCGACCAGCAGCCGGGCCTCGCCGTCCAGTTTTTCCGTCACCAGCACCTGGCTCTGGTTGGTCAGGCCGTCGTTATAGGTGAAGAAATATTTTCCGGCCTTGGGCGTGGGGATCGAATAGCGCTCGTAGTCCCACAGCTGCGTCAGCCGCTCCCGGATCGGCTCGCGTTCGGCGATCCGGTCCAGGTAGCCAAAGGTCACCGCGTTCTGGGCGGACACCCACTCGGCGACGGCTTCGGATTCCCGCACGTCATCTTCAAGCCAGCGATAGGGGTCGGCTACCGCTTCTCCATGGTAGGTGTCCTGCTGTTCCACCGTCGCCGTGGTCGGATAGGTCACGGCAGCTGCCTCGGGAACGGCCGCATCCGCCGCCTCGGGCGCCGGCTCTGCCGCACTTTGGGCTGATGCGGCGGGTTCATCGGAGCATCCGGTCGCCGCCAGCACCAGGGAGACGACCGCGATCGTCAACGTTGTGTTTTTCAAGATTCGATACCTTTGAGTTCAAAGTCGTCAGCGTCCGCCAGAAAATCGAACTTCTGCCGGAAGCGCTGCTGATCGTCCAGGGAAAGCGTGACCGTGGCGGTGGCCTGATCCTGGGCGAGATCAACCAGGTCTTTACCCAGGTAATCAACGGCCGCCGACGCGCCGGCGTAGTCCCAGCCGTTGCCGTCTTCGCCCACGCGGTTCACGCCGATGGTGTAGCAGAGATTCTCGATGGCCCGGGCGCGCAGCAGCTGAATCCAGGCATTCGCCCGGGGCGTGGGCCAGTTCGCCACATAAAGCAGCAGGTCATAGTCGTTGCGGCAGCGGGAGAACACCGGAAAACGCAGGTCATAGCAGACCTGCGGGCAGATCCGCCAGCCGCGGAAGTCGAACACGACTCGCCGCTGGCCCGCCTGATAACGTTTGTGCTCCCCGGCCAGGGTAAACAGGTGCACCTTGTCATAGGTGGCCAGAATCTCGCCGCGATCGACAAACAGCATGCGATTGAAGTGCTGGCCGTCTTCCGTAATGGCCAGACTGCCCGTGATGGCAATACCCAGCCGCCGTGACGTTTCCTTAAGCCAGGTCACGGCCTCACCGTCCATGGGCTGGCCCTGCGTGGCGGGCTGCTGGGTGAATCCGCTGGCGAACGTCTCGGGCAGCACCGCCAGGTGACCCAGATCACGGCAGGCGTCCAGCTGCTCGCCAAACATGGCGAGGTTTGCCGCGCTGTCATGCCAGTGGATGCGCGACTGCACCAGGGTGATTTTGAGGCCGCTATCGCTCATGGCGGCGCAGTTTGCAGCATCTGGCCGGCGATGGATACAGGACAGAGGTCATCCTCGCCCCTTTTGTCGATATTTACTGTATATAATTACAGTATGTCCGTATCCGCCTATGCTGAGCTGCACTGCCTGACCAATTTTTCTTTTCTCCGCGGCGCATCCCACGCCCGGGAACTGGTGGAAACCGCCCACAAGCTGGGCTACCGGGCACTGGCCATCACCGATGAGTGCACCATGGCGGGCGTGGTTCGGGCCTATGAGGCGGCGGAAAAGCTGAATTTTGCCATCATCATCGGCACCGAGGTCACCACCGAGGACGGCCTGCACCTGGTGCTGCTGGCCACCAGCCACGACGGCTACACCCGCCTGTGTCAACTCATCACCCAGGCCCGCCGGGCCGCCCCCAAAGGCGAATACCTGCTCACCCGGGCCGACCTGAGCGACGGCCTCCCCGGCGTTTTAGTGCTCTGGTGCCCTCCCCCCAGCACCAGGTATGACCAACCGCACCAGGAATCAGCAGAACAGTCCGAAGGGTCCCGGAGGGGTCGGGACGGGGTGACCGGGGCGTGCGGAGCCAGGGATGGCGGAGCCGAGCGTACAGGGACGTATTCA
>JBCCVP010000247.1:0-4661 GCA_039195135.1 Pseudomonadota bacterium | reverse complement strand
CCTCGTTGTGGCCGAGCCGGCGGTAGCACACCAGATCGATGACCACGTCCTTTTTGAACTGCATGCGAAAATCCGACGCGATCTGCATGCAGAACATCACCGCTTCCGGGTCGTCGCCGTTCACGTGGAACACCGGCGCCTGAACCATCTTGGCCACTTCGGTGCAGTATAGAGTTGAGCGGGCATCCAGCGGGTTGCTGAGGGTGAAACCGATCTGGTTGTTGATGACGATGTGCATCGTGCCCCCGACCCGGAAACCCGGCGCCTGGGACATGTTGAACAGCTCCATCACCACCCCTTGGCCGGCCACCGCGGCATCGCCGTGGATCAGGATCGGCATTACCTCATGGTGGGCAAAGTCGCCGCGGCGCGTTTGCCGCGCGCGGGCGGACCCCGCTACCACCGGGTCGATAATCTCAAGGTGCGAGGGGTTAAAGCCGAGCGTAATGTGCACCACGCCGCCCTTGGTCTGCACCTCCGAGGAGTAGCCCAGGTGGTATTTCACGTCGCCCACGTGAAACGGGTCATCAACCTCCTTTTTGCCTTCGAACTCCTCGAACAGAATGGATGGAGATTTGCCCAGGATATTGACCAGCACGTTAAGGCGTCCGCGGTGCGCCATACCCAGCACCGCCTCTTCCACTCCCTGCTCACCGACCCGCTGAATCATGCCGTGAAGCATGGGGATCAACGACTCGCCGCCCTCCAGGGAAAACCGCTTCTGCCCCACGTACTTGGTGTGCAGGTATTTCTCGAGGCCCTCCGCCATGGTCAGGTGGGCGAGCAGGTCGACCTTTTCTTCCGCGCTAAAGCCGAAATCGCCGGCGCCGCGTTCCAGCCGTTCCTGCAGCCAGCGCCGCTGGGCCGTATCGGTGATGTGCAGGTATTCCACGCCGATGGACCGGCAGTAGATGCTGTCCAGCAGTTCGACCAGATTGCCCAGTGTCATCTGGTGGTCGTTCGCCAGCGAGCCGGTGTTGAAGGTGGTGCCGAAATCGCTCTCGCTGAGACCGTAGGTGGACAGCTCAAGGTCAGGAACCATCGGCCGTGGACTCAAGCCCAGGGGATCAAGCTGAGCCCGCTGATGGCCCCGCAGGCGGTAGGCATTGATCAGCCGCAGGACGCTGGACTGCTTCTCGATCAGCTCGTCGGTGACGGGCACCGCCGCGGCGTGCTTACCGTTGGTTCTTGCCAGGGCTTCAAAGCGGGCGATGACGGGACCGTGGGCGATGTCGCCATTTCCGCCAAGAGAGTCAAAGTAGGTACGCCAGGCTGGTGGCACGTCCTGGGGCGAATCCAGCCAGGCTTCGTAAAGCTGTTCGACGTAGCCCGCGTTGCCGCCGGCCAGATGCGAGGATTGACGAAGTTCCTCGAGCGTTTTGTTCACGCGATTCTCAAGTGTTTGGCACGGCGCGGAAGTATAGCCTAAGCGTGCCCCGAGTTCTGCCGTTTTGGCGCCCGCCGAACGCCCCCGGCGCAACCGCTACAGGCCGAGCTGGCGAAACTCGGGATCGGGGCTTCCGGCCTCCCACATAGGCAGAAAGATTTCCGCGAGCCGCCGGGCTTCCAGACGATGGTGGCGCAGCGCGTAACCGGCGTACTGATCGCCGAAGGGCCGGAACAGCAGATGCTGTTCATCGCTCAACGAAAACGATGAAGGATAGTCCTGGTGATCACGCGCCGGCACGCGCACCTGAATCACGCTGGGCAGGCGTTGGGCCAGGGCGATGAGTGGGTGGCAGCGCTGTACTGCGGGCGCCGAGTTCAGCACCAGGATTCTGATCTCCGGTCGGGTATCGCCGCTCGCCAGCCGGCGCACCGCCGCCATCAGACCGGGCTGATCCAGCACCCGCGGGTCCAGATCCCGGGTGAAGATGCTCAAACCCCGGCGGGCGTGCTCCACCTGCCAGATCCACTGGTCGATCAGACCCGACCGGTCGTCAAAGTCATCCCGAACCTTGCCGTCCTCCGGCAGGCGCTCCCGCACCTGCCGCGGGTCCCGCGGGCCGGGTTCCGCCGCCAGGGTCTTTTTCATCCAGCGGTGGGGAATGCCAACGTCGTCGAACTCATCGCCGTACGCGGCAAACCCGAGCCGTTCGTAAAACGCAAGCGCATAGCTCTGCGCCGCCAGGCGAACCTCCGGCATGTGCCGGGCGCTGGCCGCTTCCAGGGCGGAGCGCATCAGGGCAGCACCCACGCCGGTGCCCCGGGCGCTGGTGAGCACCGCCACCCGGCCAATACGGCCGTCAGTGGTGAGCCGGGCGGTGCCGATCGGGTGGCCGGTGAGATCAAACGCCAGAAAGTGCTGGGCGGTGGGATCGTCATCGTCCCATTCCTCGTCCTCTGGCACCGCTTGCTCGACTATGAACACTTCCCGCCGGATGTCTTCGATACCCTCCCGGTCCACCTGCCAGCTGGCCGGCTCGACGTAGTAGGGTGCGTTCAGTCCGTCCATCGAAAGGTCCCCAGATCCAAAAGCTGCTCCACCAGCGCCGGCTGGTCCAGCTGTTCAAGGTCCAGCCGTCCAAGCGTCCGCTGCCCGGCGAGCAGCTGTGCGTCACTCGGGCTGGCCTCCAACGCCTCGCCGGCGGCAAACAGCCAGCAGGCATCACGGTCGGCATACCAGGCGGTGCGGGCACCGGGCTGCCGCTGCAGCGTGTTGCCGATGGCCTCTTCCGCCGGCTCTGGCGGTTCCTGGCCGGTCATCAGGCAGCCAAACCAGCGCGCCAGCTCGGCGTCGCTGAAGCGGGTCACCCCGCCCAGCAGCTGCCGCACCTCACGGATGTCCGCAGCGCAGATAGCGCCCGCCAGGCCCTCGCTGCGGTGCGGGTCGGCGAGCCGTGGCGGCGCTGCCTCGTGGGTCAGTCGATAGTCCGCAAATCCGGCCCAGAGCTCCGGGCCGGAAGGGGTACGCAAACCCACCGACCAGGTCAGGCAGGGGTCCAGCGCGACCCCGTGGTGCGCGCAGCCGGGCGGCAGATAGAGCCAGTCGCCCGGCTCAAGCACCACGTCCTGGTCCGGCGCGAATGCATCGACGAGCGCGTAGCCATGCTCGCCCGCACGGGGTGCGTCTTCACCCGGCTGAGACTCAAACTGCCAGCGGCGCCGGCCGACCGCCTGCACCAGAAACACGTCGTACTGATCCCGGTGGGCACCCACGGAGCCGCCCGGCACGGCGTAGCTCACCATCAGATCTTCCAGCCGCCAGCGCCCGACAAAATCGAACGCGTTGAGCACAGTGTCCGCCGCGTCGTTTTTCAGGTCCATCTGGTTCACCAGCAGGGTCCAGGGCGTAGACCGGTCACTGACGTCCACTTCCAGAGGTCCGTACTCCACCCGAAACCGGCCCGCATCGTCCGGGCCGATCATGACGCGGCTTTCCACGTCCCCGTCGCGGGCCGCGGCGGCCAGGTCCTCCGGCGAGATGGCGCCGAGCAGGTTGGTGGGAAGCGCCTGGCGGCGGACGCAGGGCGCGCGCTGCCAGTGGGCCGCCAGAAAAGTCTCTGCGGACAGGCCCGCCAGTGGATCAAGCGGCGCGGTCAAATGTCCCGCGCCAGCGTTTCCGCGAGCCCGGTGTACTGCGCCGGGGTCAGCGCCCGGAGCTGTTCGGCAACCGGGTCCGGGAGGCCCAGCGTCGCGATGAGGTCCTGCAGGGCCTGCTGATCGATGGCTCGGCCCCGGGTGAGGGCCTTCAGCCGCTCATAGGGCTGATCGATGCCATAGCGGCGCATGACGGTCTGAATCGGCTCGGCCAGCACTTCCCAGGCGTCGTTTAGGTCCGCAGCGATGGCCTCGGGGTTCACCTTGAGCTTGTCCAGACCCCGGTTGAGGGAAGCCAACGCAATCGCCAGGTACCCAAACCCGCTGCCCAGGCTGCGCAGCACGGTGGAATCGGTCAGGTCCCGCTGAAAGCGTGACTGGGGCAGCTTCTCCGCCAGATGTCCCAGCAGCGCGTTGGCAAGCCCCAGGTTGCCCTCGGCGTTTTCAAAATCAATCGGATTGACCTTGTGCGGCATGGTGGAGGAGCCCACCTCTCCGGCCACGGTGGCCTGGCTGAAGTAGCCGAGGGAAATGTAGCCCCAGACGTCCCGCGCAAAGTCCAGCAGAATCACGTTAACGCGGCGGCAGGCGTCGAGCAGCGCCGCCAGATAATCATGCGGTTCAATCTGCGTGGTGTAGGGCTGCGGATCCAGGCCCAGCCCGGTGATAAACGCGTGACTCAGCGCGGGCCAGTCCACCTCCGGCACCGCCACCACGTGCGCGTTGAAGTTGCCGACGGCGCCATTGATCTTGCCCGGGATCGGCACCGCCTTGAGCAGCGCCAGCTGACCCTCAAGCCGGGCCACCACGTTGGCAATCTCTTTGCCCAGCGTGGTGGGCGAGGCGGTCTGCCCGTGGGTGCGGGACAGCATAGGCTGGCCCGCCTGCGCGTGGGCAAGATCCCGCAGGCGCGCGGTCACCGCCTCAAGCGCCGGCAGGAGCTGCCGGTCCCGATGGTCTTTCAGCAGCAGGCTGTAGGCGAGGTTGTTGATGTCCTCGGAAGTGCAGGCGAAGTGGATCAGCTCCTGAGCGGTGCTCAGCTCCGCCTCGTCAGCACAGCGCTCTTTCAGAAAGTACTCGACCGCCTTCACGTCGTGATTGGTCGTGGCCTCAATCTCCTT
>JBCCVP010000246.1:0-4666 GCA_039195135.1 Pseudomonadota bacterium | reverse complement strand
GCCGACCACCCAGAACATGCGCTGGTCGGCGTAGTAGTCGGACCCCAGGTTGGCGGAGAACTGAACAAAGCCGGCGAAGTAGGCAAACGACCAGATCATGGCGTGCGGCGGCCGGTTGAAGCTGACGTAGGCCAGCGCAAACACCGCGCACAGCATCAGGCTGCTGAGGGCCAGCGAAACGACGAGGTACAGCATGAGCTACTGGCTTTAGGCTACGCCTCGCCCCTTAGTCAGTTGGTACGGCCAGGTCTCCGCAAAACGCATCTGGCGACAGGCGGATAATGTCGATGGTCGCGTCGGTGATCGAGTCGTCGTCGAAGTCGAAGGCGAGCACCGCTGTCGTGCAGTCGATAAAGCGGATGGTCATCGTGCCGACGGGCTCGTTGTCGGTGGTCGCCGGGTCGTTGAAGATTCCACCCGTGTTGCGCGAGATCGTCAGCGTGGCCGTGTCGCCGGAAAAAGTGCCGCCGGCCGTGAACCAGCGATGCTGGGTGCTGCCAAAGCCGGCGCCTTCGTCGTCCCCCGGCGTGTTGACGTCATAGGTGAACCACGCGACGAACACCTCCTGCCGGTCGCCCGAGTCGATGATATCGAGCAGAAATCCCTGGCCCGGCGTTGCCGCATTGAACCAGGCGCCGGAGAGGCCCGCGTTGATCGTAAAGCCTGCGACCTCCGTGATCTGCGTATAGATCACATTGGCGTCGGTCACCTCATTGGTGAATTCGCCGTTGATGCGCAGCGGGAGACTGCTCAGGATGCCGCCGTCGATGTTGAAACTGTCGAGAGAATTGATCAGATCAACCACTTCCATGCCGTTTCCCAGGACCCTTCCGAACACCGTGAAACCGCCGTTATCGGTATCCAGGAAAGTGCTGTTAGCGGTGTTGATAAACCACTGGCTCGTAGCACTGTTCTCATCGTCGGCAAGCTTCGCCATCGCCATGGTTCCGCGCACGTTGGAGACGCCGGGTTCGTTCTGAATGGCTGGATCCGTTGGCACATCGGCAAACGCTTCGTTGGTGCGGGTGATGGCGCCGCCCTGAATCACGAAACCGAACACGTTTCGGTGAACAATCGAGTCGACGTAGTCGCCGTCACGGAGATAGTTCAGGAAGTTAGCAACGGTATTGGGGGCCTCTGCTTCGAGCAGGTCGACGTAGAAGAAACCGACTGGTGTATCAAATCGCACGATAGTCGCGTGGCCCGGCCCGGCGGCCGCCACCGCCAGCAGGGCCGCCAGCGTCCATGTCTTCAACTGTTTCATCCGTTCTTGCTCCCTAATCAGGCGGGCCGATTGAGCCAAAAAAGAGTCAGGTTACTTTTTTGCGTCAAAAAAGTAACCTGACCCCTTTTTGGCATTCCGCTGGCAGCTGCTGCACCAGTAGGTACTGCGGTGGTGGCGACCGATGCGGGCGTACTCAATCGTGTCGTCGCAGCGCAGACAGGGCAGGCCGGCCCGCCGATACACCCAGAGGCGGCCCGCATGGTCTCCCTCGCGACGGGTGATGCGTTTGCCGCCATGCAGATTGCTGCGCAGCAGCTGCGCCGCAGATTCAAAGCAGACCGCCAGGACTTCGTCCGGCGTTTCTGCGAGGGCCTGCGTGGGATGCAGCCCCGCCAGAAACAGCACTTCAGATTTGTAGACGTTACCGATGCCGCTGGCCACCTGCTGGTTCAGCAGGGCGTCCGCGACGATGGCATCGGGGGCCTCAATGGCTCGGGCCCGCGCTACCAGGGTGGCGGGAGCAATGGGCGTGCTCCCGGTGAGATCCGGGCCGAGGCGCGCCGACAGAATATGCTCTCGGACGCTGGGCGTATTGACCAGCTCCACTTCTTTGGCGTTGAAGCAGACATAGTCTTCGCGGTTGACCCGGGCCACCAGCGTGGCCCAGTGGGCGGGTTTGCGCCAGGGCGTGTCCTGCGGGTAGCGGTGCCAGGATCCGTGCATGCCGAGGTGGCTGCGGATGGAGCTGCCGTCCGCCAGGTCGATGTACAGATGTTTGCCGTGGGCACGCACGTCGACGATGCGCAGGCCCGCCAGCCTCGCCTGGTCCCGGGCCTGATCGCCCCGCTGGGCAATGCGCAGCGAGTCCAGGGTCTGATCGGTGAGTTTCGGCGCCAGGTAGTTGGCGATCTTGTGGATCGTGTCGCCCTCAGGCATGGCTGGTTGCTCCAGCGCCGACATCGATCAGTCCGCCGTAGTCCAGAGTAAAGCCGGCCTCGCGGAACGCCTCCAGCAACGCCGAATCCTTCACCGCCTGTCCGTCGATCTTTTCCACCACCAGCATGCCGCGACGGCCGGTGCGCGGCAGGTGCCGGAGGCGCTCGATGGCCGCCGGCAGGGCGCCGGGCTGCTGGCTGATTTCTGCTGGAAAGGTGATGAGGCTGCGCCCCTGGCGGGCCACGTAGACCAGCGGCCGGCCCCGGCCGAGCAGCACCCAGGCGCCGGCCACCCGCCGCGGCTTGGCCTGCTCCGGGTTGGCGCAGTCCGGCCAGGGCACCAGCGCGCCGTAGGGGTTGGCTGGATCCACCGCCGAAAGCACGATCACGTCTGCCTGGGTGAGCGTGGCATCGCGTTCTTCCGTCTCGCTGCGGCACGCTCGCAGCCGGTCCACCGCCCCGGCGAGGGCAAACTGGGCGCCGGCCAGGCCGTCGACAAAATGTCCCCGGCGGACCCGTCCCTGTTCCTCCATCTGCCGCAGCACCTTGTAGATCGGGCTGAAGCCGCCGGTGAAGTCTTCCGCCTGGGCACACTGGCGGCTGACGACGCCGTAGCGGTCGAGGAGCAGGCGCGTCCGGGCCACGGTGCGGCGGGTATCGTCGGATTCGGTGCGAACGAGCGTGCTCACTGCGGACCAGCGTCCGCCAGCCATGGTGGGGCCAGTTCGCCGCCGGCCGCTGCGGCGCGTTGAACGGCCGAGGGTGCGTAGGGGGCTGAAGGTATCGTTGGTGATCTGGCCGGCCCACACCAGATCCCAGAGCGCCTCGTGAAAGTCTTTCGACGAGGGGTGTTCCGCCTCCAGCGCCGCCTGCAGCTCAAACAGGAACGATGCGCCCTGCTGCGTCAGGTGATCCAGGATCTTCTGGTGCAGCTCGGTCGGCGCGTCAAAAGGCTCCGGCGGCGGCAGCAGGTCCCGCACTTGTTCCCGCAGATAGAGCGCCAGCCGTCCGTCCTTGGTACCGCCGGAGCCGCGGCCGACCCACACCACCATGCCGGAGGCCGCCAGCATATCGAGCATATCAAGCTGAAACCCGGCCACCCGCCGCGGTAGCACCACGGTGCTCAGGATGGACCAGGGCAGGGCGATATCCTGCAGCTGGCCGATCACTGCCTTGAGCTGCTCGGTGCCGCCGCGCTCCTCGTCGAGGCCCTGCCACTGAGGAAGGAAGTGCGCGAGCGTGGCTGTGTCCACTGCCGCCACCTCGTCGCGCAGGGCGGCCAGGTTGCGCCGCTTAAGGCGCCGCAGTACTTCCGCGTCACACCAGTCCCGGAGCACGCCGCCGGGCCGGATTTCGCCGTGCACCAGCAGCTGGCGCTGCTCCAGGAGCTGAAGCACCGGTGTCACCTGCGCCTCGCGCAGATCAAAGCGGTTGGCCACGTCGGAGGCCAGAAAGGGTCCATGATGGCGGGCGTAGCGCTTGAGCAGCTGCGTCAGCGGCTCGTCCACCGGCTCCAGAAACGAGTCCGGCACTCCCGGCGGCGTGGCCACGCCCAGCGCGTCGCGGTACAGACCGGCGTCTTCCGCCGCGATCCAGCGCTTTTCCCCGGCCACCGAGACCTTCAGTGCCCGTCGCTGCTGCTTGAGGTCCTCAAGCCAGGCCGCCGGCGCTTCGCGGCTGCGTTCCGCGAGCTCGTCCTCGCTGAGGTCCCCCAGCCGACGCAGCAGATCATGCGCGTCGTCGGCATCCCGGGCGTGCCGGTCTTCCACCAGGAAACTCAAATCCGCTTCCAGGTCTGCCAGCACCTGGGGGTCGATCAGCTCGCGCAGCTCCGCCTGCCCCAGCAGCTCCCCCAGCAGGGCCCGATCCAGGGTCAGGGCCTGGGCTTTGCGCTCGGCCAGCGGGGCGTCCTGCTCGTAGAGGTAGGCCGCCACGTAGGCAAACACCAACGACTTGGCGAACGGCGAGGCGGAGCGGGTTTCAATGTCGTCCACGCTGATGCGGCGATCGCGGATGTCCGTCAGCAGTGATTTCAGCCCGGGCAGGTCAAACACGTCCGCCAGCGCCTGCCGGTAGGTCTCCATCACGATGGGGAAGCTGGGGTAGTTCTGCACCGCCGCCATCAGGTTCTGGGATTTGAGGCGCTGCGCCCAGAGCGGCGACCGCCTGCCGGGCCGATTGCGCCGCAGCAGCAGCGACCGCACGGCGTTTTCCCGAAACAGGCCGGCAAACAGCGACGTGCTGGCCAGCTGGTCGGTGATCAGCTCCTCCACCTCGTCTGGGTCCGGAATCAGGGCGTCCAGGGCGGGCAGATCGTCCACGTCCGCGAGGCGCAGCACAATGCCGTCATCGGTGTACATCACCTGCATCTCAAATCCCGCCAGGTCTCCCAGCGTGCGCTGCAGCGCCATGGCCCAGGGCGCGTGGATGAGGGCGCCGAAGGGAGTCAGGATGCAGACCCGCCAGTCCCCCAGTTCATCCCGGAACCGTTCGATCACCACGCTGC
>JBCCVP010000245.1:0-4697 GCA_039195135.1 Pseudomonadota bacterium | reverse complement strand
GCCCGGTGCTCGCCACCACCCTCAACAGCATGGGAATTTTTCAGTTTCGCCAGCTGGCCAATATGACCAGCGAAGACATCGAGACAGTGACGCGCCGGCTGCAGGGATTTAAAAACCGGATTCGCCGGGACGACTGGGTGCGTCAGGCGCGGGAGCTGGCCTAGCCTCGCCGGCCGACCCACCGGCGGCGGCCGATCAGCCGATGCGCCCGTGGCATTGCTTAAACTTCTTCCCGGAGCCGCAGGGGCACGGCTCGTTGCGGCCCACTTTCCGCCCGTCCCGCACAAAAGTTTCCGGCCGCTGCTGCGCCGCTTCGGGCGTGGGCCGGGGTCCACCGGCGCCGGGCGCCGGGGCCGCCGCGCCGGCCTGAGCCGGCACCGGAGCCGCCGTAGGATTGGCGGCGTCGGCGTGCTGAAACTCCATCGGCGCCTCGTTGCGCCGCTGTTCGTCCACCGCGGCCACGTCTTCCTGAGCCTGAATCTTTACCCGCGCCAGGATTTTCACTACCTCGTGCTTGATCCGCTCCAGCAGCTCCCCAAACATGGCAAACGACTCGCGCTTGTACTCCTGTTTGGGCTGCTTCTGGGCGTAGCCGCGCAGGTGAATCCCCTGCCGCAGATAGTCCATGTTGGCCAGGTGGTCTTTCCACAGCTGGTCCAGCACGTGCAGCATGACCGCCTTTTCAAAATTGCGCATTACGTCGGTGCCGGTCTGCTGCTCCTTGTCAGCAAAATACTGGTCCACCGACTCCAGCACCCGGGCCCGCAGACCCACCTCGTCCAGCGATTCGTCTTCCTCCAGCCACTGGGAGATCGGCGCGTCGATGCCGAACTCGCCGGTGAGGGCTTTTTCGAGTCCGGAAATGTCCCACTGCTCATCAACGCTGCCGGGCGGGACAAACTGATTAATTTCCTCCTCGAAGACATCCTGGCGGATGTCGAGGATGGCTTTGGAGATATCCTCCGTTTCCATCAGATCGTTGCGCTGTTCGTAGATCACCTTGCGCTGATCGTTGGCCACGTCGTCAAAATCGAGCAGGTGTTTCCGCGTGTCAAAGTTGTGCGCTTCAACCTTGCGCTGGGCATTTTCGATCGCCCGGGTGACCCATTTATGCTCGATGGCCTCGTCTTCGGTCATGCCAAACCGCTGCATCAGCGCCGTGACGCGATCTGAGGCAAAGATGCGCATCAGGTTGTCCTGCAGCGACAGGTAGAAGCGGGAGGAACCGGGGTCCCCCTGGCGCCCGGAGCGGCCGCGGAGCTGATTGTCGATGCGCCGCGACTCGTGGCGTTCCGTGCCGACAATATGCAGACCGCCCGCTTCCACTACCTCCGCGTGGCGCGTGTCCCAGTCGGCCTTCAGCGCGTTGACCTCGCCGTCGGCCGGGTCTTCGCCGAGACCTTCGATCTCCGCCGCCAGATTGCCGCCGAGCACGATGTCGGTGCCGCGACCGGCCATATTGGTGGCGATGGTGACGGCGCCGGGGCGCCCGGCCTGGGCCACAATGTGCGCTTCCCGCTCGTGCTGCTTGGCGTTCAGCACCTCGTGGGAGATATTGCTCTGGTTAAGCAGCTTGGACAGATATTCGGAAGTTTCGATGGAGGTGGTACCCACGAGCACGGGCTGACCCCGCTTCTGACAGTCTTCCACGTCTTCCAAGATGGCGCGGAACTTACCTTCGGTATTCAGAAAAACCAGGTCGCCCCGGTCATCCCGGACCATCGGTTTGTGGGTGGGGATGACGATCACCTCCAGCCCGTAGATCTGCTGAAATTCGTAGGCTTCGGTGTCGGCAGTGCCGGTCATGCCGGACAGCTTGTCGTAGAGGCGGAAGTAGTTCTGGAAGGTAATCGAGGCCAGCGTCTGGTTTTCCCGCTGAATCGGCACCCCTTCTTTGGCCTCCACCGCCTGGTGCAGGCCGTCGGACCAGCGCCGGCCCGACAGGGTGCGGCCGGTGAACTCGTCCACAATCACCACCTCGCCGTCGCGGACGATGTAGTCCACGTCTTTCTGGTACATGGCGTGGGCCCGCACCGCTGCGTTCAGATGGTGTACCAGGGCGAGATGCTGCGGATCGTAGAGGGACTCGCCTTCCTGGAGCAGCCCGTTTTTGACGCACAGCTCCTCCACATGCTCCATCCCGCTCTCGGTGAGATAGATCTGCCGGGACTTTTCGTCGACGCTGTAGTCGCCGGGACCGTCGTCTTCCGCCTGCCGCTCAAGCTGCGGCACCAGCCGGTTCACCTGGACGTACAGCTGCGGAGACTCGTCGGTGGGCCCGGAGATAATCAGCGGGGTCCGGGCCTCGTCGATCAGAATCGAATCCACCTCATCCACCACCGAAAAGTGCTGCCCCCGCTGCACCCGATCAGCCTTGGAAAAGGCCATGTTGTCGCGCAGGTAGTCAAAGCCAAATTCGTTGTTGGTGCCGTAGGTGATGTCGCAGGCGTAGGCGGCTCGCTTCGCCGCCGGATTCATGCCGGGCACGGATACCCCAACGGTCATGTCCAGGGCCTCGAAGATAGGCCCCATCCAGGCTGCGTCGCGGCGCGCCAGGTAGTCGTTTACCGTGACGATATGCACGCCTTCGCTGGTCAGTGCATTCAGGTAAGCGGGCAGCGTGGCCACCAGCGTTTTACCCTCGCCGGTACGCATTTCGGCGATCTTGCCGTCGTTGAGCACCATGCCGCCGATCATCTGCACGTCGTAGTGGCGCAGCCCCAGCGTGCGCTGGGAAGCTTCCCGCACCACCGCGAAAGCTTCCGGCAGCAGCGCATCCAGCGCCTCGCCGCCTTTTAGCCGCTCGCGGAACTCGGCAGTTTTTCCCTTCAGCTCCTCGTCGCTCAGCGCCTGAAGGGTAGGCTCCAGATCGTTGATCCGGCCCACGGCGCGGGACATTTTCTTGACCAGCCGGTCATTTCGGCTGCCAAAAATAGATGTAGTGATCTTGTTCAGCATGTGAGGCCTCGCCTGAAGGTCAAGACATGAGGTTTGGCGCGGTCAGAAACAAGCCCCGGCGGCGCTCTTAAGGGAAGGGATTCGGGGCGCCGCCGGTTGCCGGAGACCCGCGAGGGGCCTCCCGACGGTGCCGCGGGAACTTAAGGTCACTTCATCCCGTAGATGACGTCGGCGGGGTTGATGCGCCGCCCGTCCAGGAACACCTCAAAGTGCACGTGGGAGCCGGTGGCTCGACCGGTAGAACCCATGATGCCCGGCACGTCGCCGGCGGCGACCCGCTGGCCCACCGTGACGCGGTTTTCTTTGTTGTGGGCGTAGCGCGTGACGTATCCGTTGCCGTGGTCCAGTTCCACCGTGTTGCCATACTGGTAGCGCTCGCCGGACCAGGTGACCACGCCATCAGCGACGGCCAGGATTTCTGCGTCCAGGGGACCGGCAAAATCGACCCCCGGGTGGAAGGCAATCTCGCCGGTGAAAGGATCAACCCGCTTACCGAAGTTCGAGGACTGCCAGCCATCGCGAATCGGCTTGCCCTTGGGGGTCAGCGTTTTGTCCAGCTCCCGGCCGGCAATCAGCTGCTCCAGGACGGACAGCTGCCGGGACTGCTGCTCGAAGCGCTCAGCAAAAGCGTCAATTTCGTGGGCCAGATTGAGGCGGCCGAGGTCTGCCGGAACCGGCGCCTGCTCGGGCCCACCCAGCGGCGGCGTGTCGAGGAAGTTGAACTCCCCGTCTTCGAGCTGCGCCACCTGCGTCAGCCGCGCGCCCAGCGATTCCATCCGTACGCTGCGCGCTTCCAGCTCACCCAGGCGCAGCGCCAGGGCGCTCAGCTCGGACTGGTGACGGTCTTTAAAGTCCGTCAGGTCCGCCTGGCTGGCCACGATATTGCTGCGAAACTGATCAAGCTCGGCGAGGGCGGCGGCGTCGGTGGTGCTGAAGGCACGGCCAACGGTAAAGGCGAGGACGGCAGCCATCGCAAGCGTCACGCCTGCGGTGGTGGCAGCCCAGGCAACCTGGCGGCGACCGATATTGAGTTTCAGCGGCTTTTGACCAGAGCCGCGGAATATAATGATATTCATATGGTTCGTTATCGTTCTCGTTCGTCTTCTCGCCGCAAGGGCAGGCCATCCCGCCTGAATTCCCTATTGGCACGCGACACTTCGCTGTCCGCGCTGAGTCAGCACGCGCGTGAGATCCAATCCCTGAAAAGCTTGCTGTGGCCCTTCCTGCCGCCCAGCATTCGGGCCCATTGCGATCTTGCAAATTTCCGAGAGGCCACTTTGTATTTTTTGGCCGATTCACCGCTTTGGGCGGCAAAAGCCCGGCACGCAAGCCCGCAGATTCTACATGCAGCCCGCCAGCGCTGCAAAATCCCGGCGAAACGGGTGATTACGCGCATCCGCCGGGCCCCGCAGCGACAACCGACTGCGAAGCTGCCGACACCGCTTTCCGCGGCAGCCCGAACCCATCTTGAGAACGCCGCCCGCGGCGCAGCAGATCCGGAGATCGCCGCAATTTTGGAGCGGATGGCGCGAAGAAAATGAAAAAAGCAGATTCGGCTGCCTTTACGGAAATGTAACCCCCACCCTCCCCCTTGCCATGTCAAAAAAAAGAGGTCAGGTGACTTTTTGCGAAAAAAAGTAAGCAAAAAAACGAAAAAGGGGTCAGACAACTTTTCTAGGTCGAAAAGTTGTCTGACCCCTTTTTTCTGCTTTTCTGATCCGGCCTCGCCGGGGCAGCTC
>JBCCVP010000244.1:0-4747 GCA_039195135.1 Pseudomonadota bacterium | reverse complement strand
TGGCTGCCGCACGCGGCGGTTGATCGCTCAAAGCTTGGCCCCCGGAGCAGCGCCCAGTCGGACCTGGCCGCGGGCCTTTTCCGCAGCGAAAGCGACATCCAGCGGTTGAACTGCGGCGATGTGGCGCTCATCAAGGGTGAACGCTGGGTCGGCAACGCCAACGCTGGTCTGGTGCATCGTTCACCCCAGGTGCCGGAGGGAAAACGCTTGCTGCTCACGCTTGATGTTGGCGACTGGTCGATACCGGCTACGGCTCGGCGCCACCCCCTTCAACCCCAACTTGAGATCCGCTCAGAATGAATTACGACGTTGTCCCGGAAACTTTCGAGCAGTGGCACCACTGCATCACCGTTGAGTGTGGAATCCCATTAACTACTCAGTTTGTCACAGAGCGGCTGAAGGTCTGGAAAGATGACCAGGCTGAGGAGACAACCCGGTTTCGCCGCCTCTACGGCGACGACCACTGGCGGTCCGTGATCAGCTGGTTTGAGCGTGCGGAGAAGGGTCTGAAGTAGCAAAAACCGCAAAAAAAGAGCGGCGACAATCACCCCGTCCGATGATTGTCGCCGCAACGAGTTTGCGCTTGGGTTCATTTCTTTCTCTGCAGGTACCAGCGCAAAGCCCCGAGGGCTTGCGTCAGCGTGGAGTCTTGCCGAGGGCCGAAATGAGCCAAACGCTGAGAGCTGCTCTGCTCACAACATAACGTTATAACATATCATTTTGGGTGTAAACCCCCTGCGGGAGCTCTAGCTGATTTCCTGCACCTTCATCACCAGCTCGTTCCAGTTTCGCTGGTTTTCCATCTCGTGCTCCAGCCCCTGCTCATCGGCGATCGTAAACCGCTTCAGCGCCGGTGTTTTGCTGGTGGCCTGGTACAGCCAGTAGGCCTCCGCCTTGAGCGCGTCGCCGATGGGTTGATCAATCGACTCGTACACCATCTGCTTGCAGGCATTGATCGATTCGGCCGGAAACTGGGCAATGCGCTGCGCGAGCTGGTCTACGTAGGAACCAATTTCGTCCGGCTCCAGCGCCTTGTTGATGGTGCCCAGGGCTTCCGCCTCGTCAGCGTCAAAATCCCGGGCGCTGAGGATGATCTCCAGTGCCCGGCCAAGGCCGGTCTGCCGCGCCATGCGCGAAGCACCGCCGCCGCAGGGCAGGATGCCCATGCCGACTTCCATCTGCATAAACTTGAATTTGCCCCGGGCGGCAAAGCGCATGTCCAGCGCCAGCGCGAGCTCGTGGCCGCCGCCGCGGGCAAATCCCTCCAGCTTGGCAATGGTGGCCTGGGGGACCTTGCTGATTCGCTCGCACACCGCCTGCAGATCAAGCAGCTGGGCTTCACCGCGGGATACCGCCTCATCGGACATGTCCTTCAGCAGCTCCGTGTCGTAATGGCAGACCCAGATTTCCGGATTGGCCGACTGGAACACAACAACTTTGGTGTCCCGATCCCGTTCGAGGCGCATGGCCAGGCTGTTCAGGTCCGCCAGCATTTCCTGGCCCTGCACGTTGACCGTTCCAAAGTCGAACGTGACGGTGAGAATTGCGCCGTCTTTCCTGGTTGTGAAAGTGGTAAACCCTTCGTATTTCATGGTGAGGTTGCTCCGTAGTTGGAAAAATGGATCGAGAGGCCGGTCAGGAAGCCGGCCGTCAGCTGCTGGCGTCGCCGAGCCGTGCGATCACGGCTTCGATGGCTTGCACCAGGGCTCCGTTCTTGCTGCCGTTCAGCGCGTCCGGGTGCGGGTTGGCAAAGCGCTGGCTATCGTTATCGAAATAGCGACCGGAGGCGTTGGTAAACTCGTCGCTCAAAGCGGCGCGCACGAGGATGTCGGCACCGATGCTCAGGTCTTTGCCCGCGGTGCCGTAGGCCTCTTTCACCATCTTGCTGCCGAGAAATGATGCAGGGTTGATCGCAATGATCGCCGGTCCCTGGGGGCCGGTCGTGTGCGCCAGGTGAAATGACCACATGGCGATGGCCAGTTTGCTTTGGGCGTAGGCGGCATCGTCAGAAAGGCGCTGACGTCCAGCCAGGGCTTCAAGACTTACGGGCGCCTGCGCTGCGGACGAGAGGTTGACCACGCGGGCGTGCGATGACATCAGCGGCAGGAGTCGTTGCGTCAGCAGGTAGGGGGCAACCGTGTTGACGATGAACCGAACGTCATCACCCTCGGCGGTTAGCGGATTGGGGACCTTGTAGACGCCGGCATTGTTGATCAGCACGTCGACCGAAGGATGGCGGGCAGCAATTTCCGCCGCCAGCGTTTCCACATCGCTCAGCCGGGACAGATCCGCACGATAGGTTTCGATGGTTCCGACACCGGCAATTTGCGACAGCGCCTCGGCGGTGTTTTTGAGCTTCTCGGCGCTGCGCCCGTGAAGGAGCAGCGTGTGGCCCTCGGCGGCCAGTTTTTTAGCCGTTTCGAAGCCGATGCCGTCGGTGGCGCCGGTCAGCAGAATAGTCTTTGTCATCTTTTATTCCTCACGATGGAAATGCGGCAGGATTTCTTCCGCCAGCGTACTCAGCGTTTGCTCGGCCGAAGCGCTGTTGAAGCGCAGATTCAGGGCCACGTGGTTGACGCCGATCCGCGCGCGGGCCTTCAAGTAGTCGCGCAGCGCGTCAACGCCCAGGCGAAGGCCGAGGTGAATCGGCTGGGGCGGGGCCGCCCGGTCAGCGACCAGATCGATGTACAGCGGCTCCAGCACCGGCTTGTCGAAAACGCCGGCCTGCGCTATCCGGGCCCGATAGTCGGCGATGGTCTGCGCCTGCTGCGCCGCCGGGCGGGGGTAGGTCATCCAGCCGTCACCGTTGGCCGCCAGCCAGTCTGGAGACTGTTGGCTCGCGCCGGTCACGAGCATCGGCAGTCGGCCCGCCACCGGCTTTGGCAGCAGATCCATGCCGCCGCCGACCTGACCGTGGGGACTGCTTACCCGGGGCGTTGTGTCACTCATCTGCCGGATGTAGCGGTAGCTGTTGCGGAAACGCGCGCCGCGCTCGCCGAAGGGAACGTCCAGCGCGGGATATTCCTCGGGCCGGTCACCGGAGGCGATGCCCAGGATCAGCCGCCCGTCAGAAAGCACGTCCGCCGAGGCGGCCGCTTTGGCCACGTGGGCAGGATGGCGCAGCGGCAGGATGAGGCTTGCCACGCCCAGCGCAATCCGACGGGTCTTCGCCGCCAGCGCGCCCAGGTAAACAAAGGGGTCAAAGGTCTGACCCGCATCGCCGAAAGCGGGCACGTTAAACGGCACATCCCGCAGCCAGACGGCGGAGAACCCCAGCGTTTCGGCGAGCTGGACCCGCTCAATGTGCTGCGCGAGGCCAGGTACCGGGCTGTGAGGGTAGGATTCGATCGGCACGACCAGCCCGAGTGATAGCTCCCCGGGTGCAAAAACCGCGTTGTAGCCGGCATTGATCTGCGGAAACGTTGCCGGGTCCGCAGCTACCTGAGCCATGTTCATCAGTCATCCTCCTTCGCGCCTTCGCGACGCTGCAGGCGAAAGGATATTTATCTTCTTTACGCGGATAAATAGATAAAAAATATCTTCAGAATTTCATTATCAAAGATAATAAGGTCGCGATCCCGGCAGGGTATCGGCTGCGTGGCGGTCTTGAGACAACCGTCACGAGACTCGGGTTATCTTCCCGACGCATCAATTTCTGCAACAAATCAACGGAAAAGTCGGTCACCTGTGAGCTGGGTCTGCTGAAGGAAACGCCATGGAACTTAAGGTTGTGATGCTCTTGCTGGCTGGCGCCGCTGCTGGCGATCAGGCGCCGCTGGAACCAAGCAAGGAGGCTGCGACGACCACGCCCGCTGCGCCTAAGGAGAAACTGCTGGAAGCGCCCCGACGCGTGACGCTGAAGCTGAGCTCGGCGCAGGCGGAAAAGAAGGGCTGGGCGGGACCCAGGAGCGGCGCGATAAAGCTGCGCACGCCGCCGGAGCCGGTGCCGCTCTCGGTTTTTGTGCAGCCTGACGGCCGCATCGTCTATCGCCATGGGCGCCTGCCGGAAACATCGGGGTCGGAACGTAAACCCGTAGAGGTGCCGCAATGAGGCGCCCGGCACTGAGCCACTATCGAGCGTTTTGCAGCGGGCTGGTTGCGCTCCTCCTGACCGCCGCCGCGCAAGCCCAGTCCAACCTGCCGGCAAATGGCACGGTCAGCATCAACGTGCCGGCGGTGCCAGCCGGTGAGGCGGCGCTGAGCTTTGGGTTTTTTGTGGACGTACCAGCCAACGCCCGAAGGGTCACCCTGCAGCTGGAGAGCCAGGACGCGGCGCGCAACGTCGATCTGTTTGTTCGTATCGGCAGCGACTTTCCGGAAGAAATCGCCGGCACCCAGGAGTTGCTGGATGCCACAGATTTTCTGTCCCGCAGCCTCGGCCCCAGCGAATCCCTGGTGCTGGCGGAGTTTTCGGTGAGCCGCCTGCCCGGAAATCAGATCTTCATCGGCCTGCTCGCTTTTGAAGGTGAGGAGAGCAGCGCCAACCTCACCATCAACGCGTCAGCTCAGCCCGTAGGCAACGTGCCGGTGCTGGTCGACTTCGAAGACGCTGACGGCCGCACCGCCGACTGTGATACGGCGCCCTGGTTTGACACCACACCCCTGACCCCGGGTGGCGGCAACCCGGCCACCACGCTGGGGGAAGCGCGGCGCAACGCCATGCTGGAAGCGGCCCGACTGCTGTCCCAGGACCTCTACAGCGATGTACCCGTCACCATCAACGCCTGCTGGGCCAACCGCGGCGGTG
>JBCCVP010000243.1:0-4765 GCA_039195135.1 Pseudomonadota bacterium | reverse complement strand
TCTGCCCGCTCTGCTCGTCCCCCAGCAGTTCGCCGGCGCCGCGGATTTCAAGGTCATGCGTGGCCAGGGTAAATCCGATGCCAAGATCTTCCAGGGAGGCCAGCGCCTCCAGACGCTTTACCGCGTCGCCGGTCATGGCCTTGGGCGGGGGCACAATCAGGTAGGCATAGGCGCGGTGATGGGACCGGCCAACCCGCCCCCGCAGCTGATGCAGCTGGGCCAGACCCAGCCGGTCCGCGCGGTTGATCACAATGGTGTTGGCGGTGGGCACGTCGATGCCGTTTTCGATAATGGTGGAGCAGACGAGCAGGTTGATCTGCTGCTCGTAGAACTCAACCATGATGTTTTCCAGCTCCCGCTCGCGCATCTGGCCGTGGGCAACTCCCAGGCGCGCCGTGGGAAACAGCTCCTTTAGTTCCCGGGCGGCTTTTTCGATGGTTTTTACTTCGTTGTGCAGGAAGTAAACCTGGCCGCCGCGCTGCAGCTCCCGGTGCACCGTGTCCTTCAGCGTGCCTTCGTCCCATTGGCCCACCAGCGTCTTCACCGCCATGCGGTGGGCCGGCGGGGTGGCGATGATCGACAGATCCCGTATGCCGGATAGGGCCATATTGAGGGTCCGGGGAATGGGCGTGGCGGTCAGCGTCAGCAGGTCTACCTCGGCCCGCATCTGTTTGATGCGCTCCTTCTGTCGCACGCCAAAGCGCTGCTCCTCATCGACGATCAGCAGACCCAGGTTCTTAACCCGGATATCTTTCTGCAGAAGTCGGTGTGTCCCGATGATGATATCGACTTTGCCATCGGCCAGGTCCTTTACCACCGCGCTTGAGTCGCCGCGGGACTGGAAGCGCGACAGCGCCTCCACCCGCACCGGCCAGTTGGCGAAGCGGTCCGCAAAGTTTCGCCGGTGCTGCTCCGCGAGCAGGGTAGTGGGCACCAGCACCACCACCTGAGTGCCGGCCTGTACCGCAATGAACGCCGCCCGCAGCGCGACCTCCGTTTTGCCGAAGCCCACGTCGCCGCAAACCACCCGATCCATCGGCTGATCGCTGGCAAGATCGCCCAGCACGGCCTCAATCGCCTGGTTCTGGTCCGCCGTTTCCTGAAACGGAAACCCGGCGCAGAACTGCGCGTAGAGCGACGCGTCGACGGCCATTTTGCGGCCCCGACGGGCTTCCCGCCGGGCGTATAGATCGAGCAGCTCCGCCGCCACGTCACGCACCTTGCGGGCCGCGCGCCGCTTGGCTTTGGCCCACTGGTCGCCGCCGAGTTTGTGCAGCGGGGCGTGCTCCGGGTCCGCCCCGGTGTAGCGGCTGACCAGATGCAGCGCTGAGACCGGGACGTAGATCTTGTCACCGCCGGCGTACTCCAGCGAGAGAAACTCCGCTTCGATACCACCGGCCGACATGCGGGTCAGGCCCTGGTAGCGACCTACGCCGTAGTCTTCGTGGACCACCGGCGAGCCCATGCTCAGATCGCTCAGGTCGCTGATGATGGCTTCCGGACTGCGCGCCGCGCGCCGCTCGCGCCGCGCCGGCGGCGCCCGCCGGCCGAGGAGCTCCAGCTCCGTCAGCACCAGCGTGCCTTTGGGGATCTCAAAGCCGGCGCCAAGCAGCCCAACCGCCACGTGCAGTCCGGCCGGGCAGTCCGGCCAGGCGCTCAGGTCTTCAAGCGGCTGGCCCTTGAGGCCGTGCCCAAGAAGTTGCTCCATCACGATCTGGCGGCGCCCTTCGCTCGTGGTGCTGACCAGCACCGGCTGCCGGGCCACCCGGGTCGCTAGCGCCTTCGCTGCCCCCTCGTCCTCCAGATTCAGTTCTGGCGGCGGCGTGACGCCCAGCATGGAGCGCCCCTCGTCCGGCCGATAGCCGGCCTGGGAAAAGGCGGCCAGCCGCTTGCGCGACTCATCCGGGGAAATCAGCAGCTCTTCCGGCGTCAGGATCGGTCTTCGCACGTCATGGCGCCGATCCTCATAGCGGCCGTGGAGCTGCAGCCAGGCTTCGTCGATGACGTCCCCGGCCGCGTTATCGTGCACCAACAGCGTTTTTGCCGGCAGGTAATCAAAAATGGTGGCCGTGCTTTCAAAAAACAGCGGCAGGTAGTACTCAATGCCGGGACTGGCGACGCCGGCTTTGGCGTCCTGGTAGACCGGACAGGCCTGCAGATTGACGTCGAAGCGATTGCGAAAGGCTGCCCGAAAGCGGTCCGCGGCCTGCGCGTCAAAAGGAAACTCCCGGGCCGGCAGCAGGTCGATGCGATCCATCTTTTCCCGCGACAGCTGCGTTTCCGGATCGAAGGTCCGGATGGTTTCCACCTCGTCGTCGAACAGCTCGATGCGCAGCGGGTATTCGGTGCCCATGGGAAACAGGTCGAGCAAAGCGCCGCGGATGGCAAACTCGCCTCGCTCGTTGACCTGCGGCACGCAGCGGTAGCCGGCCGCTTCCAGCGTGCGCCGCTCCTGCGAGGGGTTGAAGGTTTCGCCCCGGGCCAGCTTCAGGCCTTGGCCGTGGATGTAGGCTGGCGGCGCAATGCGCTGCGCCAGCGCCTGCGCCGGCATCACCAGGACACCCCGGTCCGCCGTGCGCAGACTGTAAAGCGTGGCTACGCGGTCAGAAATGATGTCCGGGTGTGGGGCAAAGGGATCGTAGGGCAGCGTCTCCCAGTCCGGGAACGGCAGCACGGGCTGGCCAAACGCCTCCACCTCGTCGGTGAGCTGGTGGGCGGACCGGGAGTCCCGGGTCACCACCAGCACGAAGCGACCGCGCTGCGCCGCCTGGTGCGCTACCGCGGCGGCCAGGGAAGCGCCGGGTAGGTGTCCCCAGTCGCGGCGCCCGCCGGCGTCCGCGATCGGTGGCTCAAACAGCTTCATGCGTGGGAACCGGATCGTTGGACCGGCCAAGGGTGCGGGGTACAAACCACAGGATCACCAGGCCGGCCAGCAGGCTGACCCACCAGGGCACACCAAAGCCGATGGGGATCAGCCCGAGGGCGATGGCCACGGCGGCCACGGTCATGGCGTAAGGCATCTGGGTGTTCACGTGCTCCACGTGGTCGCAGCCCGAGGCCAGGGAAGACAGAATGGTGGTGTCGGAAATGGGGGAGACGTGATCTCCCCAGACGGCGCCGCCCAGCACGCTGGCGACGGAGGCAAAAAACACCGCGCCGCTGGTGCCCGTGAGGTCTCCGCCGCCGACCACGGCGTAGGCCAGCGGCACGACCAGGGGAATGAGAATGCCCATCGTGCCGAAGCTGGTGCCGGTCCCGAAGGCGGTCAGCGCCGCCAGCACAAACACCAGCGTCGGCAGCAGCACCGGGTTTATCGCATCGCCGAGCTGCTCCACCAGATACAGCCCGGTGCCGAGGGCCTCGGTCACGCTGGACAGGGCCCAGGCCATCACCAGGATGGTCAGGGCCATCAGCATGCTGCGCATGCCTCGCATAAAAGCGTTCATGGTCTGGTTCAGGGTCAGGATGCCCTGGGTCAGGGAGAGGGCGGCGGCCACCACGCAGGCCGCCAGGGAGGCCCACACCAGAGCCGCGTAGGAGTCCCCGTCGCCGACAATCTGCTGGAGATTTTTGCCCTCACCGGCGCCGGTCACCCAGATGCCTGCCGCCACGCCCACCAGGAGCGTCAGGATGGGCACAATCGCGTTGATTGCTCGCCGCGGCTTTTCCTCGACCGGATGGATCACCTCGCCGTGCACGCCGCCGTCGGCGTCTGCCCCTTCGTCATCCTCCCGGGACCGCGCCGCCGCGGCCTCGGCTCGGGCCATGGGTCCGAAGTCCCGCCCGCTGTGGATCATGATGAACACAAACGCAATCGCTAACAGCGGATAGAAGCTGTAGGGCAGGGCGTTCAGGAAAATCAGATACGCGTCCATTTCCAGCCCGATGGCGGCGGCGGCGTCGCCGATCAGGCCGACCTCGTAGCCAATCCAGGTGGTGATCAGCGCAATACAGGCCACCGGCGCGGCGGTGGAATCCACGATGTAGGCCAGCTTGGCCCGAGATACGCGCATGTTGTCGGTAACCGGCCGCATAGCGTTGCCCACGACCATGGTGTTGGCGTAGTCGTCAAAGAAAATGGCCAGGCCCAGGCCGGCGGTGGCGAAGCAGGCGCGCCGCGCGTCGCTGGCCCAGCGGGCCACCTGGCGCACCACGCCGAGCATGCCGCCGTTGCGGGAAATGATGCCGACCAGGCCGCCGATCAGCAGCGTGAACACGATCACCGAGGCATTGCCTTCGTCCGCCAGCGCCTTCACCACGTAGATCTGCGCCGTATCCATCATGCCCTGGCCCAGGCCGCTCAGGGAAAAGCCGTGCAGCGCCCAGGCGCCTACCCAGATGCCCAGAAACAGCGCCAGAATCACCTGCTTGAAGATCAGCGCCATGCTTATGGCCAGCAGCGGGGGCAGCAGCGAAACCAGGCCAAAATGAGCTGGGGCCGGCGCTGCGTCCTGGGCCGCGGCCAGCAGCGGCGTCGCCAGCAGTAGCAGCGACAGGGCGAGGCGCCCGAGGGGCGCTTTGGACACCGACGGCAGGACGTTCATAGCGGAGCGCAAGGATACCGGGTCCGCGGCCGGTCGTCCCGTGCAACGTCGTCCCAAAGTCAGTCGAAGCGCCGCCGCTGACTTCGGCGGCGGTGGTGATGTCGGGTGGCGTGAGCCCTTAGTCGTCGACCAGTTCGAGCTCGCCGATGGTCACTTCCCCCATGGCCTGGCGGAATTCAAGGATGTACTCGCCGGTGAGCATTTCAAAGTACACCGGCCCG
>JBCCVP010000242.1:0-4780 GCA_039195135.1 Pseudomonadota bacterium | reverse complement strand
TGTCGTCACTTATTCCAGTTGTCGCCTTCATCATCTTGAAGTTGTTCAGCAATTTGCCTCGTGTTGATGCGGCTGCGGTTGCGGCCCACCAGGTGGACTCCGACTTGCCTTTTCAGCAGCTCCACTGCGGTGGCTCTACCCATGCCGGTGCTGCCACCGATCACCAGAGCCCAGGTGGTTGCTTTTGGATTGTTCATAATGTTCTCCTTTATCTATCAATAGGTAGATATTGCGGGTAAAAAAAAGTTCAGGGCCAAAGCGCGCTAACCAGCGTGCGGAAGGCGCTGATCCGATCCCGGCGATCTTCCACCCGGTCCAGCAGCAGCGCCCCTTCCAGCCCGGACATGAGCACCTCTGCGAGCGTGGCGCTCGGCAGCGGCAGCCGGCAGTCCGCCTTGTTTTCCTTGAGCTGACGGGTCAGCCAGGCCTGGGAATCGGTAAAAAAATCAGCGAGAGCCCGGCGAGTGGGGGCGTCCAGCGCAGCCGCGTCCGCCGCCATCATGCCGCAGAGGCAAAGCTCATCCCGGTCCAGCACCGCTTCAAAAAGATCGATAAACCCGCCAACGCGGCCGCTTACCGAACTGTGCTGCCTTTCAATGGCCTTGAGCTGTGTGCGGAAGTCCTCCGCATAGCCCTCGACCACCGCCACGGCGAGGTCCATTTTGGTTGGAAAGTGGTAGTGAACACTCGCGGACTTTACGCCCACCGCGTCCGCCAGGGTGCGGAAGCTGACGCTGCCCAGCCCGCCGGACTGGATCGCCTGGGTGGCGACGCGGGTGATGTCGTCTCGCCTGCTCATGGGGCGTAATTTACCTATCGATAGGTAAATCGTCAAGCCCAACCGTCAAGTGGGCCGCAGACCGCGGGTCTCAGGGATCCAGTAACGCTTCCGGCAGGTTTCGAAACAGCTCGGAAAAGTCTTCAATGAAGGGCCCAAGCGCTGAGCTTGAGCGCCAGAAAAGCGCCAGCTGGCGGCGCGGCGCCGGCGATTCAAACGGCCGCAGCCGAATCGATTCGGTGATTGCCACCGGAGGCTTTACCGCTAGCACCGGCAGGAGCGTCACGCCGACGCTGGCCGCCACCATCTGCCGCAGCGTCTCAAGGCTGGTGGCGCGAAATCCGGGCTTTTCATTCGCCGCAGCGAGCTTACACACCTCCAGCGCCTGATCCCGCAGGCAATGGCCCTCGTCCAGCAGCAGCACCGTGTGCCGGCGCAGCGCCTCGACGTCGAGAGATCCGTCAGCGTCGAGCTCGTGGCCTTCCGGCACCGCCAGCACAAACGGCTCCTCAAACAGTGGTACGGATGTCAGCTGGTCCCCCTCCACCGGCAGCGCCAGGATGGCGGCGTCAAGCCGGCCGTCGCGCAGCTGGCTGAGCAGGTGCTCGGTTTTCTCCTCCACCAGCAGCAGTTCCAGGTCGGGGTAGCGCTCGTGGATCTGCGGCACCACGTGGGGCAGAAGATACGGTCCCAGGGTAGGGAACAATCCCAGCCGCAGCACGCCCGCTTCCGGGTCCGCGGACCGGCGTACCACCTCCCGGATCTGCTCAACGTCCCGCAGCACGAGCCGCGCCCGCTCCACCACCCGCTGGCCAACCTCGGTTAACATAACCTTGCGCGGCGCTCGTTCAATCAGCTGCGCGCCCAGCTCATCTTCCAGCTTCTTGATCTGCGTCGACAGGGTCGGCTGGCTTACGAAACAGGCCTCCGCCGCGTGGCCAAAGTGGCGAAGGTCAGCCAGGGCAACCAGGTACTGAAGATCTCGAATATTCATGATCGTAATTTTCTATTGAAAATGTTTTATCGATTCATTTTGATGATAACACAGATGGCGTTGCTGTGGGTGAGCCTGACCGCCCATGCTGAGCCCGCCAACGGCGGCCCGGCGGAACCGGCGCGCTTTGTGTCGCTGGCGCCTGGCGGCCAGTTTCTGGTGTCCGCGCGGCGGGTTCGCGATGGTGACGGCGTGGTGGTGGCGCTGGTGGGTGATCCCACGGCCGCCCGCCGGATTCTGTGGCAAACCTCGGGCCGAATCACCAACCTCACCTGGATCGACGCCGGGCACCTGCTGGTGGCGGTGCGGGAGCCCCGCCGAGCCCGCTGGTATCGGGTCAGCTGGCCGTCCGGCGGCCAGCGGCTGTTGCTGTCCGAAGGGCTTGCGCGGCGCGAAGGGCCGCGGCTGGTGGGCCGCACCGCGCAGAATGATCTGCTCGTGGCCAGTGATCGGCGCAGGCCTTATGCCCCGGACCTGTATCGCGTCGGTGAAACCGGAGTGCGGGAGCTGCTGGAGCGCAACCCGGGTCACGTCTTTCGCTGGCACCCCGATGCTCGCGGCGCGGTGCGCCTGGCCCGCGGCTGGCGCGCGGACCCCGCCGGCGGCGTTCGGTACACCTGGCTCTGGCGCGCATCAGCCCAGGCGGGCTGGCAGCCGATCCGATCCCGCCAGTTGCGCGATGATGCGTGGCGGGCCCTCGGTCCGGCGGTGGACGAAGCAACCCAGGGCCAGTATTTCTACGTTTTTGACGAAGGCACCGCGCGGGTGCTGCGCATCGACCTGGCGACCGGCCAGGTGGCACCCGCCAGCGCCGCGCCCCCATCGCTCGAGTCGGTGGTGTTCGGCGCCGCCGGCCGGCCGGCCCTTTATCTGGTCGGCGGCAATGAACCGGGCACCTATCCCGTTCCTGGTGCCGCCGCCACCCCGGGGCTGAAACAGCTGCAGGCGTTGCCGGGGGACCGGCGCCGGCTCCAGCCGCTGGCGCCGGCGCACTGGTTGGCCGGGCCGGACACCCAGGGGCAACATCTGCTGACCCTGACGCACGACGGCGTTCGCACGCGGCCCCTGGTTGCCGCAGACCTGGCGCCGGTGGCCACCGCCGAGCTCGCCAGCCGGGACGGCAAACCCATCGACGTAATCGTGACCGGCCCGGCCAATCCCCGGGGCCTCGTGCTGTGGGTCCACGGTGGACCCTGGGCTGCCGATACGGCCGGCTGGCATCCGGAAGCCCAGTGGCTGGCTGGTCGTGGCTTCCAGGTGCTGCAGGTGAACTTTCGCGGCAGCACCAACCGCGGCGCCGCCTGGATGTGGGCCGGTCGCCGGGGCTGGGACGGCCCTATGCTGGACGACCTGGAAGATGCCCTCCGCTGGGCCCGGGTCCAGCCTGCCGCGGCCGGCAAGCCGGTCTGCGCCATGGGCAACAGCTTTGGCGGTTATGCCGCTTTGATGCTGGCGGCCCGCCGGACGCTGAAGCTCGACTGTGCCGTAGCGCGGGCGCCGGTGACGGACCTTAAGCAGCAGCTCACCTCGCTTCGCGACCGGGGCAATGCGCGGGGCCTGGCGGAGTGGACGGAAATGGTGGGTAACCCGGCTGATCCCGACTTTGCCCGGTCGCCGATAGAGCTGGCGGATCGGATCGGTGTGCCCGTGCTGCTTGCCCACGGCGGGCAGGACACCATTGTGGATCCGGACCAGAGCCACCGGCTGCGGGCGGCGCTGGCGGCGGCGGGAAACGCGCCCCGGTGGCTGGCGCTGGCCGATGAAGGCCACAATCTCTGGGGCGCTTCCCAGCGCCGCCGCTACTACGCGGCCCTGGCCGAGTTTCTGGACCGAACCTTGGGCGATAACGGATAATCCCGCGCTGCCTTAGCGACTGCACACCCATGACTGACAAACCCCGCTCCCTCACCGGGATCACCACCACCGGGACGCCCCATCTGGGCAACTACGTCGGTGCCATCCGCCCGTCGATCGAAGACAGCCGGCGGGAGGACACGGAGTCGTTTTATTTTCTCGCCGACTATCATGCGCTGATCAAATGTGACGAGCCGGCGCGGGTGCATCAGTCGACGCTGGAAATTGCCGCTACCTGGCTAGCGCTGGGCCTGAATACGCACCAGGCCGTGTTCTACCGCCAGTCCGACATTCCAGAGATTCCCGAGCTGACCTGGGTATTGGGGTGTATCTGCGCCAAGGGCCTGATGAACCGGGCCCACGCCTATAAAGCGGCGGTGCAGGACAATGAAAGCGCCGGCGAAGACCCGGACCATGAGGTCACCATGGGGCTGTTCAGCTACCCGGTGCTGATGGCGGCCGACATTCTGATGTTCAACGCCACCCACGTACCGGTGGGCAAGGACCAGGTGCAGCACCTGGAAATGGCCCGGGACATGGCGCAGCGCTTCAACCATCGCTACGGCGAGGTGTTTGCCCTGCCGGCGGCCGTCGTGGATGAAACCGCCGCGGTCCTGCCCGGCCTGGACGGGCGCAAGATGAGCAAAAGCTACGACAACGCCATCCCGCTGTGGTTGCCGGAGAAAAAGCTGCGCAAGGCGATCATGAAAATTGTCACCAACTCAAAAGAGCCAGGGGAGCCGAAAGGCACCGATGAGTCGGCGCTGTTTCCGATCTATGCCGCGTTTGTGGGTGAGGCGGAGCGCCAGTCGTTCGCCGATGAGCTGGCGGCCGGCATGGCCTGGGGCGCGGCCAAGCAGGTGGTGTTTGAACGGATCAATCATGAGCTGGCACCGGCCCGGGAGCGCTACGCGGAGCTGATCGAAAACCCGGACGTCGTGGAGCAGGTGTTGCAGACCGGCGCCGCCCGGGCGCGGGAGCAGGCCGCCGTGCTGATGGCCGACGTGCGCCAGGCCGTCGGCATCCGACCGCTGCCCGCTCTGACGCAGGCCGGACGCGCCTAGCTCGTGTCGTGAGCAGCTGGCTCTGGGTCGCCGCGGGCAGTGCCCTGGGGGGTGCCGGCCGCTATGCCGTCGCTTTGCTCCTCGTGCCCT
>JBCCVP010000241.1:0-4844 GCA_039195135.1 Pseudomonadota bacterium | reverse complement strand
GAAAACGAGTCGATAGCAGCTTCGTACCAGCGCTTGGCCTCGTCCAGCAGATCCCGCTCGTGCGCGAGCCAGCCGAGATCTGAGCGGCTTTGAATGGTGGTTTCGTGGGAAGAACCGTAAACCTCGAGATTAAGTTCGTAAGCGCGCACGAGGTTGTTATCGGCAAGATCAGGTTTGCCCAGATTCAGCAGGGCCCAGCCGAGTGTTCGGCGCACCGCCGCCTCAACCTCCGGATGGTCGGCAAAGCGATCGCCGATCTGGCCCTCGCTCTGCTCCAGCACATCACGCACCGTGGGCGCCTCCGGCGCTTCAAACGGATCACCCTGGGTGAGCAGATCCTGCAGGTATTCGCTGACCGCAACGGCCTTCGCCGCCTCCGAGCGAGCCTTCTCCGCCTCCTCGTTGGCCCGCTGGGCCTGACCGAAGGCCACCACCAACCCCACCGCCAGCGCGCTGAAAACGGCGCCCACGGCCGCCAGCAGCCCGCGGTTTCTGCGCAGGTATTTGCCAAAGCGATAGCTTCGACTGTTGCGCCGGGCCCGCACCGGCAGCCCCGCAAGGTAGCGCTCGATGTCCGCCCGCATCTCGGCGCTGGATGCGTAGCGCAGGCCCGGTTCCTTGCGCAGGGCTTTCATCACAATCGCGTCCAGGTCCCCCCGCAGATCCGCCGTACCATGGCGCACGTGGGTTGGCGCAGCCTGCCGCAGCGCCGAACTGGGCGGCACCGGGTCGTCCTGGCACACGATACGTTCGGCTTCGGTCGGCGTGGTGTTGCTGACCTGGTACGCCGGTCGCCCGCCGAGCAGCTGGTAAAGCAGCAGGCCCAAAGCGTAGATGTCGCTGGCCAGCGTCACCGGGTCGCCTCGCAGCTGTTCGGGGCTGGCGTAGTCCGGCGTCATCGCCGAGGAGCCGGTCATGGTGTAGACCGCGGCCTCGGGAGACCCGGTATCCAGCACCTTGGCGATGCCAAAGTCCAGCAGCTTGATCTGCCCCGCGTCGGTCACCATCACGTTGGAGGGTTTCAGGTCGCGGTGCACAATCATGCTGGCGTGAACCGCCCCCATCGCATCCAGCAGCTGCATGAAAAGGTGTAGCCGGTCGTTGAGTGAAAGCTGACGCTGCCGCACGTAGTCGGTGAGGCTCTGCCCGTCGATGTATTCCATCACGAGGTAAGGCAGGCCGTCGGAGGTGTTGCCACCGTCGAGGATCCGCGCCACGTTGTCGTGGGTGATGTTGGCCAGCACCTGGCGCTCCACCCGAAAACGCGCCAGCAGCTGATCCCGCACCAGCTGGGGCGCCTGAAACAGGCGTCCCCGAATGATCTTCACCGCCGCGTGCTGCCGGTAGCCCCCGTCTTCCCGTTCCGCCTGATAGACCGAGCCCATGCCCCCCTCGGCCAGCACCGCAGTGATGCGCCAGGCTCCGAGGCGACGACCGATCATGCCGCTGCCGGGTTGGAACCCGAGCCCCTCATCGAGCAGCTCGTGGTCGCCGCCGTCGGCTTCGAGCAGGCGCTCCACTGCCGCAGCCAGCTCCAGATCGCCGCCGATCTGAGTATTGAGCCAGGCGCGACGGTCGTCCGTGGGCTGATCCAGGGAAGCTTCAAAAAGTGACAGGGCTCGCGCCGACACCGGCGGCTGGGAAGAACTGCTCACGAATAATCCAGGCTAGGTTTCGCCGTCCTCTAGTCGGTCGATGAGAAACGCCCGAGCCGCGCGCCAGCGGCGCTTGACGGTGGCCGGGGAGATCTCGAGGGCACTGGCCGTGTCGTCCACGCTGAGGCCCGCAAAAAACCGCAGTTCCACCACCTGGGAAAGCTGTCCGTCCAGCTCCGTAAGATCGTCCAGCGCTTCGTCCAGGCTCAGAATCTCGACGTCTTCAAAGTCGGAGACGGCCGCGCCGCCGGTCAGGGTGATGCGCTTGCCCCAGTCGCGCTTGGCCGCTTTGCGGCGCCGTGCCTGGTCCACCAGCACCTGGCGCATTACGGTACCGGCAAGGCCGAGAAAGTGGCTGCGGCTGCGCCAGTCGATGCTGTTGATGTCCACCAGGCGGAGGAAAGCCTCGTTGACCAGCGCCGTAGGTTGTAGTGAAACCACCCGGTCTTCGCCCGCCAGGGCCCGATGCGCCACCGCGCGCAGATCGCCGTAGAGGATATCCATGAGTTCGTTCAGCGCAGGCTCATGGCCGCCGCGCCACTCGCGCAGCAGATTTGTGACTTGGGCCTGGGGCAACCGGGGAGCCCTTAGGTCGGGTGATTCTCGATTATACGAATACGGCCGGGGTCGGGTATATCCTGAAACATTGGTTTGCGTGGCCTAAATCTTGACTCAGGTCGGCAGGCACAGCTCCCGCGGGTCGATCGATTCATCCGCCAGGCGGCTGGGTTCAACTTCCGCGCCGGCCCCCAGCGCCTTGCGGATTGCCAGGTATTCCCGCGGGCGGTTGATCGCATCCACCGCCAGCAGTTTGCCGGCGGCCAGGTAAAACGCGCAAAAACTCCGGCCCACCTGCGGGTCGCCCCGCAGCACCACCTGATCGTAACCCGTCGAAAGACCGGCGATCTGCAGTTTGACGTCATACTGATCCGACCAGAACCAGGGAACGGCCCGGTATGGCTCCTTTTTGCCGCAGACCGTGGCGGCGGCAATTTTGGCCTGGTCGGTGGCGTTCTGCACCGATTCCAGCCGCACCCGACTCTCATAAAGGCCGTTGGAGTGATAGGTACAGTCGCCCACCGCCACAATGTCCGGATCGTTCGTCTGCGCGTATTCGTCCACCACGATGCCGTTGTTCACCTCAAGCCCCGCGTGCTCTGCGAGCTCAACCCGGGGCACCACGCCAATGCCGACGATCACGAGGTCGGCGGCAAAGCGGGTACCATCCGCGAACTCGACGCCGTCTACCGATGTGGTCCCGGTGAGCCGGGAAACAGCCGCCTCCAGGCAGACCCGAACGCCTTCCTCCTCGTGCATATTCTGATAGAAGGCCGACACCTCGTCGCAGGTTACGCGCTGCAGCACCCGCGGCATCGCCTCCAGCACGGTGACCGCCATACCCAGCTTGCGCAGCGACGCGGCCACCTCAAGACCGATGTAGCCGGCGCCGATAATGACCGCGGTGCCCCCCTCCCGGATAAGCGGCCGGATCTGATCGGCATCACTCAGGTCCCGCACGCAGAAAACGCCGTCGAGGGTGTTGCCGGGCACCGGCAGCGGGCGCGCTGTGGCGCCGACCGCCAGCGCCAGCTTCGTGTAGCGCAGCGTCTCGCCGTTCGCCAGCAGCACCTGCCGGGCGGACCGGTCGATCTCCTGCGCGCGGGTATTCAGGCGTACGTCGACGGCATGTTTTTCGTAAAAGGTGGAGGGCCGGATCAGCAGTTTTTCCAGCGAAGTCTCCCCCGCGAGATAGGCTTTTGACAGCGGAGGCCGATGATAGGGGAGATGGGCGTCATCACTGACCAGGGTGATGGCCCCTTCCCAGCCCGACTGGCGGAGACTGGGCACAAGCTGGGCCGCGGCATGGCTGCCGCCCACGATGACGCAGTGATCAGTCAACGGCGCTTCTCCCAGCTACGGACTTGAGGCCGCTACTTTGCCCGGTGTGGAGGAGAAAAGGAATCCCGCAGATCGAAAATCCGCGGTGGACCCGTCTGCAGGAATGATCGGTGCTAGTACTTGTGGCGGCAGCGGGGCAGCCACTGGTTTTCGCACAGGGACCTCAGCTCCCGCTTGTGGCGGGTGGTCGCGGCGTAACGCCCGTTGCGTTTGGCCAGGTCTTCCAGCACGGTGATGCAGTTGGGGTTGAGCTTGGCCCGATCGTCCACCACTTCGGGTTTGCACACCGGCGTGGGCTCGGCGATGCCTTCCTCGGCCGCTACGAGCACCGGTGCGGCGCCCTCCGGTGAGGTGGCGGGAATTGACTGGTCTTGCGAATAGCCGGTTTGCGGCGCGGTTTCCGTGGGGGCGGGGGACGAGGCGCAGGCGACCGCCAGCACCAATGCGAACGCGAGAACCGGAAATTGCTTCATTGGTGCCCCTCACCACTTGTTAACATCGATACTACGCAGAATTTCGTAGAGCGTCAAAGATACGCCGCCGGCGGGGCCGCAATTGAGCGTTTTCGTCACTCCTCCAGGGTTGGCGCCTCCTCCAGCGGCTCCACAACCAGCACGACGCCGTCGACTTTGGTGACCCGCACCTTGCTGCCGGCGGGGCGATCCGGTCCGTTGACTTTCCAGCTGCTGTCATCCACTCGAACCTTGCCAACCCCGTTGACGATGGGTTTGCTCAGGGTAAAGGTGCGCCCGACGTAGCGCTCACCGCGGCGGTTGAGTTTGGGCTGATCACTGGTCTGGGGGCGGCGCTTGCGGTACTGAAGCCAGCCGATGATGCTCAGCACAGAAAACACCGAAAACGCCACCCACTGGGCCTGCCAGCTCAGCGGCAGCAGCGCCAGCAGCAGGCCGGTGGCGCCGGCCGCCAGACCAAGCCAGAGAAAGAAACTGGCCGGCGCAATCAGCTCAACGATCAACAGGAGCAGCGCCAGCGCAAACCAGTGCCAGGGACTCAGGTTGACCAGAAACTCGGTCATCGGGGCTGCGTGCCGGGCAGGAACGGGTTGGGATTGTCTTCCGGTTCCGGCGGCGGCGGCGGCGCGCTGGCACCGCCGGCCGCGGCGGAAGCTTTGGTGAGTTCCATGACGCCAGCCACTGTACCCATCACTCCCGCCGTTTCCATCGGCAGCAGGATCACCTTCTGGTTTGGCGCCGCGCCGATGGTTTTCAGCGCATCCACGTACTTCTGCGCAACAAAATAATTCACCGCCTGCACGTCACCTTTGGCGAT
>JBCCVP010000240.1:0-4852 GCA_039195135.1 Pseudomonadota bacterium | reverse complement strand
GCGAGATAAGCAGCTTGGGTTACAGCATTGTCGGGACCAACTCCGGGTGTATTGCATCGTTCTCTCCAGGATTTCCCAATGGAAACAATGATTATGTGGGTACGCAGGGCCTTCCCGTTGATCCCGAAGTGAGATTTCCCGGTGTCCGACCAAAGTGACCTCGTTACAAGCGAAGCCGGCGGGATGGCTCAATCTACGATCTCCCTCGCCAGACAACCGAGCGTCGACGTCATGATTACGTTGATCACCGAGAGCGACGAAATTGTGCTGGCAAACCCGTCGATAACGTTCACACCAGATAACTGGAATCAGCCACAAACAATAGAGATCACTGGTGTTGACGATCAGATTGATGACGATGCTCAGCCCTGGGTTCTCCGGCTGCTAGAAACCGAGTCAAGCGATGGTGAGTTTGCTGGCGTTGACCCCGAGGACATCGCCGGCATCAATACTGATGACGACACGGCGGGTGTTTCGATTGCACCCTCAGACAGTTTGTTTACTTCGGAGATGGGCTTAGCCGTCAGCGTAGCCGTCGTCCTGGATACACAGCCGGTTGAGCCAGTGAGTGTGTCGTTCGTTAGCAGTAATACGGCAGAAGTTGTTCCAGAACCGGTTACGATGGATTTTGATGCAAGCAACTGGCAAACAGGTCAGAGCCTCTCACTGACCGGTGTCGATGACGATAGCGTTGACGACAACGCCATCGTGACAATAACGTCTCTTCGTCGAGTGTGGATTCTAAATACAATGGCCTCCCAATCAACGATCTGGTGGTGACGAACGTAGACGACGACGTCGCGGGGATTTTCCTTTTCGTAGATGAACCCATTGAAGTCTCCGAGAACGGCGGAACCGAAGACTTCAGTCTGTCGCTATCAGCTCGTCCATCCTTGGACGCTGCAGTCCTGTTTAGCGTCTCTGATCCCCTTGTGGTGGAATTGGACACGCTGCAGCTCGATTTCACCCCAGATGACTGGGATACCCCGCAAACTGTCAGGGTGACTGGCCTAAACGATGGAACCAACGACGGTGACCCCCCTTTTGTGATTACCGCTGAGATTTCATCGCTTGACCCGGCTTTTCAAGACTCCCAGCGGACGCCCATATTTGGTGTTACCCAGGCCGAGATCCTCTTCAAGTCCGGGTTTGAGCAGTAGGCCCTTTGCCGGCAAAACAACCGATAACCAAGCCGACCCAACGCCACCCTTTTGCTCCAGCGAAAACAACTATGAAAACAGGCCAGGCAATCATGGTCGTGCTGCTTACCGGACTCCTAACCGCTGGGTGCAGCTCTGCAAACTGGCGCACGGCGAGTCGGGAGTCCGCCGGCATCGCTCCGGATCCGAAGAACACCCAGGAAGCCGTGGTGCATGTGTATGGCGCCGACGCCTGGGGCTGGCGCGGTTGGTTTGCGATCCACACCTGGATCGCTGTGAAACCGGCCGCCGCCGAAAGCTACACCGTGTATGACGTAGTCGGATGGCGCGGCGGGAATGGACGGCAAGTTGTGCGTATCCGCGAGGATATCCCGGATCGCCATTGGTACGGGGCCAAACCCCGGCTGCTGGCTGACCATCGTGGCCCGCAGGCCCAGGTCATGATCGATAAGATCGACCAGGCGGCCCGGGCCTATCCCTGGAAGACTACCTATCGCGTGTTTCCCGGTCCCAACAGCAACACCTTCATCGGCTGGATCGGGCGACAGGTGCCCGAGATGGAGCTGGACCTTCCCCTGTCTGCGATTGGCGCAGGCTATGGCGATTGACCGACGTGGTCAGTCTCCGGCAAGGCGGGTAAGCGAAGATACCCATCAGATTTCGTTTTCTCGGCTCCATCGGGACACGTGGACGCCGCATTACCTAGGTAGGGTCAACAGGTCATCCCCGTTTCACTTACCCGTTGGCCTGCGGAAGCCCCCTGCGTTTCAATTACAATGCCGTTTTGGTGCAAGGCCGTGCTCATGTCGAGCAGCAAAACCACCGACACCATGCTTCGTGAGGCAGTTCAGTTTCACCAGCAGGGTCAGCTAACGCAGGCGGCGGCAGCCTACCGGCGGGTGCTAGCGGCTGAGCCTAGTCAGCCTGTGGCGCTTCGGGGTCTTGCCGGCCTTCACATGCAGCAAGGTGATGCTCCGGGCGCGGCCCAACTGCTGCATCGTGCGCTTAAAGACACACCGGATCAGCCGGATCTGCTGGAAACGCTGGGCCAGGTGCAGCTGACGCAGCAGGACTTTTCGGCGGCGGCCGAGAGCTTCCGCCGCTGCGTGGAAGTCGATAAAGAGCGAGCCAGCGCCTGGTATAACCTGGGGGTAGCCGCCCAGCAGCTCGATACCCCGGAGGACGCCGAGAGCGCCTACGACCAGGCTGTGGCCCTGGCCCCCGGCAGTCCTCAACCACTCAATAACCTCGCCAACCTGCGATTTAAGCGAAAAGACTTCTCAGCGGCCGCAGACCTGTATCGTCGGGCCAGCGCTATGGATACCAGGCAGCCACTGTTTCGTAACAACCTGCTGATGGCGCTGCGCGCGCTGGCGGGCCAGCAGCTTGACCAGCGCGAACACGCGGCAGCGCGGGAAAACTATCTGGAGGTCCTAAGAGCCAATCCCGATGATTTTGCCAGCCAGTACAACCTGGGCCTTTGCTATCGCGGCCTTGGGCGATCAGACCTGGCGGCGGACCAGTTTCGCCAGGTGGTGGAGCAGCACCCGGAGCGGACCGACGCGCGACAGAACCTCGGTTACGCTTTGCGTCGGCTTGGCAAACCCAGTGAAGCGCTGACGCAGTTTCAGGCCGCGCTTGAGGAAAAGCCCGATGATCCGCAGCTGCTGGCCAATCTCGCCGGTGCGGCGAAGGACCTCGGAGAAAGCGCGCAAGCTATGGCCTACTACCAGCGCGCCCTGACCCTGGCCCCGGAAGACCTGGACATCCGCAGCAACCTGCTGCTGACCATGAACTACCTGGACGAAGTTACGCCGGCGGAGCTTTTCGCAGCGCACCAGGCTTACGCCGAGCAGGTGCACCAATCGACGCGCCGGCCCCTGGCGCAAGCCCCTAAGCCGGGTTCCGGCCCGGTGCGGATCGGGCTGCTGTCCGCCGATCTTCGGCGCCATTCCGTTTCTTACTATCTGGAGCCGCTTCTGGATCACCTGGACTCGGAGCGCTTTGAGGTTTACGCCTACTACAACCACCACCATCACGACGCCGTCAGCGACCGGCTGCGGGCCCGCTGCGCCGGGTGGCGCGTCATTGTCGGGGAAACCGACGAGGCGGTGGCGCGGCAGATTGCCGACGACCAGATTCACATCCTGATCGACCTGTCCGGCCATTCCGGCGGCAACCGTCTGCCGGTGTCCGCGCACCGGCCAGCGCCCCTGCAGATGACCTGGCTGGGCTATCCCAATACCACCGGCCTGGCGGCGATGGACTATCGCATCACCGACGCCTACACCGATCCGCCGGGCGCGAACGAACACTGCTATAGCGAAAAGCTGCTGCGCCTGCCGCGCCATTTTTCCTGCTATTCGCCGCCGGCTGAAGCCCCTGAGGTGTCTGCACCTCCCGCGGAACAAAATGGCTACGTGACGTTTGGCAGCTTTAACAACCTGGCCAAGGTCACGCCCCGCGTGCTGAAAACCTGGGCCGCTCTGCTGCGGACGGTTCCGGACTCCCGTCTGCTGCTGAAAACCCGTGTTCTCGCCGATACGGCGGTGCGCCAGCGCGTGAGGGATGCGCTGGAAAAAGTCGGCGTCGCTGCAGACCGCATCCAACTCGTTGCCCGGGACAACGACGCAGACCATCACCTGGCGCGCTACGGCGACCTGGATATAGCCCTCGACCCGTTTCCCTACAACGGCACCACCACCACCTGCGAAGCCCTTTGGTGCGGGGTTCCCGTCCTGACCCTAAGCGGGTCAAGCCATCGCGCGCGGGTCAGCGCCAGCATGCTGGCAGGAGTTGAGCTCGAGGAGCTGATCGCCAGCTCCACCGAAGAATATGTCGACATCGGGTGCCGGCTGGCGGCTGACCGGGACCGGCTAGCGCAGCTTCGCGCCGGCCTGCGGGAGCGGATGCGAGCCTCCGCGCTGATGGACGGCGAGGGCTTTGCCCGGGACTTCGCCGCGGTGATCGAATCAATCGCGCCGGGCGCGGCCTGAAAGCACCGTCAGATTTCTAAAGCGTAGGCGAATCCGGCCGAAATTCAGGGGTGGGATTCTCCGATCTTGGGACTGGCTTTGCACCAGACAAACGATCACAAAATCAGCGTCGCGGGTCTTCAGATTGGCATGTTTGTGTCGCGGCTGGATCGGCCGTGGCTGGATACGCCATTCCCCCTGCAGGGTTTTGAAATCAAGGCGGATCATGAAATAGAGCAGCTCATCACCTACTGCACCGAGGTGTACGTCGACAGCACCCGGGGCACCGCTCCCCACCCCCAATACATCGTGATGACGCCGGACCCGGCGCTGCGCCGCAGTCCGGAACTTGCAGCGATCAAAACCCGTGACTGGGAGATCAGCAGCGACTTTGATGAGGAAATGGAGGCCGCCGCCGAGTCGCTGGAAGCCCTCGGCACCAACCGGTCCACCGTGATGGAGGACCTCAAGGAAGGCAAAGAGCTGGATCTTGAGGTGCTCGCGGATGGCATCAACGCCATGGTCGACAGCATCCTGCGCAACCCCGACGCCTACACGTGCCTGATTGAGCTGAAACACCGGGACCGCTACACCTACCAGCGTGCCCTGAGCACGTCGGTGTGGAGCGCCACCTTCGGCCGCCACCTCGGCCTCGACCGCGTCGGCATCCGCCAGCTCGCTCTCGGGGGCTTGCTGCTGGACGTGGGCAAAACCCGG
>JBCCVP010000239.1:0-4952 GCA_039195135.1 Pseudomonadota bacterium | reverse complement strand
TGGATCTGGGTTTGCTTCGCGGACTGATTACCGCACTGATGCTGATCGCCTTCTGCGGCGTGGTGGTGTGGGCCTACAGTCGCCGCCGCCGCTCCGATTTTGACGAGGCAGCGCGACTGCCGCTCGACGATAGCAATGGGAGCGACTCATGAGCTTTGACTCAGGCTGGCACTGGTTCATCGCCGTATTCACCGTGCTGAACATCATCGGCTGCGTCTGGCTGATCGTGTGGAGTTCCCGTCAGGGCGATATGGCGGAGGCCGGAGACAATACGACCGGCCACGTGTGGGACGGGGTGAAAGAGAGCAACAACCCGCTCCCCCGCTGGTGGCTCTACCTGTTTGTCGGCACCATCATCTGGGGGCTGGGCTATCTCGTCTACTACCCGGGCCTCGGCGCCTTCGAGGGAGTCGGGGGGTGGAGTCAGCTGGGTCAGTACGGGGAGGAGCGCAACCGCATCGATGCGGTCTACAACGCAACCTTCGCTGAGTTCGCCAAGCTGGACTTCACAGCCCTGAGCCAAAACGAGGAGGCCATGGCCAGCGCCAGCCGGCTCTACGGTACCAACTGTGCCACCTGCCACGGGTCGGACGCCCGCGGTGCCGCCGGCTTTCCCAACCTGACGGACCAGGACTGGCAATGGGGCGGCAGCCCGGAAGCGGTCACCCAGTCCATCACCTTGGGCCGCCAGGGCATCATGACGCCGTGGGAAGCGGTGCTCGGGGAGGACGGCGTTGCCGCCACGGTGGCCTACGTGCAGCAGCTGTCCGGTGCGAGCGTGGATGCAGCGCAGGCAGAGGCCGGAAAAACCCACTTCAATACGGTCTGTATGGCCTGCCACGGCACCGACGGGAAGGGGAACCCGATGCTTGGCGCGCCAAACCTGACTGACGAGGTCTGGCTCTACGGTGGCTCCGCGGACGTGCTGACGCAAACCATCGCCAAGGGACGCCACGGCATCATGCCCGCGCACGGGGAACTGCTGAACGCGGACGAGATCAAGCTGCTGGCGGCCTACGTCCTTTCACTGGGACAGCCTGGGGCCAGCGCCGGGTCGCCCTGATGACGAGCCACTGGAGCTGGCGGCAGCGGTTGATTGCGGAGGTCGTTTGGCCGTCGTTTCTGACCGCCTGCCTGGCTACCGGGCTCTTTTTTGCCAAAATGGACCCGCTCCAACTTCTCAGCGCCTTTGTGTTTCAGCTTGAGCTGAGCGCCACCGCCGTTTATTCCATCGGATTTTTCTTTTTCTGGCTGATCGCGGCGATTTCGTCGCTGCTGACCGGGTGGCTGATTCGCACCGCCCGACGGCGAAAAGACTATCCGGTGATTGACGAACGGGAAACCTGATCGTGGTTCCGGTCAAGGTGGTCAGCCCCGGGGACAGCGGCGCCGGCCAGGGCTCAAGTCAGGGCAATGGCGGCGGTGGGCTGTACCAGAAAGAAGCCAAGATCTACCCGCGGGAGATTGACGGCCGCTTTGACCGGCTGCGCAAGCTCGCCGTGGTGGTACTGCTGGGCCTGTTCTACGGCGTGGTGTGGCTCACCTGGGACGACCGGCAGGCGGTGCTTTTTGACCTGCCGGCGCGCAAGTTTTACATCTGGGGCCTGACCCTCTGGCCGCAGGATTTCATCTACCTCGCGCTCATTTTGCTGTTCCTGGCCTTGAGCCTGTTTTTCTTTACCGCCATCGGCGGCCGCCTGTGGTGCGGCTATGCCTGTCCCCAGACCGTCTGGACCGAGGCGTTCCTGCTGATGGAGCGCTGGGTGGAAGGCAAGCGGCAGCGGCGGATGAAGCTCGACAAGGGACCCTGGAACGCCAACCGCTGGCTGAAAAAGACCGCCAAGCACGGACTGTGGATCATTTTTTCTCTCTGGACCGGCATGACCTTTGTGGGGTACTTCATGCCCATCCGGGAGCTGGCGGCATCGATGGTGGCGCTGGACCTGCACCCCTTGGCCTGGTTCTGGCTCCTGTTTTACGGCTTTGCTACCTACGGCAATGCCGGATTCCTGCGTGAGCAGGTTTGCAAGTACATGTGCCCCTATGCCCGCTTCCAGAGCGCCATGTTCGACCGCGATACGCTCATCATCTCCTACGATACGAAGCGTGGAGAACCACGCGGCAAGCGCAGCCGCGGCGCGGATCCGGCAACGCTGGGGCTGGGGGACTGCATCAACTGCACCATGTGCGTCCAGGTGTGCCCCACGGGCATCGACATCCGCGACGGCCTGCAGTATGAGTGCATCGCCTGCGCCGCCTGCATCGATGCCTGCGACCAGGTCATGGACAGGGTCGGCTATCCCCGGGGACTGATCCGCTACGCCACGGAGAACTCGCTCGAGAATCCCGAGGAAGACGCCGAACGCCATCCGATCCTGCGGCCGCGGACGCTGATCTACGGCACGCTGCTGACGCTTATCGCGGTCGGCATGTCGGTTTCTCTGCTCAATCGTGTACCGCTGCGGATGGAGGTCCTCCGGGACCGCAATGCCCTGTACCGGGAGCTCGCCGACGGCCGCATCGAGAATGTCTACACGCTGAAGGTCATCAACATGTCCGATCAGCCCCAGACCTATGCCCTCACCGTCCGCGGCCTTGAGGATGTGTCCCTCGAGACACCGGAGCTGCGGGTACCCGCGGGGCAGGCAGAGGCCTTTCCGCTGCGGCTGCAGGCGCCCCGCGCCGCCGGCGCTGGCAGCCGGCCCATCGATCTGACTTTAACCAGCACCGGCGACAACCCCATCGAAGTGCAGCGGGACAGCCGGTTTTTCTTACCCATCGGGAGCCGCTTATGAGCCTTCAGACCACCCCCTGGTACCGGGAAACCGCCATGATGGTCGTCTCCGCCGTACTGGCCTTCACCTTTGCGTCCGGCGCGGTGATCTTAAGCGTGGCGATCAGCAATCCGGATCCGCTGGTGGTGACCGATTCGGACTACCAGAAGATCCGCGACGACTTTCGCCTGACCCAGGCCCGCGAGGATGACTGAAAACCTTCGCTGCTTTCACTGCGAAGAACCGGTGCCGCGGGGCCTGGACCTGTGGCTCGAGGTGGACGACGTCAAGCAGCCAATGTGCTGCCGCGGCTGCCTGGCCGTGGCGGACCTCATCGTGCGCGCGGAACAGACGGACTACTACCGCTACCGGGAGCAGCCCGCGCCCACCGCCGCTTATAAACCTGACGCCGCGGTCAAATGGCAGGCTTTTGACGCCAACCTGCCAGCGGCGGACGCCGAGGGGCAGGTCCGCGACACGCTGTTTCTGGCCGATATCCACTGCGGCGCCTGCGGCTGGCTCATCGAGCATCATCTCAAGCAGATCGACGGGGTCGAGAAGGTGCAGGTCGACGTGCAGACGTCGCTGTGCAGCCTGGTGTGGCGACCGGAGAAGGTTGCCTACAGCACCCTGCTGAGCCGCCTGGACCAGCTTGGCTATACGCCGCATCTGGGGGACAACCTTGCCGCGGCGGTGAACGACCGGGGACGCGCGGAGGAGCGGGAACTGCTCAAGCGCCTGGCGGTGGCAGGCCTGGGCATGATGCAGGTGTCGACCTTCGCCGTCAGCACCTATCTCGGCCCCAACCAGGGTATGGACCCAGCCATTGCCCGCCTGATGACGCTGGTGTCCATGCTGGTGGCAGCGCCCGTGGTGTTTTACGCCGGAGCACCCTTTCTGAGCGGCGCCCTGAACGCCCTGCGAACCCGCCAGGCCACCATGGATATTCCCGTGGCGCTGGCGCTGGTGCTCGCGTTTGCCGCCAGCACCTACCACTTTTTTATCCGCTCTGGCGCGGTCTACTTTGAGTCGGCCACCATGTTTGTGTTTCTGCTCCTTTGCTCCCGCTACGTAGCAATGAAGGTCCGGCACCGGGCCACCAGCGCCCGGCTGGCCCTGGCGCCCATGCTGCCCCAGAGCGTGCTCCGGTTGGACGACAGCGACGATCCGACGGGCCGCTACGTGCCGCGCTCGACCCTTGAGGCTGGCGATCTCGTCCGCGTGCCGCTGGGTGCCGCGGTGCCCGCAGACGGCGTGCTGGTGGCCGGCCACGGCCAGCTGGATGAGTCGCTGCTGACGGGCGAATCGGTGGGCCGCTGCCGGGGCCCTGGCGACGCGGTGCTGGCCGGCAGCGTCTGCATCAGTGGCTCGCTGGTACTGCGGGTACGGGCGCTGGGAGACCAGACCCGCCTGTCCCAGATGGCCGGCCTGATGCAGCAGGCCTTTGAGCAGCGGCCCCGCCGAGCTGACCTGGCGCAGCGGCTGGCCGCCACCTTTACCCTCAGCGTGGTCGGACTGGCAGCGCTGGTTTATTTCCTCTGGTGGTGGGTCGAGCCCGGCAAGGCCTTCAGCGCAGCGCTGGCGGTGCTGGTAGTGACGTGCCCCTGCGCGCTGTCGCTCGCGATTCCGGCGGCCCTGTCGGCGGGGGCGACGGCAGCCGCCCGGCGCGGCGTTTTTCTTCGCAAGCTCGAAGCGCTGACCCGGCTGCCGGCAACCACCTGCGCCCTGGTCGACAAGACCGGCACCCTGACGCAGGGTAAGCCGGTGGTCAGCGAGGTGCGCTGCGAGCCGGCGCACCCAAACCCGGTGGAGCGCGGTGAACTGCTGTCGCTGGTGGCGGCGGTTGAGCGTCACAGCACCCATCCCTATGCCAACGCCTTTGCCGCGCTGGCGCCGGCGGCGCCCATCGCCGACGTCGAGGAGTTTCCGGGCCAGGGGCTGACGGCTACGGTCGCTGGCCGGCGGCTGCGGGTAGGCAGCCCGGAATTTGTCGGCGCGGAGCACCTGTCCGGCCGCACCATTTACGTGGCGGACGAACAGGGCGTGCTGGGCTGGATCGATCTGGACGACGCCCTGCATCCCGCCGCAGCGCGCGTTATCGCCTTCCTGACCGCCCGGCAAGTGAAAACGATGGTTGCCAGCGGCGACCGGCAGGGCCGGGTGGAGGCGGTGGCGGCC
>JBCCVP010000238.1:0-5069 GCA_039195135.1 Pseudomonadota bacterium | reverse complement strand
CGCGGTTGTTGACTGCGATGATGCCTACTCCAACCTCACCCTCGCCCGTTTGCTCATCGCTCATGGCCATACACCAACCCCTCGGCGTGCACTCAAGATCCCTAGTACCTGCGTCCCAAAATACATGGCCTCCCTGGAGGCCCCCTCATGAATCAAATTTGTGGGGATAGGTCAGGGTCTGACCCCCGTAAGTGCCGCGATACTGGCCCGGCTCAGCCGCCAGGTTTCCGACGGATCTCATTCGCGCTCTTCGAAATCCACTCTTCGGTGACCATCGCTTGCGCGCCGGGGGGGCAAAAAAAGGAAAAAAATTCTGAAATCTCATGTGTCGGCCGGTTGACAGACGCGCTGGGGCTGGATCAGGACAATAAGCTCCATCGTCGTTAAACGAATGGAGGCAACGATGAGCAAGCGGGAAGACAACTGGAAACATTCGGTCGGCATCGCCGTAGGACTTGGACTGTTACTGGCTACGCAGATTGCGACGGCCTGGGCGATCAGCAGCTGGCTGATTCATTGATGAGCGGGACTCACCGCGGCCACGGCGCAGAGAACGGCGCAGGAGATGGTCAAGGAGAGGGCGCCGGGAAGGGCTCAGAGAGGAGCTCAGAGAAGGGCGCAGGGTAGCGGGGTCCAGTTTGGGCCCCGCCAGCGGTGGCCCAGAGTTTTCGGTTTAATCAAACGGGTTCAATCAAACGGGTTCAATCAAACGGCCAAAGCCGGGCCAGCCAGCCTTTTTCTTCCCCGCGACCGGTGATGTAGCTGTGTTCCGGGTAGTTGATGCGCAGCACCCGGTAGGCATCTTCGGCTAGCTGCGTCATTTCAAGCTGCTCGTATGCCTGGCTCATAATGGCCAGCGCATCCGCCGACTGCGGCGCTTCCTGAAAATTCTCCACCACGTACTTGGCGCGATTCGCCGCCGCCACGTAAGCCCGGCGCCGCAGGTAATAATCCGCCACGGCGATCTCGTAGCCGGCCATCTCATTGCGCAGAAACAGCATGCGCTCCCGCGCATCATCGGCGTACTGGCTGTTCGGGTAGCGCTGAATCAGCTCGCCGAAGGCCGTAAAGGAGGCGCGCGCAAACTCAAGGTCTCGCTGGCTTGAATCCACGTTCAGCAGGCGCCCCAGTAGGCCCCGGTTGCGGGAGAAGTTCACCAGTCCCTTGAGGTAGTGGGCGTAGTCAGCGTGTTCGTGGGTTGGGTAGGTGCGCAAAAACCGGTCCAGCGTCGTGACGGACAGTTCCGGCTCAAAATTCTTGTAGTAGCTGTAGGCCAGCTCCAGCTGCGCCTGCTCAGCGTAGCGCCCGAATGGGAAGCGGGACTGCATCTGCCGATATTGAAAAATAGCCCGGTCGTAGGAACCGTTGACCATCGACTGCTTGGCGCCCTCGTAGAGCTCCTGGGCGGTGATGGTGTTATCCTCGCGCTCGTCTCCGTCGGAGCCGCAGCCGCCGAGTAGAACGGCCAGGGCCAGCATCGCGGGAACAAGAAAAAGTGGTTTTTGCGCCATGAACAGTTTGCCGGTGGCGATTACGATAAGGCGCAGCATCATACCCAAAATCCAGTCTGGATAGGGCAAAAAAGTGTTATTCGCAACAGCTTCGGCCCACTCCCGCCGACCCCCGATACGTTGATGGAAACCGAATTTCAGTCTCTTACAGCGCCTCCCAGCCCCGCCGGTCAACGCTTCGATCAGGTGCTGGCGCAGCTCCTGCCGGATCACTCCCGGGCCCGGCTGACGCGCTGGATCAAGGAGGGGTTTGTCACCCTCAACGGGGCGAAGGTGCGGCCGGCGCAGAAGGTCTACGGCGGCGAGGCGATTGTCGTGGCCGCGCCGGCGGAGAGCCCGCTGCCGGATCCGGCCCAGCCCCTGACGCTCACGCTGGTGCACGAAGATGAGCAGCTGATCGTGGTGGACAAGCCCGCGGGTCTGGTGGTGCATCCCGCCGCCGGCCATGCCGACGGTACGCTGCTGAACGCGCTGCTGAATCACGACCCGCAGCTGCGTGATCTGCCGCGGGCCGGCATCGTGCACCGCCTGGATAAAGACACCAGCGGCCTGCTGGTTGTCGCCCGCACGCTGAAGGCCCATACCCACCTGGTGCGCCAGCTGCAGGCCCGGGAGATGGGCCGGGAGTACTGGGCGCTGGTCTACGGCCGGCTGATTGCCGGGGACTGCGTGGACGAACCCATCGGCCGCCACCCGACAGACCGGAAAAAGATGGCGGTGCGGCCGGAGGGTAAACCCGCGGTCACCCACTACCGCATCGAGCAGCGCTTTGCCGACCTGACCGGCCTGTCGGTGCGGCTGGAAACGGGCCGAACTCACCAGATTCGGGTGCACCTGTCTCACCGCCGCTTCCCGATCGTGGGAGATCCGGTCTACGGCGGACGGCTGCGGGTGCCGGCCGGCGCCAGCGATTCGCTGCGGGACGCCCTTTCAGCCCTTCGGCGGCAGGCGCTGCACGCCCGGAACCTGACCCTTGTGCACCCTGCTTCCGAGGCGACGATGACTTTCACGTCGCCGCTGGCGCCAGACCTGGCGACGCTGCTCGCGGTGCTTGCCGATGACGCGGGGCAGCGCGTTGACTGACTGGCTGAAGCCGGACTGGCCCGTGCCGGACTGGGTCGGGGCGATCAGCACCACCCGCAGCGGCGGCGGCAGCGAGGGTGGATATCGCTGGCTCAATCTGGGGACCCGGTGCGGCGATGATCCGGATCGTGTGGCGGCCAACCGGCGACAGCTGGCGGGCTTAAGCGGCGTCGATCACCAGTGGCTGCGGCAGGTGCATGGCGTTGCGGTACATCAGGGCATGGGGCCGCTGCGGGACGCGGAGCCGGAAGCTGACGCCGCCTGGACCGATGAAGCCGGCATCGCCTGCACGGTGCTCACCGCGGACTGCTTACCGGTGCTGGTCTGCGACGCAGCGCAACGCCGCGTGGCAGCGGCCCACGCGGGCTGGCGTGGGTTGGCGGCAGGTGTGCTGGAGGCAACGTTTGCCGACATGGACGCGCGGCCCGAAAGCACCCGGGTCTGGCTGGGCCCCGCTATCGGTCCGCAGGTGTACGAGGTGGGCGAAGAGGTCCGGGACGCGTTTCAGGGTGATCTGCCGGCCAACGCCGGCTATTTCCAGGCCACCCGGCCGGGCCACTGGCTTTGCAATCTGCCCGGACTGGCGGCCCAGCGGCTGCGCCGGGCGGGGTTCGGCCTGACCTTTTTCAGCCGCGCCTGTACCTTCGGTGAACCGGCCCGCTTCTACTCCTACCGGCGGGACGGTGACGCTACCGGACGCATGGCCAGTGCCATCTGGATCCGCGGCTAGTACTCCGCTGCAGGGCCCGGAGACAGCCCTTTGTCTGCGGGTTCTACGTAGGTCTCCAATCTTGAAAAAACGCCGTTCTGGCGCCAGATAAATCGCATCCTTTTATTCACGGGAGCCGCACCATGCGAATGGATAAGCTCACCAGCAAATTTCAGCTGGCGCTCGCCGATGCCCAGTCCCTGGCGGTAGGTCGCGACCACGCCACCATTGAACCGGCGCACCTGCTGACGGCGCTGCTGGATCAGGAAGGGGGCGTGGTCCGTCAGCTGCTGGCCCAGGCCGGCGTCAACGTCAATCGGCTTCGCTCCCGGCTGGGCGAGATCCTCGACGGGCTGCCCCAGGTCAGCGGCAACAACGGCCAGATCAACCTGGGCAACGACCTCGTTGCGCTGCTTAACGTCTGCGACAAGCTGGCGCAGGAGCGGGGCGACCAGTACCTCACCTCGGAGCTGTTTGTGCTGGCGCTGCTCAAAGGCTCGAGCAGTCTGGCGGACGTGCTGAAAGAAAACGGCGCCAACGAGGAGGCCATCATCCAGGTGATTGATCAGTGGCGCGGCGGCCAGAAGGTGGACGACGTGAATGCCGAGGACCACCGGCAGGCGCTGGAGCGTTTCACCATCGATCTCACCGAGCGGGCGGAGCAGGGCAAGCTGGACCCGGTGATCGGGCGCGATGAGGAGATACGCCGCGCGGTGCAGGTGCTGCAGCGCCGCACCAAAAACAACCCGGTGCTGATCGGCGAACCCGGCGTGGGTAAGACGGCCATCGTGGAAGGTCTCGCGCAGCGCATCGTGGACGGCGAAGTGCCGGAAGGACTGAAGAACAAGCGCCTCCTGGTGCTGGACATGGGCGCCCTGATCGCCGGCGCCAAATTCCGCGGCGAGTTTGAGGAGCGCCTTAAGGCGGTGCTGAACGATCTTGCCAAGCAGGAAGGGCAGGTGGTGCTGTTTATCGACGAGATGCACACCATGGTCGGCGCCGGCAAGGCGGAAGGCTCCATGGACGCCGGCAACATGCTGAAGCCCGCGCTGGCCCGGGGCGAGCTGCACTGCATCGGCGCCACCACGCTGGATGAGTATCGCCAGTACGTGGAAAAGGACGCCGCGCTGGAACGAAGGTTTCAGAAGGTGCTGGTGGGCGAACCCAGCGTCGAGGACACGATCGCGATCCTGCGGGGACTCAAAGAACGCTACGAGGTGCATCACGGGGTCGACATCACGGACCCGGCGATTGTCGCCGCGGCCACCTTGTCTCACCGTTACATCACGGACCGGCAGCTGCCGGACAAGGCCATCGACCTGATGGACGAAGCGGCGTCTCGCATCCGCATGGAAATTGACTCCAAGACGGAGGCCATGGATCGGCTCGAGCGGAAAATTATTCAGCTCAAGATTCAGCGGGAAGCGCTGCGCAAGGAAACGGACGACGCCACGGTCAAGCGCCTGGAAGAACTGGAAGCGCAGCTTGCGGATCTGGAAAAGGAGTTTGCGGACCTGGAGGAAATCTGGCGGGCGGAAAAAGCGTCCGTACAGGGCAGCACGCAGATCAAGGAGGCGCTGGAGCGCGCCCGGCTGGACCTGGAAACCGCTCGTCGGGCCCAGGACCTGGCCCGCATGTCGGAGCTGCAGTACGGCCAGATTCCGGAGCTGGAGAAGCAGCTGGAGGACGCCAGCGCGCCGCAGCAGACGGAAACCCGCCTCCTGCGCAACCGGGTGACCGACGAGGAGATTGCCGAAGTGGTGGCG
>JBCCVP010000237.1:0-5165 GCA_039195135.1 Pseudomonadota bacterium | reverse complement strand
GACCGGTAATCCGGTGACGCCGATCGATATCGTTGGTGGCCGTCGCTGGCTGGTACAAAGCAACTTCATCTACGACTTTGCCAAAGCCGGCGGCAACCAGATCAGCTACGCCGCGTTTCTCAAGGGCAACTCGAAAGACGGCATCATGGAGCGCAACCTGGTGATCTGCGAGCGCTTCCACACCGGCCAGATTCGCCTTGGCCTTTCTTTCGGGGGCGGGGGCTCGGGGCCGCCCGGCATCTGTGAAGAAAACACCTGCACGCCGGAACATGAAGGCGGCATCATGCGCAACAACCTCATCGTCAATTGCCCGGCGGACGTGGGCATCTATCTCAACGAAGCGGCGAGCAGCCAGGTGCATCACAACACGCTGTACAACACCACCGGCATCGACGTGCGCTTCGCCGCGAGCAGCGTAGACCTGCGCAACAACCTGCTGGGCGGCGGCCAGATCCGCAACCGCGACGGCGGCGTCAGCACCGAAGGTTCTAACCTTGAGACGGTGGCAATCAGTCAGATGCAGGCGTGGTTCGCGAACCCGGGGCTGGCCGACTTCACGTTACTCGACGGTAGCGGCGTGGTCGATCAGGGGGAAGTGGTGGCAGCGGTGACTGACGACTTCTGCGGCACCGCGCGGTCCGATGGGAGCCCGGATATCGGCGCCCTCGAATACGAACGCGCTGGCGTGTGCAACACGACGGATCCGACGCAAAGCGGACCGATCTTCGCTGATGGATTTGAAAATCGCTGAACCGCGGGAAGCGCTCGGGTGTTTTCCGGCTCAGGCAACGCCTACGTTCCGTGAATCCGGGTCACTGTCGGCGCTGGGTTCGACCCGGTTGCGCCCGGCTGCCTTAGCAAGGTACAACGCCTCATCGGCGGGCTTCAGCGCCGCGTCGATATCCCGCACATCCTGGGGAGGCTCGGCCACGCCAAAACTTGCGGTCAACTGGATCTTCCGGCCCTCAAAGGTCACCTGAAGCGCCGCGATAACCTGGCGCATCCGCTCGGCAAAAGCCACGCCGTTCTCCAGCGGAGTATCGGGCAGCACGCAGGCAAATTCTTCGCCCCCGAGGCGGGCCACCAGATCAATGTCCCTTCGCACCCTTTCCAGCAGGGATTCAGCCAGCTGCTGAAGCACCGCGTCCCCGGCCGCATGACCGTAGGTGTCGTTGATGGCCTTGAAGTGATCGATGTCCAGCATCACGATGCTCAGGCGGGACCCGTGGCGCCGAACCCGGGAGAGTTCCCGACCAACCTGCTCGGCAAACTCCCGCCGGTTGGCGGCGCCCGTCAGCGGGTCGGTGCGGGCGAGCCGGGCAAGCTCATCATTGGCCGCTTCGTTGGCGGCAATCTGGTCCCGCAGCGCTGCGGTCCTCTCAAGGACCGTCGATTCGAGCAGCTGCCGTTCACTGGCCAGCGCCCGCACCGCATGCCAGCGTTCGGCAGTGCTGGCATGGAGCACAAGGCTCGTACACATGGCTACGAGGCCGTACAGCTGCACAGCAAGAAAACCCGACTCGGTGGCGTCGCCGATGGCCGTCAGCGTCATGGCGAGCGCGCCGATTACCGTAGCCGTCAGCAGCGCCATAGAGCTTGGCGTATGGGACCGGAGACATAGCCAGACACAAAGCGGCATGGTGAGCAGCACCGTTGGGTATTGTCCCAGGGCGTCGGGCATCAGGTTGGACGCAAAATACAGCGCCACCATGGCGCCGACGCTGACGAGGCCGGGCACCCACATTTCCTCGAACGCGCGTCGCCAATACCCCGCCCGCCAACGCCGGAAGCTGCCGAACACGGCGAGCAAGGCCGGGGCAACGATCACCGCGCCGGTAAAGTCAGAAAAAAACCACCGCCAGGCCACCTGCCACAACGCCGGGCCGCTTAAGCCGAAGGCCAGGTATACGCTGACCGTTCCGATCACCGCCGCCATCACCGACATGGCAAGGGCGAGCACCACCACCATTTTCACCACACCGGCCACCGACCGAAGCGGCTGTTTGGGGCCGCCGACCTGGCGGTAGATCCAGGCGGCCAGGACGGTGGCGAAGGCGTTTCCGGCGTTCGACCAGAGGTAAAAGCCCAGCTGGTCAGTCTGAAACATCAGCGAGTAGGCAAAATTGCTCAGGAAAATGGGCAAGAAGGCCGCCCAGCGGTAGTAGATCGCCATGGCAATGGCGATGCCGGCGGCGGGCCAGATCGCCACCACGCCTTCGGAGGCGAAACCCACCTCAAAAGAGACCACGATAGTGACCCACATGGCGATGCCCTGGAGAGACATGGCCAGCCACCGCGGGATGCGATGGTGAAGCGGAGTATGACGATGGCGAAGCGTTGGCATAACCAGACCGGCGGGACTTCCGGCAGACGGACATCGTAAAAATTATCGGCGGCGGGCGCTGAATCTTAAGCGGCGGGCCCCCGAACCGTTTCCGCCGCAATGCCCAGAAAGATCACCAGCCCGACCCACTGATTGTTGCGAAAGGCCCGGAAACACGCGGCCGGTTCGCGATCCCGGATCAGCACCTGCTGGTAGGCAAACAGGGCCGCCGCCGCCGCCAGACCAAGCAGATAATAGGCGCCGAACTCCTCCCGCTGTCCCACAAACAGCAGCGCCAGCAGCATGAGGGTCTGCAGTAGCCCGATCGCCACTCGGTCGATGTCCCCCAGCGCGATGGCGATGGACCTGATGCCGGCGCGCAGGTCATCTTCCCGATCTACCATCGCGTACTGCGTATCGTAGGCCACCGTCAGGAGCACGGTTGCCACAAACAGCAGCCAGGCGATGGGTGGCAGCTGCTGGGTCACCGCGGCAAAAGCCATGGGAATGGCCCAGGCGAAGGCCGCACCCAGAAACAGCTGCGGAAAGTGGGTGTAGCGCTTCATAAACGGGTAGATGGCAGCCAGCGCCACGCCGGCAAACGACAGCAACACGGTTAATCGATTCGTCAGCAGCACGAGTCCAAAGGCCAGCAGCGACAGCACCACAAATACCACCACCGCTTCTTGCCCCACCAGCTCGCCGGTGGCCAGCGGCCGGTCCCGCGTGCGGGCCACCTCGCCGTCCACGTTGCGGTCGGCATAGTCGTTGATGGCGCACCCCGCCATGCGCATCAGCACGGTCCCGACGACAAAAATCAGCAGAACCGACACGGGCGGAATGCCCTCCGCCGCAATGAACAGCGCCCAGAGCGTTGGCCACAGCAGCAGGTAGATGCCCACCGGTTTGTCCAGCCGCGTCAGTCGACCCACGGCCCGGCGCTTGGCAGAGTCGGTTAGCAGGTAAAGCATGCGCTACAGTATGCGCCAAAAGATTGCCCCGATGCTGAATCGCAACCTCTTCCTGCTGCTGCTGTGCCAGCTCATTTCCGTCACCGGATCGGTGGTGCTGGTCACCCTGGGCAGCATCATCGGCGCCCAGCTGACCCGCGTGCCGGCGCTGGCCACGCTGCCGATTTCCCTGGCCGTGGTGGTCACCGCGTTGAGCACCATTCCCGCTGCCATGCTGATGAAACGCCTCGGCCGGCCGCTTGGCTTTGCGCTGGGCAACGTCAGCGCGCTGGTGGCCGCCGCAGCCACCCTGTGGGCTATTCAGGCCGGTAGCTTTATCGCGTTTACCGGCGCCCTCGCGCTGCTCGGCATCAACATGGCTTTTGCGCAGCAGTACCGCTTTGCAGCGGTGGAGTGCGTGGCCCCCACCCACGCCGCGAGAGCTGTGTCTTTTATTCTCCTGGGAGCTGTCGGCGGGGCGCTGCTTGGTCCGGCCCTGGTGCAGCAGGCGGACCACTTTGGCGCTGATGACCCGTACGGGTGGGTGATGACCATCTTATGTGGCCTGTACCTCGCCGGAGCAGCCGTGGCGCTGCTGCTGCGGTTTCCACCGCTGCCGGACGACGATCCCGCGGTGCGGACAGAGCGGCCGGCGGGCGAAGTGTTTCGCCAGCCTTTGTTTCTGGTGGCGGTTTTCGGCGCCACCAGCGGCTACGGCGTAATGAGTTTTCTGATGACGGCCACGCCGCTGAGCATGCACGAGGTGGACGGGTTTTCGCTGAGCGAGACGGCGGCGGTGATCCGGGCCCACGTGCTTGGCATGTACCTGCCGTCGCTGTTTTCCGGCTGGCTGATCGATCGCCTCGGTGTGGTGCGCATGATGAGCGCCGGGGCGGTGCTGCTGATTGCGGCGCTGGCCACCGGCATGGACGGTCACTCGCTGGGTCACTACACCTGGGCGCTGATCCTGCTGGGCGTGGGCTGGAACTTTCTCTATGTCGGTGGCACTGCGATGCTGACCTATACCTACCGGCGCGCCGAGCGGTTTCGGGCGCAGGCGGTGAACGATTTCTGCGTGTTCGGCACCGCGGCCACCGCGTCCCTGCTGGCCGGCACCACTATGCATCTCTTTGGCTGGTTCACCACGGCCGCGGCGCCCCTGCCGCTGCTGGTGCTGGCGCTGGCGGCGCTTTACTGGATCCGACGGGATCCGCTGCTACCGCGGGCAGCCGCGAGGGTGCACTGATGCCCGGGCGACGACAATTTTTTGGCCAGCTGATGATGCTGGGGGCGGGGGCCGGTATGAGCGTGAAAGAGTCCACGGCTGAACCCGAACTGCTGCACGTGCCCGGGGAGGAGTCTCCCCACGAGCTCACGCTGATGCAGTGGCCTGTGCACCGCGGCGTCTACTCCGACGCGGCTTTTCTCGATCAGGTGCAGCAAACCGTCGCTACCATCGCCAACGCGATCGCGGAGTTTGAACCGGTTGTCATACTGGCGGATCGGGAGGATTTCCGGCCGGCGAGGAGAAAACTGACTCACCGTGTGGCGCACTGGGACGTGCCGACGGAGGACCTGTGGTGCCGGGATTCCGGGCCGCTCTTCGCCTGGCGTGAGGACGGCCAGCGCGTGGTCAGCCATCTGCGTTTCAACGGCTGGGGCGGCCGGCAGGTTCATGATCGAGACGGTCAGATTGCGGCTCGGGTTGCCGCGCAGCTCAACGAGCCGCTGGTGGATTCCGGCCTGGTGGGTGAGGCGGGCGGCGTAGAGCATGATGGTCACGGTCTGCTGCTCGCACACGAGAGTTCCTGGGTACACGACAACCGCAACCCGGGCATGACGCGGGCGGTGATTGAAGAGCGGCTGCTTCGGGCCTACGGCGCCGAAACGCT
>JBCCVP010000236.1:0-5221 GCA_039195135.1 Pseudomonadota bacterium | reverse complement strand
TTTTGCCAGCGGCGATGAGGGGTTGGATCTGACCCTGGCCAGCGGGCAGCGCCCGGCGCCCGGCGTCGATCAGGTGTACCGCTGGGACGCGGAGTCCGGGCAGGTGCAGCTGCTATCCCGGCCCGCCGCAGGAGCCCCGGATGGCCCCGCCAATTCACCGCGCATTTCCGCCGATGGGGACACGGCCGTGTTTGTATCAGCCGCTACCAATCTGGTGGCTGCGGCGTTCCCGGGAACGCCGCAGCTGCTGCGCTGGGAAGCTGCGACGGGACTCACCGGCTACCTGTCGCCCGGCGGAGGTAGCGGGGCGAGCCAGCAACCGCTGCTATCCGCTGACGGGGCGCTGGTGATGTTCCTCAGTGAGGATGATGGCTGGTCGACGGACGACAACAACGCGCGCAGCGACATCGTGGCGCTGGACCTGGACTCGCAGGAATCCCAGGTTCTTAGCCTCAGCTACGCTTCGCCGCTGGCCCCGGCTGGCCTCGCAGTGCAGGACGCCGCCTACGAGTTTTCTTTTCTGGCTCTGGTCGAAGGCACGGCCCAGCTGGTGGTGCAGCAGCTGACGCGCAGCGTGCCGGCGCTGACCGTGGATGCCTTTGTGTCCTCGCCGCTCCAGTCCGTCGAGGCGGGCCGGCTGCGGCTGCAGGTACGGAACACCGGCGCGGTGCCAATCCGGGTGGAAGACGGTCTGCAGGTGGTGCTGGATCCCTTGGGCCATCCGCTGGCGGAGCTGGGCCCGACGCCGGGCTGGCAATGTCTGCCGGGCCCCCCGGTTACCTGTAGCTATGAAGGCTACGACGAGACCGGGCGGGTGCTTGCGCCGCTGGCGGCGGCGCCGCTGTATTTTGATTTTCAGATGTTTTCCGGACCGGAACCCCTGACCACCGTGGCGTCGGCAACCCTCGCCCGGGACCCGGGGCCGGCACCGTCGAGCGCGGCGCTGGTCACCGACCGGGTGGAGAGCGGCGTATTCTGGCGGCCGGCCGCGAGCGAGGTGCTGGCGCCGGGAGAATCGGGCGTGGCGGCGGTCTCGGTAATCAACGGCGGGCAACAGCCGGTGGCGCAGGTCGTTATTGATATGGCGCCGTTCTCCACTGGGGAACCGGAACACGTCATCCGACTGGCGCCGGAAGCACCCTGGACGTGCGCCGATCTCAACGATCCCAAATTTCCCCCGCGCACCCGACGCTGCGTCTACAGCGGACCCCCGCTGCTGCCGGACGCGGAGATCAGGCTTGAATCTGAGCTGGTGCTGCCGCCGGGAGTGGGTCTGCTGCGCACCCGGCTGGCGCTGGCGAGCGACGCCCAGGTGGTGACGCCCCGGGGCTTGCAGATCATGACCACGCAGGCGCCAGAACTGATTTTCCGCGGCACCTTCGAGTAGCGCTAGCCGGCCAGCGCGCGCATCAATGCCTGTGGGTGGTCAGCGATCACGCTGTTCACGCCGAGCCTTCTGGCGCGGACGTATTCGCTCCAGCGTTTGATGGTCCAGACGCTTACCTCAATCCCCGATCGCTGAAGGTGCTGCACCCGCCAGCGGCTGAGGAGGTGAAGATTGACGACCGCCAGGCGACTGGCAAATCGCGGCAGGTAGGCAAAGGCGCCAGGGTGCTCAACGACAACGCCGCGGGGCAGCGCCGGGCAGTGGGCCTTAAGCGCCGCGAGCACCGCTGCGCTGCTGGAGGTCGCGGTAAAGCGGACGGCGTGATCCGTGAGCGGCCTCAGGGTCCGGACGAGCTTGCGAATGAGCAGCCCGCGGTGCGCCGCAGCGATGGGCTTAATCTCCAGCTGCCAGTGCTCGATCCCAGGTCCGGCCAAGATCAGGTCCCGGAGGGTGGGGACCGGGGGAGCACAGCGGCCGAGCGTTTCCGCCGTCAGTGAGCTGATGCGGCCGGGCCGCCCGCTTAAGCGTCGGATGCTGCTGTCGTGCACCACCACCACCTCCCGGTCCCGGCTCAGCCGCAGGTCAATCTCGATGCGCCGCGCGCCCGTGCGCAGCAGGTGGGCCAGGGCGTTCGCGGTGTTTTCCGGCGCTTCGCCAGCGGCGCCGCGGTGACCGTACAGCTCAGGTTGAACCATCGGGCTGGACCACCAGTTCGGTTTCGCGGGGCCGCACGCCATGCCCTCGCATAAACAGGCGATACAGGGTGGGAATCACAAACAGGGTCAAGGCCGAGGCGAACGTCAGGCCAGCGACAATGCTGGAAGCCACCGGCCCCCACAACAGCGATTTACCCCCAAGCCCGACGGCCAGCGAAAACAGGCCAGCAATGGTGGTGGTGGTGGTCATCACGATCGGTACCACGCGCCGTTTGGCCGCATACACGGTGGCGTGCAGCGGCCGCATGCCGGCCCGCAGCCGCGCGTTGGCCGCATCGATGAGCACGATGGCGCCGTTCACAGCAATGCCGGTGAGTGCCACGATGCCATAGAGGGTGTAGAGGCTGAGGGGGTTGCCCGTCAGGATCAGACCCAGCACCACGCCGGTAAACGCCATGGGCACGGTGACGATAATCAGCAGCGGCTGGAAGTAGCTGCGGAACTGGGTAGCGATGATCAGGTAGATCAGGCCGAGCCCCAGCAGGAACAGCGCGCCCATGGCTCCCAGGCTCTCCTGCAGGTCGTCCAGCTCACCGGAAAAATCCAGATCGGTGTTGGGAAAACGGGCGGCAATTTTGTCCCATTCTGCTGCCAGTTCGGCGTTGGCGCTGACCGTATCGTTCAGCTCGTCATCAAGATCTGCCTCCACCGCAATCGCCCTGCGCAGGTTGAAATGGCCGATCAGATTGCGGCTGGGCGCAATCTCCGGTTCCACCAGCGCGCCCAGCGTGGTTTGTGTGCCATTCCGGCCGATCACCGGATCGCGGAGAATATTATCGATGCTCTGCAGGTCGCTGCGGGACGCCAGCACCCGCAGCTCCACCTTCTCTCCGCCGTCGCGGGCAAAAGCGACCAGCTCACCGTCCACGTGCAGCCGCGTCAGGCGGGCCACGTCGGCGGCCGTCAGGCCCACCTCCGCCGCGGCGTCATGGTCCACCCGCAGGGTGACTTCCGGATCGCCATTAACGTCATTGTCCCGGGGGTCTTTGACCCCCGCGATGTTGCGCACAATCTCAAGCACCGCGTCGGTGGCCGCCCGCAGCTCGTCAAAACTGTCGCTGCGAACCTTCACATTGATCGGCAGGCCGGTCGGCGGCCCGCCGGCGACCTCCGTGTAGGTGATCGCCGCGTTGCCCCCCAGCGCGGCCAGTTCCGGCCGCACCTTCTGGATCAGCTGCGCCGGGCTCTCCGGGTACTCGGGCGAGGCAGGCTGCAGGGACACCTGCAGCTGGCCGTATTGGCCGCCGTAGACAATTTCTGTTTCGGTGAATTTGAGCCCGGCCATCGCGGTGACCTCCCGGACCTGTTCGTCCGGCAGCAGTTCGTCGATGCGCGCTGCGAGCTCCCGGGTGGTCTTCAGGGAGGCCTGCACCGGCGTTCCCGGCGGGCTGTCAACGTTGACGTAGAACATCCGAATCGGGTCGAAGGTAAAAAAGTCCAGGCGAATTAACCCGCTGGCAACGGCAGCAATCGCCAGGAACATGGCGAGGATCATGCCGCCCAGGTAGGGCAGGGGCCGGCGAATCACACGGCACAGCATGCGCGCATAGATCAGACGCAGTTTGCGCGTGCCCCGCTGACGCCAGTGGTTTTTGTCCAGCGGCCGGCTGTGGCCGGCAAAATCGATCATATGCGCCGGTAAAATCCAAAATGCCTCCACAAGAGAAATCAGCAGGCCCACCGTCACCACAAAAGGGATCACAAACAAAAACTTGCCGATGACTCCGGGAAGCAGCATGAGGGGCAGAAAAGCAGCCATGGTGGTGGCGACGGCAGCGGTGACCGGCGCCATCACCTCGCGCAGGCCGGCAAGGGCCGCCTCCAGCGCTCCGAGTCCCTGCTGCATGCGATGGTAGATGGCCTCCACCACCACGACCGCGTCGTCCACCAGCATGCCAAGCACAATCACAATGCCCAGCAGCACCGACTGGTTCAGCGAGTTGCCGGCGGTAGCCACCATCCAGATGGTGCCGGTGATGGCAAACACCAGTCCCAGACTCACCAGCAGGGCGATGCGCAGACCAAGAAACACCCAGCACACGCCCAGCACCAGCATGAGACCCAGCAGGGCATTGGTCTGCATCGTCTTTACCGCCAGGCGCGTAGGAATGGTCTGGTCATCGGCCAGCAGCAGCGAAATGCCGGCCGTTTCCAGCTGTCGGTTTTTGACCTCCAGATAGCCGTTGATGCGGTCCACGAGCTCGATGGTGTTGGCGAGTTTGGCTTTGGCGACGGCGAGCACAACAGCCGGTTTGCCATCGATGGCGACCAGCTGTCGCGGATCGCTGCGGGCCCGCTCGATCCGCGCCACCTCGTTCAGCTCGGTGCTGCCTTCGATGCCGCTGGCGACGCGGTAATCGGCGAGCGTCTGCAGATCCGCAGTGGCGCCGGGCACCCTGGCGATATAGCGCCGGTCTCCCAGCTCAAAGGCCCCGGCGCTCACGTCGCGAAAGGCAAGCTGCAGAAAATCTGCGAGATCGGTGGCTCGGAGATTGCGCGCGGCAAGGCGCGTCGGATCAAAGGCTACGTGAATTTCCGGATCATGCAGGCCAAACGGGTTCACGTTGTCTACACCCGGCAGGCGCTCAAGATCGCGCAAAACGATCCGCGCCTGGTTACGCAGGGTTTCGTCATCTTCATTTCCGACAACGCCGATCAGCGCCGTGGGAAATCCATTCGACGTGCTGAGCTCGAGCACCCGGGGATCCTGAATGTCGTCCGGCAGGTCGTTGTTCACCGCGTTTTGAACTTCCCGGCGGACGTCATTTACCCGTTTGTCAAAATCCCTGGCACTCAGATCGCGAAATCGCACCAGAATATTGGACGCGCCTTCCCGCGAAGTGCTGGTTACCCAGCGGATGTTCTGCACGGTGCCGATCGCGTCCTCCAGCGGCTGGGTCACCAGCGACTCCACGTCGCTCGCGGATGCGCCGGGGTAGGATGTGTTGATGTTGATCCAGTTGAAGTTGACGTCGGGGTCCTGCTCCCGGGGCATTTGGACATAGGAGAGCAGGCCCATCACGACGACGACCACGAAGAGAATGTTGACCAGCGGGTGGTTGGTCAGCAGCCGGGTAAACAGCGTCATGGCAGGACCTGAACCGTATCTCCGCTGTTG
>JBCCVP010000235.1:0-5262 GCA_039195135.1 Pseudomonadota bacterium | reverse complement strand
GCTGGCCGAGCAAAACCCGGACCCGTCGCTGCTGCGGCTCTGCGAAGAGGCCGAAAGTAAAGGTGGTTCCCGATCGTCCCTGACCCAGCTGCGGACGAAGTGGCAGAAGGCCTGGCAGCAGCTGAAAACTCACAACGCCGCCGAACAGGCACTCAAAAAACGTTTCGACAGCGCGCTTGAGGCCCACGCCGCGCTGCGCGCCGACGCAGCGCAGAAACGGGAGGCAGCGGCCAATGCATTGGAAACGGCGCTGGCGGAGCTGGAGCAGGCGGTGGAAGCAGGGGATCTGCAAACCGCCGCCAAAATCCTGGAACGCTCCCAGAATAACCTCAAGGCAGCTGGCGGCAAGCATGCACGGCAGGCGGACCTGAATGAGCTGCGGGGCCGCGTTCGAGAACTGCGTCAGTGGCAGCACTGGTCCAACAATGAAGTGCGGCAGCGGCTGGTGGGGCACGCTGAGGCGATCGCCGGTTCCGGCATGCACCCGGACGCGGTGGCGGCCCGGGTGAAAGAGCTGCGGCAACGCTGGAAAACGCTGGACGCCAGCGAACGACTTCCTGGTGATCGTCCGGGACGGCTACCCAATCCGAAGCTGTTTCGCCAGTTTCAGGAAGCCTGCGACGCCGCCTTCGAGCCGGCCCGCCCCTACTTCGAAAAGCGGGCGGAACTGCGCGACGAGCACCTTAAGGAGCTCATCGGTATCTGCGAAACGCTCGAAGCCACCGAGTCGGACGGCAACAACTGGGACGAGCTGGCGCGCCAGGTGGGTACCGCCCGTCGGTCCCTGCGGAGGTTGCGCAAGGTTCCACACAAGGAACGTGCGGCGCTGGCGCGGCGGCTGCGGGCCGGTGCTGACCGGCTGGATGAGCTGCTGAAGGATCACTACGAAGTGGTCGAGCGGCGCAAACAGGCGGTTATCCGGGATGTGACCACGCTCATTGAAGAACCGGACCTGAAGCAGGCCATCGATCAAGCCAAGGCTGCCCAGAAGCGCTGGCAGGCCGCCGGGCGCCTGCCGCGGCGCCGGGAACAGAAGCTGTGGGAGACCTATCGGGCCGCCGCGGATCAGGTTTTTGGCCGGCTGGATCAGGAGAAGGCTGCGCAACGCGCCGAACGCGCGGCGGATCGGGAGAAGCTTGAGTCGCTGATTGCTGAGGCGCGGGCCCTGGATCCCACCGGTGCTGACGTGGGCCGGGCGATGGACGTGTTGCATCAGCGCTGGCGCGAGGCCGGCGCCGGAGATCGACGCCTGGAACAGCAATTCAGCGAGGTGATGGAAAAGGTCGCGACCGCAGCAGACCGGCATCGCCGGGGTGAAGCCGCTGGCGCCCGGGAACGCTGGCGGGAGCTGGCCGGCCAGTGCCATGGTATCGAGCAAGGTAAGAGCGGCGACCTGGCGTCGCTGAAAGTATCACTTGAGGACAGCACCATGCCCGCTGCCCTGCGTGCCCGGTGCGAACGAATTTTGAGCGACGCGCCGTTGGATGACGCGGACCGGGCCGCGCAGCACGAGGCATTGCTGGAGCTGTGTATCCAGGCCGAGTTCCTGGCTGGGCTCGAGACGCCGCCAGATTTCAGCGAGGCGCGCATGGCGTACCAGGTCAAGCGCCTGTCGGACCGGATGGGCGGCGGGGGCGAAACGCTGAGCATGGGTGACGAGGCGGACGCTCTGGAGCAGCGTTGGCTTGGCCTGGGGCCGCTGCCAGCCGGCGGTGACGGCGCTCAGCAGCGCATGCTGTCAGCGCTTCGCAAGCTCGACGAAGCGCGCTAGCTGATCGATCCGCTCAGGTTTCCTGCGCCGCTTTCCGCCGTCCGCGAAAGCGATAACTCCGCGCGCTGCTCCAGCGATTCTGCGCCCAGCGTCCGAGATCATCGAGCGTGACGTAGATCGTGGGCAGCACGCACAGGCTGATCACCGTCGAGAACACCAGACCACCGACAATCGCTCGGGCCATCGGGAAGTAAGCCGGCCCGCCGCCGCCAATCTGCGTGTTACCGATGCACAGCGGAAGCAGGCCCAGCACCGTGGTGCCAACGGTCATCAGAATCGGCCGCAGCCGGTCGCGCCCGCCCTGCACCACGGCTTCCGAGCGGGCCATCCCCGCTCGCCGCAGCTGATTGATATGGTCGATGAGCACAATGCCGTTGTTCACCACCACCCCGATCAAAACCAAAATACCGATCATGGCCATCAGGGTGAAAGTGGTCTGGCTGATGAGGAAAAACCAGAACACCCCAACCACCGAGAACACAATGCCGCTCACAATGGCCAGGGGATGGAGCAGCGACTCAAACAGCGCCGCCATGATGATGTAGATGAACAGGACCGCGAGGAGGATGTTGCGCGTCATCTGCGCCTGCGTGTCATCCTCAAACTGAAAGCCGCGGCCAAATTTCCAGCTGTAGCCCGGCGGAAACGCCAGCTTGTCCATCACGCCCCGAATCTCATCCCGCACCTCGTCCATGGTTTTGTCGTGCAGAGTTGCGCTGATCGCCAGACCCGTCTCCCGATCCTGGCGTGTGATGGTTCGGGGACCGGTGCGCACGGCGATGTTCACCAGCGCACTGAGCGGCACCTCAAGCCCCGCCGGCGAGGTCAGCTTGAGCGTGCTTAAGTTGTTCACCGAGCGCGTGTCGTCTTCCCGGAACTTGAGGGTCACCGGCACCTCGCCATCCACACCCCGGTATTCCGTCAGCTGAGACCCGCGCAGGGCAACCGCGATAGAGTCGGCCACCTGTTTGGCACTGAAGCCGTAGCGGATGGCGCGTTCTCGATTGACGCTCACGGACACTTCCTGATCGCCGGCGCCAAGATCGGTTTTCACGTCCCGCACCCCTTCAATCCGCTGTAGCGCCAGCACCACGCCCTCCGCCAGCTCCGCCAACCGCTCGCTGGATTCGCCGGTAATGGAAACGGATACGCCCTCGGCGCCGGCGGAACGCTGCTCCTCGAAGCTCGGCTTGCCGATGGCGATCTTCGGCAGGTCCTCGCGGATCATCTCTTTGATCAGCTCGGATGACTTCACCGCCCGGTCCTTGTCCCACAGAAGAATCGACGACTGGGCCGTGCCGTCTTCATCGAAATAGGTGTAGACCTTGTCGATTTCGAAGCGGTCTTTGTTCGCATAGAGATACGATTCGATCAGATCAACCGCTGGGCGGATCTTCTCAAGCGGGTATTTCTGATCCAGGTTGTAGCGCAGGAACAGGTCCCGGTCTTCTTCGCTGGGGAACATATCCTGCTTTACCAGCCCACCGGGGATAGCCACCGACCCCAGAATCGCCAGAATGCCGAACCATGCCTTCCAACGATGATTGAGGCTCCAGCTGAGGAACCGGGCGTAGCGCAGTTTCAGCCGGTCAATCCAGGTATCGCCCTTCGTGGACGGCGGGGCCACGCGGGTAGTGACCAGGGGGATCAGCGTCTGAGCGATGGCCAGCGACGCGAGCAGCGACAGGCAGATGGCGAACGACACGTGCTGCAGGAACAGCTTGATCTGATCCATCTCGCCAAACAGGTTGGGCAGAAACACCGCCATGGAGGTCAGCGTTCCGGCCAGCACCGCAAGCCCCACGCTGCGCACGCCCCGCTGGGCTGAGCCGACGGCATCATCCGGCGTCTTTTCCCGCTCGGTGAAGATGGCTTCGCTCACCACCACCGCGTTGTCCACCAGCATACCGACCGCCAGCATCAGCCCCATCATGGACAGGATATTCAGAGAAAAGCCCGTCATGTACATGGCGCCCAGCGTGACGGTAATCGAGATCGGCACAGCTAACGCCACGAGCGCCGTAGTGACAAAATTGCGCAGGAAAACGTAAAGCACCACCATCGACAGCAGCGCGCCCAGCAGCCCGGCGTTGAGCAGGTCATTCAGGCTGTTGACGACTCCCTCCGCCTGGTTTTCCAGGAAAAACAACTCAATACCCTGCATCTCCGGGTTGGCGCCGGACTCCGCCACCTGGCGCAGCACGCGCTCGGCGGTGGCGACCAGGTTGGCGCCGCGCTCCCGGTGAATTTCCAGACCGATGGCGTAGTTCTGGTCCAGGTGTCGGCGGTAGTTTCTTTCCCGGGGCAGATAGCGGATCTCGGCAACGTCCTTCAGCCGGGTACCCCGCTGGTTGATGACCAGATTTTCGATCTCTTCGATGCTGCGGTATTCGCCGATGGGATTAACCCGCAGGCGCTGCTCCCCCTCGCTGATGAGGCCCGCGGAAGCGGCAAAATTGGCCCGCTGCAGCTGCTGGTTGAGCTGCACCAGATCAATGCCGAGGGCATCCACCCGGTCGGCGCTGAGCTCGATGCGGATTTCCTTCGGCTCTACACCCTGTAGTTCCACCCGGGCTACCCCCGGCAGCCGTTCCAAGGGTCGCACGAGGTTGCGGGTAAGCATGTCATAGGACTCCGACAGATCCCGGTTGCTCGAAATCCGCAGCGTCAGCATAGCCTCGTCAGAGGTATTAAATTTAAAGACGTTGATGCGCCGCAGGTCTGCCGGAAGCTCATCGCGGATCGCGTCCAGCCGCTCCCGGGCCTCCACCGCCTGCAACGTTGTGTCCTTACCCCACTCAAAGGCAATAAACACGCCGGCGCCGCCCTCCCGTGAGTTGGAGTTGATGAACTGAATGCCTTTGATGGTGGCCAGCGCTTCTTCTGCGGGCCGGGTGATCAGCCGTTCCGTTTCTTCCGGCGTCGACCCCGGATACGGCAGATCGATGTAGAGAAACGGCGCGTCGATGGCCGGAAAAAGTTCCAGCGGCAGAAGCCGGGACGACAATCCGCCCAGCACCAGCAGGGAGAGGAAAATCATGCTGGTAGCGACGGGGCGCCGGATGCAGAAAGTGGCTGGACTCATCGGATCATCACGAATCAGCGGTTTGGGCGGCAGCCGGTACTGCGGTGCGCCGGCGCCCTCGATCCAGCAGATCGTAAACCACGGGGACCACCAGCAGGGTCAGCGCCATGGAAACCGTCAGCCCCCCGATTACGGTAATGGCCATTGGCGCTCGCACTTCCACACCTTCCCCGACACCAAGTGCCAGCGGCAGCAGGCCGAGGGTGGTGGTGAGCGTCGTCATCACAATCGGCCGCAGCCGTGAACGCCCGGCCTCAAGAATCGCCGCGCGCTTTTCCATCCCCTCGTCCCGCAGCTGGTTGATGAGATCAATCAGCACAATGGCGTTGTTGACCACAATGCCCGCCAGCATGATCAGGCCAATAAAAACGATGACGCTCAGCGGGGTCCCGGTCACGCTCAGGGC
>JBCCVP010000234.1:0-5410 GCA_039195135.1 Pseudomonadota bacterium | reverse complement strand
GGGCCGCAACCGCAGCCGCCTGGAAAAGGCCCAGCAGGAACTCACCGCCCTGGGCCCGGTGGCGATCACGGTCGCCGACCTGTATCAGTCGGACCAGGTGCAGTCCCTCATCGACACCATCGATGAATCCGCCGACCACTTCCGCTATCTGGTCAACGCCGCCGGTACCTTTAACCCCAAGGCATTCCTCGAGCACAGCGAAAGCGACTACGACACCTACCTGGATCTCAACCGATCCACTTTCTTCATCACCCAGGCGGTGGCGCGGAATATGGCCCGCCACGGCGGCGGCGCCATCGTGAATGTCGGCTCCATGTGGGCCAAACAGGCGGTGAAGGCCACCCCCTCCTCCGCCTACTCCATGGCCAAGGCGGGACTCCACGCCATGACGCAGCATCTGGCCATGGAACTCGCGGATCACCAGATCCGGGTCAACGCCGTATCGCCGGCCGTCGTCGCCACACCGATCTATGAGACCTTCATCGAGCCCGAAGAGGTGGATGAAGCCCTAGCAGGCTTTAACAGCTTCCATCCCCTCGGACGCATCGGCCAGGCCAGCGACGTGGCGTCCGCCATCCGCTTTCTGCTGTCCGACGAGGCGGCCTGGGTGACCGGTACCGTGCTGGACGTGGACGGCGGCGTGATGGCTGGCAGGAACTAAATCCCGCTGCGCCGCTGTGTCAGACGGTTGACAGAAGTCCTTGGCCGCTTTGAGCAAACTGAATACTCAAATTGATTGAGCCAAATGCCAGGGAGGCAACGATGAGGAAATTTGATCAAGCACTGAACAAACTGATCCAGACCGGCACCACGTTTATCGTTTTGGCACTGGTCGTGGCAACTCCGGTCTACAGCGTATGGACACTGAACGTGCCGCTGTAAGCCGCGCGGATCGCCAATCTTAAGACTCAACGCCGGTGGAGCACCCGCTCCACCGGTTTTTTTATCCCGCAGCCCGGACCTGTGGGTTCAGCTGAATCATCCGCACGTTAAGCAGACCCGCAATCGACACCCAGATGGCGTAGGGCACAAACAACAGGGCTGCCAACGGCTGGGTTGACCAGGTGACGACGATAAAGCCCAGCACCATCGACTGCATGAGCAGGAGGTCCAGCAATGCCCCGCGCATCTGGCGACGACCGAAGAACAGGAAGGACCAGAGCCCGTTAAAAACCAGCTGGGCCAGCCACAGGGCGCCTGCGAGCACGTTGGCCTCTTTCCAGACCAGCCATCCGGCATAGCCGATCATCACGTAAAGCGGCGTCCAGACGGTAGGGAAAACCCAATCCGGCGGCGTCCAGGACGGCCGGTTCAGGGCGCGGTACCAGGGACCGGGGGGAAACATACCGCCGGTGGCCGCCGCCGCCAGCACCAGGATCACGATAACGCCCGCCGCCACCATCAGAAATTGAACCGATACTGGAGAAACACCTGACGCGGATCATCCAGCAGGCCGGACACCGCGGCATCCTGATCCTGCCCCAGCTGCCGCGCGGTGAGTTCATTGGTGAGGTTGGTGGCCAGCAAATCAAGCTGCCACTGGGTGCTGAGAAGGCTCACGCTCAGATTGTACTTGCTGAACGAGGGCTGGCGCCGCAGCGGATCGGCGTGGGGGGAGGTGAAGAACTCATCCGAATACACCCAGTCCGCCTGCGCCCGAAGGCTCAAACTCCCGCGCAGCGGCTGCTCATAGGCAACGCCAAAGCGGCTGGCCAGCTCCGGCGCCGAGGTGAGCCGACCGCCGCTCAGATCCTGGGAGCAGCGGTTTCCGTTGCGCTCGGCGCCAAACGCGGCGGCCACGTCGGTGCGGGACACCACCGACTGAAAGCGCGTGCAGTCGGCACCCTGGTAATCATCAAACTGCGCGTCCAGCCAGACCATCGTGCCTTCCAGCTGCCAGCGCTCGTTCAGCCGCCAGCGCGCTTCAAGCTCCAGACCATCGGAGCTTGCGCGGGCCGCGTTGCGAATCACCGCCGCGGATATCACTCCGTCATCGCCGCGGTTGGAGTTTTGCTGCAGATCCCGATAGTCGGACACAAACAGGGCCGCCGCCACGTCCAGCCGGCCCGCCAGAAACTGCCCCTTAACGCCCAATTCGTGGGCCGACACGGTTTCCGAGGCGAAGCTCAGGGTGCTTTCATCCACCCCGGAGAGGCGAAAATTGAAGCCGCCGGCTTTGAAGCCCCGGGTCCAGGAGTAGTAGGTCATCAACCCCGGCCGAGGCTGGTATTGCAGGTCGATGCTGGGCAGCCATTCGTCAAACGTGCGGCGCTGATCGTCAAACTGACCACGCACCTGGGTCGGGTAGACCGCGTAGGCAGCGGGGTTGGCCACCACGTCGGCCAGCACCTGGGCCGCCAGCTGGTCGCGCAGCGCGCCGCCCACGCTGCCCCGGGTGGCCCGCTCATCCAGGCCGGCGAAGGATTTACGCGTGCGAATCCACCGCAGTCCGGCGCCCAGGGTCCAGCGGTCCGACAACTCCCGGGAGTAGGCGGCAAACGCGGAGACGGTGGTTTCTTCCTGCCGGGCAAGATTGTGCACAAACTGCGGGTTGTTGCGGCCGTCCGCGTCGCCGGACTCAAAGTCCGCCCGGCCCCGATGGCCGTAGACGCCGGCAACCCATTGCCGCCGACCGTCGCCGGCGGACTCCAGCCGCAGTTCCTGCGAGGTCTGGCGGCTGTCGTCGGCCACCCAGAAAATCCGATGCTGCGGCGCGCCGTGGGTCAAGTCGTTGCCGCGAAAGCCAAAGTCATGGTCAAACCACCCGGTGGTGGCAACCAGGTCCACGGTTCCCAGCTCATAGCGCAGCGCCAGGCGGCTCTCCTGCGAGAGAAAGTCGGAGCGGTTAAACGGACTGGCGGGGGATCGACCGTCGAACTCGCCGGTGGCGAAGTCGTCGCGGCATACCAGGGGCACCCGAAGCGGGCTGGCCTGGGCCGATCCGGTGGCGGCCCAGAACGCGTCCAGCTGGGCCTGGTCAGCCAGGCCCAGGCCGTAAAGGTTGCCGCAGCGGCCGGGCTGCCAGGCGTAGGGATTGTCCCGAACGATGTCCTGGTGCTCCAGCTTCAGGTCCACCTGAAGGGACTGCGTCGGCGCCCAGCGTCCGGACACGCGATAGGTTTGCGCCTCCCCGCCGCCGCTGTCCACCAGGGCCTGGCCGTCCGGCGCAACCATGGTCCAGAAATCCGGGAGATCCGCGTAGTCCGCCACCAGGCGAACCGCGGCCCGGTCGCCCAGGGGAACGTTGTAGGCCAGCGTTGCCCCGGCCGCCGAATCGGCCCCGACCCGGGCCCGGAGATAACCACCCTGCTCGTTCAGCTCCGCCGCCCGGTTGTGGATCGCTACGGCGCCGGCGCTGGCGTTCAGGCCGAGATAGATACTCTGCGGTCCCCGCAGCACCTCGATCCGGTCCACGTCCACCAGCCCCGCCTTCGTGGACCGGGAGCGGCCGTGATAGACATCGTCCACATAGGTCGATACCGACTGATCAAGCCCCGCGTTGCCCTGGGATCCCACGCCGCGCAGAAACACTTTGCCGGCGGCAGAGTTGCGGGAAATATCCAGCCCCGGCTGCAGCGCGCTAAGCGACTCCAGGCTGTTCAGCGAACGCAGCTCAAGAAAATCTGCATCGATCACCGCCACGCTGACGGGCACCGACAGCAGCGGCTCGGGCCGCTTGCGCGCGGTCACCAGCACCTCCTCAAGCGTAGCTCGGGAAGGTTCCATCGCCGCCGCGGCAAGCGCTAAGGGGAGTGTCATGAGCATGGAGGCGAGTGTCACTGATGCCCAAAACGAAGGCAACCGACAAATGCTCAGTTACAAAAAAGTAAATCGTGACCGGGGCACTGGCTGTTTCCGGCTCGTAGGCGAGAAAACCCGTTAGCCCGGTGTCGTGGTTTGCTCCGGCGCTTCGTCAGCCGAGGGCGCCTCATCAGCAGAGATGGTGCGTTCGGCGGCCCAGGCCCGCAGATACTGAATCTTCTCCGCCATCACCACCGACAGGGGCCTGGTCTGGCGAATGGCGCTCACCAGATCATCGTTGCTCAGCGCTTCGCTGCGGGCCATGGCGGCGTAAAGACCGGACACGACGACCTGCTCGATCTCCGATCCGGAAAAACCTTCGCTCAGCCGCGCCAGCTCATCGAGATCAAAGTTCTCAACCTGCTGCTGGCGGCGCGCGAGGTGAATCTCAAAGATCTTGCCGCGCACCGGCGGGAACGGCAGGTCGACAAAGAAGATCTCGTCAAACCGCCCCTTGCGCACCAGCTCCGGCGGAAGCGCCTCGATATCGTTGGCAGTGGCCACGAGAAACACCCGGGAATCCCGCTCCGCCATCCAGGTGAGCAGCGTGCCCAGCACCCGCCGCGAGGTGCCCGAATCGCTGTCGGAAACGGACAGGCCTTTTTCAATTTCATCAATCCACAGCACGCAGGGTTCCATCACCTCGGCGCTGCGCAGCGACTGGCGGAGGTTTTTCTCCGTTTCGCCGTGGTACTTGTTGTAGATCGCGCCAAAGTCCAGCCGCAGCAGCGGCACGCCAAAGCCTGAGGCCACCGCCTTGGCCGCCATGCTTTTGCCGCAGCCCTGCACGCCGAGCAGCAACACACCCTTCGGCGCGTCCAGGCCGTACGGATTGTCATCGCTCAGGAACACTTGCTGCCGATCGCGGATCCATCGCTTCAGCACCGCCATGCCGGCGATGTCGTCAAACTCGACGAGGTCGTATTCGTAGCTCAGCACACCGCCGCGATTGAGAACCTGAAACTTTTCTTCCATCACCCGCTTGATGTCCGAACGGGTAATGGCGCCGTCATTAAAGATGGCGTTGCGCGTCAGGTGGCGCGCGTCGCTCAGGGTGAGCCCCCGCAGATTGAGCATCAGGTCCGTCATTGCTTCTTTGCTGATCTTGACCCGCTGTCCGCCATGCCGCCGGGACCAGTCGAAGGCTTCTTCCCGCACCATCTTTTCCAGCGCCGCCGAGGTTGGCAGATGTAGCTCCATCAGGGCGCTGTGCCCCTGCAGCTCGTCAGGCAGCTTAAGGCTGGGGCTGATCAGCACAACGGTGTGCTCCACCGTGTGGTGCCGCAGCGCCAGCTCGCGCAGCTTGCGCACGTTGAGCGGGTCTTTCAGATAGGGGTGAAAGTCGAGCAGCAGATAGATCGAGGGCTCGGCGTTCTGGGCAATTTTCTGCAGCACCAGCTCAGGCTCGGCGTTGTTGACGCCAAAGTCCGACAGGTCGAGATCGATGCGCCGCAGCCCCTTGGTGACGGACCACTGATACAGCGGCCGCAGCGCGTGCGTGAGGGCCGCCTGGAACAGCTCGATGGCACGCCGCTCTTCCTCTGTTTCGAGCACGATAAGTGGCGTGCCTGCCTTGAGCAGCAGCGCCAGATCCTGTTCCTGTCCCATC
>JBCCVP010000233.1:0-5424 GCA_039195135.1 Pseudomonadota bacterium | reverse complement strand
TGGCACGGCGCATGTGGTTTGGAACGACGGTGAGGGCGTGCACCACTCGCTGAGTCGCGACGGTGGCAAAACCTGGTCGTCCCGGCCGCAGGTGCACCCGGCAGGTGGTTCAAGCCACTTCGCGGCAGGTCCCAAGGGGGAGCTCGCCGTACGCATCACGCCCTTGTTCGCCTCGGGCAATCGCTTCGAAGCCGAGGCTGAACTGATCGCCGTCAGCACCGACGGCGGCACCACCTGGACCAAACAGCCGGTACCAGGCAATCGGGAATGGCAGCCCGGCGCCTTGCCACGATGGGTGGAACCTATCGCCTGGGACAATAGCGGTGCTCTTTATTGCCTGTGGAGTGAGGGCCGGAGTATGCGCCTCGCGCGGTCCACGAACCTCGGCGCTGACTGGGACAGCTGGGAGATAGCGACCGACAACGACGTCATGTTTTTCCCATACCTCGTCTCGACCGGGCCCGGCAGACTGGCCGCGACCTGGTTTGCCGCCGCCGACGGCATGAGTGTGCGGGTCGCCGAGGTGACTCTCGAGGAACGTGGTCCTCGCACGGTGCTGTCCGAGCCGCTGCGTTTTGATGCCTGGGCCGAGACGGACGGCGAATGGAAGCGCGACACTGCTGGTGAGTACGTGCCGGTGGTGCGTCTTGCCAACGGCGAGCTGGCGGTGGTTACGCCGCTGCAGGACGCTCGTCAGGACCGCTTCGGCTTCTCCTACTGGCGCCTCCAGCCCCAGCCCGAGTAGAAGCCGTCCCGGTACCGGTCGTAGACCGCCGGCCGGGCGTTAATATGTAACCAGGGCCTGGGGCCTGGGACACTGTCTCCACGGACCATCGCAGCAGCTAAAGGGCGGTTGATACCAACCCGATCAGCGCCGCAATTCCCAGCGCCGGCAGCAGGCCAAGGCGGAATCTGAAAACCGCCAGGCCAATCAGCAACACAATCAATGTCGGCACGATCTGGATCGTGCTCCATTGCGGGACCTCAAGCCGCATGCCCCACCGGTTGAACGTTAAAACCGAGGTAAACAGCACGTGGACGGAAAACCACAGCGCAAGGTTGATCACCACCCCCACCACCGCCGCTGTGACGCCGGTCAGCGCACCCGCGAGCGCCGGGTTGCGGCGCAGCCGTTCGACGTGGGGCGCCAGCACAAAAATCCATAGGAAACACGGAGCGAAGGAAACCCAGGTCGTGAGAGACGCTCCGATCAGCCCGGCGACCTCCGGGCTCAACTGTCCTGGGTCGCGATAGGCGGCGATGAAACCCACAAACTGGGTCACCAGGATCAATGGGCCTGGCGTCGTCTCCGCCAACGCCAGTCCATCGATCATTTCTTCCGGCGTCATCCAACCGAAACCGTCCACCGCCTGCTGACTGACGTAGGACAGCACGGCATAGGCACCCCCAAACGTCACCGTCGCCATCTTGCTGAAAAACACTGCAATCTGGGAAAACACGTGGCTTTCGCCCAGGCTGAGCAAAAGAACCAGGGCCGGCGCTAGCCACAGCACGAGAAACGCCGCTCCGGTTATCAAGACAGGCCCGCCCCGGCGGCTCGCCGTGCCCGCATAATCCGCCGCCTTTTCGCCTTGCGCCGCAGCTGGACCCGCTCGCATCGCAAGCCCACCCGCCAGAGCCGCGGCCAGAATCACCCAGGGAAACGACACGTTCCAGAGAAACATCGCCAGAAATGCGGTTGTGGCAATGATTCGCGACCGAGCCGAGCCCAGCGATCGGCCGCCGATCCGGATCACCGCCTGGGCAACGATCACCACAACCGCCGCCTTCAGGCCCAGAAACAGTCCCTCCAGGACGGGCAGATCGCCCACCGTGAGGTAGAGGCAACTGAGCCCCAGCATCACCAACGCTCCGGGCAGAATAAACAGCAGGCCGGCAATGAGTCCGCCGCGAATACCATGCAGCAGCCAGCCCACGTAGGTCGCCAGCTGTTGGGCTTCGGGACCGGGCAGCAACATGCAGAAGTTCAGCGCAGCAAGGAAACGGGCCTCACTGATCCAGCGTTTTTCTTCCACGACGATGCGGTGCATCAGCGCAATCTGCCCCGCCGGCCCGCCGAAGCTGACGACGCCGATTTTTGCCCAGACCCTGCTGGCCTCGCTGATGGAAACGCCTGTCAGCTGCCCTTCACTCAAATCCTGATCCCGCTGCCGGTCCCTACGATGAACTGACCTATTATCGGGTGCTTCGACGGCAAACCGGCAACCGCCAATATGAGCTTCAGGGTTCCGGAGCCGACGCTACCGACTGATCAAACCAGGCCGCGAAGAAAGCCGCCACCTCCGGTGAGAAGTAAAGCAGCTCGGGCTTGTCCCGGCGCAGCGCGCTGTGGCTGGACATAAACGCTACAAATGCCTCGGTTTCGTGGCTGGGCGGACCCAGGGTCGCTACCAGGGCTTCGCGCAACTCGGGCAGCTCAGCGGCGTCGACCAGCACCCAGACAAGCACCAGGGCGCCATCGGCAAAAACCCACTCGCTGAACCGCGCCTGGCCGGCGTGGTCCAGCCCCTGGCAGTCGATCTGAACGTGACGATGCTCGGCAATCGGCAGTTCGGCCGCATCCAGTTCACGCACGCTGAGTTCGCGACAGTGAGGCTCAAGCAGCGTACGGGCATCGGTCGGTGATGTTCCAAAAGGGACCAGCTGAGGTGGGCGCACATCCATCGCCGCGCCGACCAGCCATGCAGCAACTCCAACCGCCAATAGACTCATGCTTTCGTCTCCTGATCAAACCATCAGCAAAAGCCATCAGGGCCGGCGATGGCGACTCAAATCAGGACTTGGGACACTTTTCCTGGGCCCTGCGCAGCGCCACGGTCGGGGTCACGCCCCGGTGATGCCGATACAGGCGGTTGAAGCTGGATTTGGCGTTGAACCCCACGGCCAGGGCCAGGTTCAGCACGCCTCGCTTACGCTGCTCCGGATCGTCCAGCAGCGCGTCAAACGCAGCGATTCGCAGCGCGTTGATGTAGGTGGAAAACGATGCTCCTCCGGCCACGTTCACCGCCCGCGACACGTCCCGGGTATTGAGACCGGTCGCCGCTGCCACCTGGGCCAGATTAAGGCGGGGATACCGCCACAGGCGGCGACCACGGACCACCCCGTCAATCTGAGCAAAGTGGCGCTGCGCGATGGCGGATTCATCAGGCATCGCGCCAGCAAACGCTGGCAGCGCCGGCGCCGGCCCCGCCAGGGCATGATGTCGACCTGCTCGCGCCGCAAAAATGGTGAGCAGCACGATCACCGTTGCCAGCACCACTGCCAGCCAGGCGTCGTTGGCGGCGACGGGCAGTGCGGCCTGAACGAAGGAGCGCAGGATATCGATACCGGCTACCGCCACCAGACCCGCGAAGGCCAGCCTCACCCAGCTCAGGTCCACGGCGGCGTCATCAGCCCGCAGCTGTCCCGTGATCCGCCGATGTTGCGCCAGCGTTTGCCCGGCCAGCGTCAGATAGGCACACAGCAGCGGCAAACCCAGCAGCTGGGGCCACGGGTCCGCGGGCCGGAACAGCATCACGATCAGAACGGGAAGCCCGTGGACCGCATCGAAGGTTCGCAGCGCGCCATCAGTCCGGGCAAGGTCGCGCACGATCAGATACAAAAGCGGCCCGTACGCCAGGCCGAAGGCGCTTCGAACATCTCCGGGAGGCGCCACCCAGCCGTAGGCCACTGCCAGATTGAAGGCCATATGACCCGCAAACCAGCCGCACATCAGGGCCAGCGGCGCCGGCCCCCGGGTCACGAGCAGATAGCCAGCAATGATCAGCGCGTGGTAACAGACAAGCAGTTGAACGGTTTGGATCAATGTTCAGACCCCGAGCGTACCGGCCATCATCCTAACCGTTTGCGTCCATTTGACCTGTGGCAATCGTTGAGCAGCTACCGAGCTCGCACAAAGCCCCCGGTCGACAGACCAGTTGCTGAACGTTCGGCTAAAACGGCCACCAGCCGCCGGAATCGAGGCGGGACTCGCAGCGCTTGAGCTCCGCGCCCCATTCCCGGGCGCGAAAATCTACCTTCTTGGCGACCGCGATAAGCCAGGCTTTGCTGGCGTAGGTTTTTCGCTCGTAGCCACCGTGGCCTTCGTGATAGGCCAGATACTGGCCGTAGGGGTCCCATTTGGAGAGGCCGAGCTGGCGCCGGGACACGTCCGTGTACCAGCCGACAAAGTCGATGGCATCGGCGAAGCTGTCACGATCGGCGCCGCGGCCCCCCGCCTCCCGCTGATACCACTTCCAGGTTTCGTCTTTGACCTGGGCATAGCCGTAGGCGCTGGACTTCCGGCCCAGCGGCACCACCCCCAGCAGCCGTTTCCTCGGCGGCGCCGCGTCGGCAACAAAGCGGGACTCCTGGTGCATGATGGCCATCTGGATGTGCACCGGCGTGCCCCAGCGTTTGGTGGATTTCAGGGCCGCTTTGTACCACTTGGGCCGTTCGGAAAAGATGGCGCAGATATTGTCGGGGTCCGCCGGGGGGGCGGTGGCGCAGCCGCTGATGACCAGCAGCGCGGGCAGGCACAGAAGCAGGCTCCAGCTGGTGAGGCGCAGGGCGGACAGCACGTCCCGCCGCAGTCGTTGGGTCAGTAAACGGACCAGTTGCTCTCCCACCACTCCAGAAATTCGTCGAAGTCGATCAGGCCCGAGCTGTCCTCATCAATAGCCGAGAACGCCGAGTCAGCTTCTTTGCGGTTGGTTTCCGGCGCAATCACCTTGAACAGCTCGCGGAATTCTTTCACGTCCAGCTGGCCGCTGGAGTCCCGATCAAAATATTCAAACTCGCGGCGAACTTTTGCGATGTGCTCTTCCGTCAGCTCCGTCATGACCCGTTTCTCTCGAAATTTCCGCGAACTATAAGCTCCCCTTGCCGGCAAGTACAGCGCGATCGGTGAGCCCGTTTCTCAGGGCTCCGGATACCTGATGCTGAGCACCTCATAGTCCGCTTCCCCCTCCGGCGTGGGAACCCGGACGTCGTCGCCGACGCTCCGCCCCAGCAGGGCCCGGGCCATGGGCGAGTCGATGCTGATCGCGCCGCGTCCGGTGTCGGTTTCATCCACGCCCACCAGCCGGTACTCCCGGTCGGTCCCATCCTCGCCGCGAATACCGACCTGGGCGCCAAAAAAAACCCGCGACTGATCCCGCGGTTGTTCCCGCACCACGGTCAACACGTCCAGCCGCTTACTCAGATAGCGAATCCGGCGATCCATTTCCCGCAGCTGCTTCTTGCGATAGATATACTCGGCGTTTTCCGACCGATCACCCTCCGCCGCGGCCGCCTGCAACGCCCGGGTCACCGCCGGCCGTTCCCGTCGCCACAGACGCTCAAACTCCGCCTTGAGCGCCGCGTGTCCCGCCGGTGTGATGTAGCGTGAAGCCATATCCCGTATTCTCTGCGGACCTGGTTAAG
>JBCCVP010000232.1:0-5426 GCA_039195135.1 Pseudomonadota bacterium | reverse complement strand
CCTCCGAGACTCTTATGAAAGTAAACCTGACCCCTTTTTTGGACCCCTTTTTTGCCTTTTGCAGGCAAATAAACCAACCGGATCAGACGATGATTGGTTCCGGCTCAAGATTGAGGCCGAAGGTGTCCCGCACCGATGTCTGAATATCCTGTGCGAGGCGCCACACCTGTTCGCCCGTGGCATTACCGTGGTTCACAATGACCAGCGCGTGGCGCTCGGAGACCACGGCATTCCCTTCCTGCCGGCCTCGCCATTTCAGGTGATCGATCATCCAGGCGGCGCTGAGCTTGGCCTGGCCCTCCGCAGCCGGATAGACCGGCAGTTCCGGGAAGCTGGCCTTTAGCTTTTCCGCCTGAGGGAGATCTACCGTGGGGTTTTTAAAAAAGCTGCCGGCATTACCGGCGGTAGCCGGGTCCGGTAGCTTCTGTCGGCGGATGGCACTGATCGCCTCCACCAGGTCCAGCGGGACCAGGTGATCGAGGTCTTTCCCCGCCAGGGCCGCCGCCACCCCATAGTAGTCCAGTCTTGGGGCCGGCCGAGTGGAGAGTTTCAGCGTACATTCGCTGATCACAAATCGACCCGCGTCCACGTCCCGGAACCGGCTACTGCGATAGCCCAGGCCGCAGTCCTCTGCAGGCAGAGTACGCCAGATGCGCCGGATCAGATCGTAGCACTTGACCTCCACCAGCGACTCCGCCAGTTCCGTGCCGTAGGCACCGATGTTCTGGATCGGCGCCGCGCCGACCCGGCCCGGGATCAGGGCGAGATTCTCGATGCCCCAGAGCTTCTGGTCTGCGGTCCAGCGCACCGTGTCGTGCCAGTCTTCCCCGGCGGCGACCCGCACAAAAACATGATCCCCCTCCCGGCGCAGGATGTCCCGGCCGCGATTGGCAATCTGGATGATGACGCCGGGATAGTCAGCCCGGAACAGCACGTTGCTGCCGCCGCCCAGCACCATGAGGGGACGGCCGTGGGGTGCAACGACGGCGAGAATATCCTCCAGGTCCAGCCAGCGGTTCACCTGCGCCAGCGCCCAGGCCCGGGCCGCCACGCCGAAGGTGTTCAGGGGCTTCAGGTCAGCGTTGTAGTGCAGCCTTGATGGCATGTCCGGTCTCACCCACCAGCGCAGGACCACGAAAGATCAGGCCGGAGTATAGCTGCACCAGCCGGGCACCCCGGCGGATCTTCTCGGCTCCATGCTCGCCCTGGGTGATGCCACCGACGCCGATCAGGTCGATGGCTTCGTCCAGCTCATCACGCAGGGCCGAGAGCACCTCGTCGGCCCGCTGGCGCAGCGGAGCGCCGCTCAGGCCGCCAGCTTCTTCGGCAATCGGGTCGTCGCCAAGCAGCGATTTATCCACCGTGGTGTTGCCGGCGATCACCGCCGCCGGCGGCACCCGGTTGATGGCGCGCACCAGCGCCGCGAAGGACTCGTCGGTCTGGTCCGGCGCCACCTTGAGCGCCAGGGGCACCCGCCGGCCACTCGACCGGTCCAGTTCCCGGGTCTCCTGCTTGAGCGCCGCCAGCAGGTCTGCGAGCGCCTCTTCCGACTGCAGATCCCGCAGGCCGGCGGTATTAGGGGAGGACACGTTGACCGTGATGTAGCTGGCAACCGGATGGGCCTTGCGCAGGCAGTGCAGATAGTCGTCCACGGCGCGTTCGTTGGGCGTGTCTTTGTTCTTCCCGATGTTCACGCCGATGATGCCGCTAAACCGCGCTCGCTTGATCTGCGCCACGAGGCGGTCGATGCCCTCATTGTTGAATCCCATGCGATTGACCAGCGCCTCGGCCCGGGCGACCCGAAACATGCGGGGTTTGGGGTTGCCCGGCTGGGGCCGGGGCGTGGCGGTGCCCAGCTCCAGAAAACCAAAACCCAGGGCCGCGAGGCCGTCGATGGCTTCACCGTCTTTATCCAGTCCCGCGGCGAGACCCACGGGGTTGGGGAACTCAAGCCCCATGGCCTTCACCGGCAGCGCCGGGGGCGGGCAGGCGATCACCCGCGCCAGCCGCCCGGCCCGGCCCAGCGTGGCCATGGTCAGGTCGTGGGCGGCCTCAGGCTTGAGGCCGAACAGCGAGGGTCGGGCAAGAGCGTAGAGCATTAACAGTCCAGGCTAGAGATTAAACTCGATGCCCTGCGCGAGGGGCAGCTCATTGCCGAAGTTGATCGTGTTGGTCTGGCGCCGCATGTAAGTCTTCCAGGCGTCAGAACCGGATTCCCGGCCGCCGCCGGTTTCCTTTTCGCCGCCGACGGCGCCGCCGATCTCCGCGCCGGACGTGCCGATGTTGACGTTGGCGATGCCGCAGTCGCTACCCCAGGCGGACAGGAACTGCTCCGCCGCTTTCAGGTTGGTGGTAAACAGCGCTGACGACAATCCCTGAGGCACGCTGTTCTGAATTTCAATCGCCTCGTCCAGCGTTTCATATGACAGGATGTAGCAGATCGGGGCGAAGGTCTCAGTGCAGACCATGGGCAGATCCGCATCGGCGCGGACCAGCGTGGGCTGCACAAAATAACCGGGCCCGTCGACCACCTCGCCGCCGGTCAAAACGTCGCCGCCCTGTTCCCGGATCGTGGCGACGGCGCTTGAAAACCGCTCCACCGAGGCGCTGTCGATCAGCGGTCCCATCAGCGTGTCTGCCGCCAGCGGGTCACCGATGCGCACCTGACGGTAGGCGTCCGCCAGCTTGAGGCTCAACTCGCCCACAATGGAGCTGTGGGCGATCACCCGGCGGGTGGTGGTGCAGCGCTGGCCCGCGGTGCCCACAGCGCCAAAAACGATGGCGGGCACGGCCAGCTTAAGGTCCGCCGTTTCGTCCACAATCATGGCGTTGTTGCCGCCGAGCTCCAGCAGGCTTTTGCCCATGCGGGCCGCCACCCGGGCGCCCACCTGAAGGCCGACGGCGCTGGAACCGGTAAAGCTCATGAGGTTGACCCGGGCATCGTCCACAAACCGCTGCGCCAGTTCGTTGTCACCATCATTAAACAGCATGAAGAATGGCGGAAAGCCGCCGGCCTCAAGTGCGTCGTTGCAGATTTTGATCGTGGCCACGGAGCAGAGCGGCGTTTTCGGCGAGGGTTTCCACACGCTTACATTGCCGCAGATGGCGGCGATAAACGCGTTCCAGGCCCACACGGCCACCGGAAAATTGAACGCCGAAATGATGCCGACCACCCCCAGCGGGTGCCACTGCTCGTACATGCGGTGCTGCGGCCGCTCCGAGTGCATGGTCTTGCCGTAGAGCATGCGCGACTGACCGACGGCAAACTCGCCGATATCGATCATTTCCTGAACTTCGCCGTCTCCCTCCGGTTTGATTTTCCCCATCTCCAGGGACACCAGGGAGCCCAGCGCATCTTTGTGGGCCCGCAGGGCCTCAGTGGCCAGACGCACGGCCTGGCCTCTTTCCGGCGCCGGGACCCGCGCCCACCGGCGGGCCAGTTCCGCAGCGGCCTCGAGGGTGGCGTCGTAGTCCGCTTCGGTGGTGGAGGTGACCTGCCCGATGAGCGTCTCGGTGGCCGGGTTAAAAGACTCGATGTCGCCGGCGCTGTCGGTGGTCCAGCGGCCGTTAAAGCCGCCCGGGTTCCGGGCCTCAAGGCCCAGACGCTTAAGAATGTCCATTGCTGCTGATCCTATGGGTTATTCGTGGAATCGCCGGCGTTATCCAGCGGCCACGTTTTAACGAGGGCGATCACGCCGAGAAAGGCATGATCAAAATAGTTAACGGCGTTCAGCGTGACCTGCCGCCGCTCGCGGATTCGGTAGGTCATGAAATCACCCGGCTGCTCCAGAGTGTTCAGATCGCTGTAGTGGGTGCTGTTGGGGCGTCCCGGCCGGTGTACGGCGATATCCATCCGCAGGTGGAGAAAACGTCCCCGCTCAAGCGCGGCCGTGCCGTCTACCTGAAAAATGGGTTCGGTGCGGCCCGACAGCAGTAGGCCCGTGGCGTCGGTGGCGGTGCGCCCGACGGTGGCGCCGCCCCAGATGCGAATCGGCTGGGGATCGCCAAAGGGAATCGCCGGCTGATGCCAGCCCCGGTGGGCCAGCGGGGTCAGCCAGGGCTCGGCGCTCAGAGATCGCCACTCGCGGACCATAATCAGGCGGCCGGCGTCCTGGGCCTGAAACAGGTCTGAGGCCGGCAGCAGCGGCGTCGGAGTGGCGGGGTCGCGGCGGCTGCTCAGCGGATCACCCAGTGGATCTTTCAGCGAATCGCCGAGCGTATTCTCCAGAGAATCGCCCCGCGGTTCGCCAACAGAATTGCTCGAACCATCACCGACCGGGCTGCGCAGCGGATCACCCAGACGATGCAGCCGCCGCCACAGATCCAGGGCGGATCGGGTGGCCGGTTCCCCCGGCCACCGGTAGAGCTTTTCCCGGGCATCGTCGCGCTCAAACACAATCAGCTCGACGTAATAGCGGTCTTCCGGCACCGAAGTGTCGGAGCTGGGCTGGGCCGCGACCGGACCTAAGCCGAGGGCCGCGAAGGCGATGAGCAGGCAGGAAAGGGGACGCGTCATGCTGCTTTCCTCTGGTGAAACTGACTGAGCAAGGATGCGGCAAGCTGCAGCCGGTCTTCGTCCTCGGGCATTTCCAAGGTGATCCGGAACCGCTCCGTGCCGTCGAAGCGGTAGCGCTCCGGTTCCCGCTGCACCAGCTGGATCAGCACCAGCGGATCCACCGCGGGTGTGGCGGTGAACTGCACCGTGCCGCCGTCCGCGTGCAGCTTGAGACTGCGGATGCCCAGAGCCTCCGCCTTGAGCCGTAGCCGGGATACGGTAAACAGGTTCTGCAGTGGCTCCGGCAGCAGCCCGAAGCGATCGATCATCTCCGCCTGGATGGCGTCCAGGGCGGCATCGCTGGGGGCGCTGGAAATCCGCTTGTAGAGCACCAGCCGCATGTGAATGTCCGGCAGATAGGGGTCCGGGATCAGCGCCGGTAGCGACAGGTCCACCTCGCAGCCGCTGGCTTCCGGCAGGTCTTCCTCCGGCAGGTCGCCGGTCTGCATGGCCTTCACCGCCCGCTCCAGCAGATCCATATACAGCTGAAAGCCGACCTGGGCAATCTGCCCGCTCTGCTCGTCCCCCAGCAGTTCGCCGGCGCCGCGGATTTCAAGGTCATGCGTGGCCAGGGTAAATCCGATGCCAAGATCTTCCAGGGAGGCCAGCGCCTCCAGACGCTTCACCGCGTCGCCCGTCATGGCCTTAGGCGGCGGCACAATCAGGTAGGCATAGGCGCGGTGATGGGACCGGCCAACCCGCCCCCGAAGCTGGTGCAGCTGGGCCAGACCCAGCCGGTCCGCGCGGTTGATCACAATGGTGTTGGCGGTGGGCACGTCGATCCCGTTTTCGATGTAACACCACAATTACAGACCTCGTTGCATTCGACCCGATCCCGCGCCAAAGCCCTCGATCCGTGCTTCGGCACCTT
>JBCCVP010000231.1:0-5463 GCA_039195135.1 Pseudomonadota bacterium | reverse complement strand
GTCCGGATGCAGGCGCACCTTGTAGTCCGGATTGACGTAGCTGAACTTGATCACCCCGTCGGTATCGATGATGAACACCGCCGGCGCCGGCAGCTGCCGGTGCCCGTGACCTGAGGACTTCTCAAGATCAATCTCGTACTCCAGGTACCGCTCGTAGGTGGCGTCATCAATGCGAAAGGCAATACCGAAAGCCTCGGCAATGGACGAGTCGGCGTCCGACGCCAGCACGTAGGTGGGCTGATCCGCTTCGTCGGCCAGCGCTTCGGCCAGCAGCTCGGGCCGATCCGGGCTGATGAAAACCACATCCTGGTTCAGCGCGACCAGCTCGTCCTCGATTTCGCGCAGCTTGGACCAGTACAGGTTGCAGAACGGGCACCAGCCGCCGCGATAGAAAATCAGCACCGCGGGCCGCTCCATGGCGGCCGGGTCCAGGCTGAAAGTCTCGCCGGCTGCGGTGGCCGCGGTAAATTTTGGCGCGCTGGTGCCCGGCAGCAGCGGCTGCACTTCACTCGCGTCCGTGGGCACTTCCCCGGCGTGGGCCCAGCTCAGGGCGGCCAGCAGGGGCAGCAGAAAAATTCCGATTCGATTCGTCATGGTGGTTCCCGTGTGTTGATAGGCTGGCGATCCCGCCAGTGGAAGTGACCGGCGGGCTGCCTGTTTGCTTGCGGACTCTTTTAAAGGAATGTGACGCGCTCGGCACCCACCGCGGCAATAGCAGCCCCGTAGTGGGCCTCTACCGCGTGCCGCCGCACTTTGAGGGTAGGCGTCAGCATGCCGTTTTCCGTATCCCAGGTATCGTTCACTACCACCACGTGGCCAATCTTTGCGTGCGGCTCCAGGCTTTCGTTGAGCGATACCCGCTGCTCCTCGAAGCTCTGGGAAACCTCTGATTTATCCAGGGCCTGGGCTGCCTCGGTAAGCTGCACCAGCGCCACGGGCTGGGTCAGGCCCGAGCCCACCAGGCATACCAGCTCCACGTGGGGGTTGCGCGCCAGCCGGCTTTCAATCGGCACCGGCGCCACATATTTGCCTTTGGCGGTTTTGAAGATGTCTTTCACCCGGCCGGTGATTTTCACGTAGCCGTCGCCGTCAATCTCCGCCCGGTCGCCAGTGCGGAAAAACCCGTCTTCGGTCATGCTCTCCGCGGTGCTTTCCGGGTTTTTGTAGTAGCCCTGCATCAGCGTCTGCGTGCGAATCTCAAGCTCGCCGTTGTCGCTGATGCGCAGGTCGGTGCCGGGACAGGCCTTGCCGATGCTGCCCCGGCGAATGGGCTCGCCGTAGGCCAACAGGGTGCCGTAGGCGAAAGTCTCGGTCATACCCCACCCTTCCGATATGGGCATGTCCAGCGCCTCCCACCATTCCAGCAGCGACGCGGCAATAGGCGCGGAACCGCTCATGAACCAGCGCGAGTCTCCCAGGCCCATGCCGGCCTTAATTTTTCTTTTCACCGCCCCGGAGATCACCGGCAGCTTGAGCAGGAACGCCAGCCGCCCCGCCGGCATCTGGGCCAGGATCTGCAGCTGAAACACTTTCCACAGCCGGGGCACGGAGCCAAAGAACGTCGGCTGGCAGTCTTTCAGGTTCTGTCCGAACGTGTCGATCTCATGCACAAACCAGAGCTGGTTGGCAAAAACCAGCGAGGTGGCTTCCACGTAGGCCCGCTCGGTGCAGTGAGCCAGCGGCAGGTACGACAGGAGCCGGTCTTCTTTGGTCAGCGCCAGCGCTTCGCCGATGTGCTGGCCGGCGTAAAGAAAGCTGGCGTAGCTGTGCATCGCCCCTTTCGGCTGGCCGGTGCTGCCGGAGGTGTAAAGGAGCGTCATCAGCTCCTCCGGCTCCGGCTCCCAGCTTTCCTTAAGCGGTTCGTTCGCGGAAATCAGGGCATCCCAATCCAGCTGGCAGGTGATAGTGGGGTAAGGCATGGCGATGCGCGTGACCGCCGCCGGAATGCCCCGGTCCTGGGCCTCCGGATGGTCCAGCTTGCCAACAAACACCGCCTTGGCTTCCGAATGTTCCAGAATATGCCGCACCGTGTCCTCGCTGGCGGAGGAGTAGATCGGCACTGAGATATAGCCGCCGATCAGCAACGCATAATCAGCGATCAGCCATTCCGCGCAGTTGCGGGAGAAGATGGACACGCGATCGCCGGGCTTCAGGCCCAGACCGCGCAGCGCGGTGGCCAGGCGCCGCGCCTGGGATACGCAGTCGCCCCAGGTAAAACGGCGCCAGCCGTCGGCGGTGGGCTGGTGCAGGAACGGCTGATCCGGCGTCGCCGTTTCGCGGTGATACAAAATGGCCTGGGGCGTAGTGAAAGACTGGGTCATGGAGGCGCGCACGTCGGTCGGGATGGGGAGGCTATTCTAACTGCAAGAATTAATCCCGGCGAAGTGCTGTCCGGCAATTTTGCTACGACAAAAAACCGGCCGCCGGCTTGGGGGTTAGCCCAGGTTCTTCCAGTACTTTACAGGCCTTGAGAAAATCAAACGCCAGTTCAAAACTGGCCAGGATTAGCGTATAAAGGCGGCACTGACCCAAAACCCTCTGGAGGGACCTATGACTACTGCCTTTGCGCGGTCTCCAATCGCCCGCATGACCCTGCTTGCCACCGGCATCTCCCTGGCGCTGTCGGCAAACGCCCAGGACGCCATGCTGGAAGAAATTGTCGTCACCGCGCAGAAGCGGGAGCAGAATCTCCAGGACGTACCCATCTCGGTCAACGTGGTGACCGGCAGCAAGATGGAAGAGGTGGGCCTCAAGAAAATTGACGACCTCCAGAACTACGTGCCCAACCTGACCATGTCGGAAACGGGCATCGGTAACAACATCTACATTCGCGGCATCGGCTCCGGCATCAACCCGGGCTTTGAGCAGTCCTCCGCCATGTTTGTCGACGGCGTTCACTACGGCCGGGGCCAGCTGGCCCGCTCGCCGCTGTTCGACATGTCCCGGGTGGAAGTGCTGCGCGGCCCGCAGAGTATTCTGTTCGGCAAAAACGCCATTGCCGGGGCCATCAGCCTGACCACGGCACGGCCCACGCAGGAGTTTGAAGGCTCCGTGTCGGCCCTCTACGAGCCGGACCACGGCGAGCAGGAGTTCAGCGCCATCCTGTCCGGCCCGCTCAGCGATACGCTCGGCGGCCGCCTGGCCATCCGCAAGCGGGACATGGACGGCTACATCGAAAACACCACCCTGGGTGAAGACGAGCCCAACCGGGATGAGCTGACGGTGCGTGCCACGCTGGCCTGGGATCCCACCGATCGCCTGTCCATCGTCGGCAAGTACGAGCGCAACGAATTTGACGTGCGCGGCCGCCAGGTGGAAATTGTCGGCGACTTCTACGCGTTCCCCGGACCCATTCCGACGAACCCGCTGGCGATCCCCTACTCGCAGTTTCTTGCGCTGGCGTTTGGTCAGGATCCTTCGGTGCTCGACGTAACGCAGGACTTCCGCCGCAGCGCCAACGGCGACTTCAGTAACAATGAGTCGGACAACGTCACGCTGTCCCTCGACTACGACTTTGGCGGTTTTACCCTGTCGTCCATCACGAGCTACGTGCAGTACGAGTTTTCTGAGCTCTGCGACTGCGACTTCAGCTCCGGTAACGTCATTCTGGCGCCCCTGGCAGAAGACTATGACCAGTTCTCTCAGGAACTGCGTCTGACCTCCGCCGGTGGCGAAACCATCGACTGGATTGCCGGCTTTTTCTACCAGACCAACGAACACGACTCGCCCGACGCCACCGGCGTTCCCAGCAACAGTATTCTTGGACCGGTGATCAACGGCCTGATTGGCCCCGGTGCCGGCGACCTGTTCGTAAACAGCGCCGCCACGCGAACCTTCAACCAGGAAACGGACGGCTTCGCGGTGTTTGGTCAGGCCACCTGGAACGTCTCCGACACGCTCCGCCTGAGTCTGGGCCTGCGTTACACGGATGAGGAAAAGACCGCCTCGCGGAACGTGGTGCTGACCGACTTTGACACCGGCGCGCCGATCAACCCGGCCACCGATCCGCTGCGCTTCGGCACCGCGGCCGCAGTTTATGCCGGGCTGTTTGACGTGCAGGTCATCGGCCACGACATCTCCGGCGAGCGCAGTGACGATTCGCTGGACTATGCTCTCAACGCCCAGTGGGACGTCAGCGACGACACCATGCTCTACGCCTCGTTCGGCACGGGCTTCAAGGCCGGCGGCTTCGACACCCGCTCCAACACGGTTCCCGGCGCCTCGCAGCTTGCGGTACCGGGCATCATCGCTCCGGGCACGCTGCCGGACGGTACGTTTGAGTTCGAAGACGAGGGTGCCGATTCGCTGGAAATCGGCGCCAAGATGCGCCTGGCGGACGGTGCGGCGGAGCTTAACGCCGCGGCGTTCTTCACCAGCTACGACGACCTCCAGATCAGTATCTTCGACGGCACCTTGGGCTTTAACGTGGGTAACGCCGCGGAAGCGGACATCCAGGGTTTGGAGCTGGACGGCCGCTGGCAGATCACCGACAGCATCGGTTTTTTCGGGTCCCTCGCCTTCACCGACTTTGAGTTCAAGAACTTTCCGAACGGCCAGTGTTTCTTCGGTGAGCCGGATCCGGACGGCGACCGTCTCTGCGATCGTACCGGCCAAACCAACCAATATGTGGCGGACTACTCCGGCGCCTTCGGTTTTGACTACTTCACCGACATCGGCAGTAACCTCAATTTCCGGGGCAACCTGGACGTGACGTTTACCGATGAGTTCTTCACCGCGCAGAACAACGACCCGCTCACCGTGCAGGACGCCTACGCCAAGGTGAACCTGCGCCTGGCGCTGAGCAACGCTGCGGATACCTGGGAACTGGCGCTGCTGGCGCGGAACCTGAACGACGAGGCGGTGATTCGCTACTCCAACCCGGTGCCGCTGTCCGGCACCTTCGGCTCCAACAGCCAATATGCGTTTGTGGAGCGACCCCGCTCTATCGCGCTGCAGGCTCGCTGGCGCTTCTGATGCAACTGACCTCGCCGGCGGCGCCTGCCGCCGGCGAGTTTTGATGAATCATTCCAACCTGATCTTTCGTGTCGGCGCCTGAGCGCCCACATTTTTCCTCCGCTCTAACCAGCGTCATCACGCTGGCTGGCCTGGCCATTGGCCTGGGCAATCTCTGGCGTTTTCCGTACATGATGGGACAGCACGGCGGCGGCGCGTTTCTCGCCCTGTACCTGGTGCTGATGCTGGTCTTCGCAGTGCCCGCCATGAGCGCTGAATGGGCGCTGGGCCGGGCCACCGGCCACGGCCCCGTCGGGGCGTTTGCCGCCGCCTTTGGCCGGCGCGCCGGCCGCGCCGTTGGCGCGCTGCTGCTGATCACCCTGGTGGTCACCGCGAGCTACTACTCCCTGGTTGTCGGCAACGTGGCCTACAGCACCTGGTTTGCGTTCAGTGAGGGATTTTCTGAAGAAACGCTAAGCGCCTACGGTGAAGGCCTGGGCCGCCCCGGCC
>JBCCVP010000230.1:0-5465 GCA_039195135.1 Pseudomonadota bacterium | reverse complement strand
CTTTCTCCTGCGCAACAATGGCCTGCCGGAAGCCTCGGTGGATCCGCACGGCGCACCGCCTTCGCGCCATAGCCAGCGGATGCTCACCACCCTGCCCGTTCTCGCCCGGCCCGACACCTACGACATGCTCGTGATCGGCCTTGGCGGCGGGGTCGCGCTGGAAAGCCTGGCGCCCGTGCTGCGCCACGTTGACGTGCTGGAGCTTGAACCCAAGGTGGTTGCCGCCAATCAGTCGATTGCTGAGGCGCGCGCCGTTGATCCGTTGGGTGATCCCCGCGTGTCCATCACCATCAACGACGTGCGCAGCGCGCTCGCGCTGAGCGATCGCACCTACGACGCCATCGTCTCCCAGCCGTCGCACCCCTGGACCGCCGGCGCGTCGCACCTGTACACGCGCGAATTCATGCAGCTGGCGCGGGATCACCTCAATCCCGGCGGCACGTTTTTACAGTGGATGAACAGCCAGTTTGTGGACGAGGCGCTGCTGCGTTCGCTGGCGGCGACGCTGCTGGACGTATTTCCCCACGTGCGCCTTTACCATTGGGACCCGCAGGTGCTGATGCTGCTGGCCTCCGACCGGCCCCTGAATCCGGAACTCGAGATTGTCCGAACGGGGGCTCCCCTCAGACAGCATCCCGATCATTATCAGGCCAAGGGCGTGGGCAGCGTCGAAGATCTGCTCTCGGCGTTGGCCATGGACCGGAAGGGGCTGGTTGAGTTCTCCTCCGGCGCCGCGTTGCTCACTGACAATCGAAACTACATGGCCACCGACTCGGCTCGGGCCATACAGGAAGGGCGGGCCCTGACCTACGGTTCGCTCCTTGCTTTGTTGACGCCCTATCACCCCCTGCTTGATCCGGACGGATGGGTTTATCGCGACCTGCCGAAGGATCTGAATTTCTCCTACATCGGCCGGCGGCTACAAGGCCTGGGTGCCTCGAGCCTTGCCGCCCAGCTGGCCGAACTGCTGGCGAAAAAGGAAAACCCCCACGGCCCGGTCCTGGCGAGCCGACTGCTGGCGGAGACGGATCAACAACGCTCGACGGCAGCGCTGCTCCAGGCCCTGCGCTGGGACAGCGGCTTTGACGCGGCCCGCTTCGCCCTGGTTTTTCCTAACGCAAGCCGCATCGCTGACGGCAGCGCGCCGCCGCAGCTTGCCGCGCAGGCGGCGCAGCTAACGGGGCCGGCGGCCGCGGTGATCCGGTCCTGGGCCAGCGCTCGCCAGGGCGACTTTCAGCCCGCCCGGGCCCTGGATGCCACGCTGGCAGAAGCCAAGCCCACCGACCCGTGGTACCTCAATGCGCTGAAACTGCGCGCGGACTGGCGCAACCGACAGGTACGCTCGCCGGAACGCCGCCGGTTTGCCCGGGAGGCACTGACCCTGATTGATGAGGGTATCTCGCTGTTCCAGGATCTGGACTTCTACGGTATGCGCACGGCGGCGGCGTTTCTGGCCGAAGACAATGAGGCTTTTGTCGAAACGGCCCGGCGCATGGTGTGGTTGATGCGGGATCAGCTGGACCAGGCCGCGCAGGACAACCAGCGGCTGCCGGCGCGGACGACACAGGCCAACCTGCAGCGCCTCGCTGCGCTGCGCCAGGGCGTGGAGGCCGTTGCAGACCGCGACGTGTCCGCGGAGAAAATCGACGAGCTAAGGACGCGGATCGCGGAGCTTGAGCGCCGCTACCGATCCCTCTAGCGGGCGGCCCCCTGCAGGAGGCCCGCAACCTGATCACGCAGCCAGCTGTTGGCCGGATCGTGCGTCTGACTGCGGTGCCAGATCATCAACAGGCGGAACTCCCTTTCCGGCATCTTGGTTTCCAGCGGCGCCACCTCAAAACGCATACCGAGATGATCGAGAATCTGCGCGGGCACGGTGCCGATCAGATCGGATTGCTCAACAGCGCTCAGCATGGCATTGAAGTGGTTCACCCTCACCGCGATCTGATCCGCCGCCGAGTGGGATCTCAAGAACCGTTCCATCGCGAAACCGCGTTCGTCCCGGGGCTGTAAGACAACGTAGCGCTGGGCAAGGGTTTTCTTAAGATTAAGACGGCTGCCCGCCAGCGGATGATCGGCCCGCACAATATTAATCAGCGAGTCGCTGCCGATCTGCTGGACCTTGTATTCGTCGTCCGCCAGGGGCACGTGGTCGATTGCCAGATCGATTGCGCCGGACTTGAGCTTTTCCCGCCATTCGCTGGCAAGCCCACCGGTGAAATTGAACCTGAGCGACGCCAGGTGCGCCTTGGTGACCTCCAGCAGCCGCGCCAGCAGATAGTGTTCCAGGTGCTCGATGCCAGCCAGATTGAATGTCCTGGGCTGCGCCGGATCAAAATCCTCCGCATCGGCAACGCCGCTGCGGATCAGGTCCAGTGCCTGCGACACAAACACCTCAAGCTCCCGCGCCTTGGGCGTCGGCTGCATCGAGTTTCCCTGCCGCACAAACAAATCGTCGTTCAAAGCCCCGCGTAGCCGGTTCAGCGCGTTACTCGCCGCCGGCTGACTCATGGCGATGCGGTCAGCCGCCCGCGTGAGGTTCCGCTCCTGGTAGATGGCCTCGAACACGGTGAAGAGATTCAGATCAAATCGACGGAGATTAGTCACCAGCAAACTATTCATGCGGAGAATGAAAACTTATAACCGATATTCATTTCAGAATGAACCCGCTGGCGCCTTAAACTGACGCTTTGCCAGCACCAGGCTTGGGTATCCGCATGTCTCTTTCCATCTGGAACCACCTTCAAGGTGTTGATTTCAAGCAAACGTATTACGACGCTGGCGGCGTGCGTACTCGAGTCATTGAGGCGGGCGAGGGGCCAGTGCTCGTGTTCCTTCACGGCACCGGCGGACATGCGGAAGCCTACGTTAAAAACATCGCTGCCCACGCGCGGGATTTCCGGGTGCTTGCCGTCGACCTGGTTGGCCACGGCTACACCGACGCACCGGACCACGCCGACTACGGGATGCAGGGCTACGTGGACCATCTGCGAGACCTGCTCGACGCGATCGGCGCTGAATCGGCATGCATCTCCGGTGAGTCACTGGGCGCGTCCATTGCCTGTTGGTTTGCGCTGCAGCACCCGGAGCGGGTCAAAAGGCTGGTTCTTAACACCGGCCTACCGCTGGCGCCGCAGGACGAGCAGGGGATTTCGCAGATGCGCGATTTACTGGAGCGTGCCCGCAAGGCATCCGGCTCGCCAACACTCGACGCCGTGAGAGCGCGCATGCGCTGGCTGGTGGTAGACGAAGCGAGTCTTACCGATGAGATTATCCAGACCCGTTTTGAAATATATAGCCAGCCCGGCCGGGCCCCGGTCATCGGCAAAATTACCGAGCAGGCGATTGGCCAGCTGATCGATCCCGCAACCCAAACCACCTGGTACCGGCCCGACCAGCTGAAGGAGATCCCCTGCCCCGTGCTGCTCATTTGGACCACCCACAATCCAGGTCAGCCTGTCGCCCTGGCGGAACAGGCCGCTGCCCTGATCCCTGACGCGCGGCTTGAGGTGCTCACCGGCAGTGCCCACTGGCCGCAGTGGGAAGAGCCGGAGGCGTTTAATCGAATCCACCTCGACTTTTTAAGGGGATAACGCCCATGTTTCTGCGTACTGTGATCCAGCTGACGGTCGTGAGCGTCACGCTTGCCGGCTGCTCGGCCGTTGAACCCACCGGCGATGCGGCGACCCCGGAATCTCCAACCGCACCCAACATCGTGCTGATCATCGCTGACGATCTTGGCTGGGGTGAAGTGGGCTACAACGGCAGCCATATCAAAACGCCGGCCATCGACGCGCTGGCCGGAGAAGGGCTGGTGTTTGATCGCTTTTACGCCTACCCCACCTGCAGCCAGACCCGGGCTGCACTGCTCACCGGACGGCGCGCCGGCAAGCTCGGCCTGTATGAGCCGATCACCCCCTGGTCAAAAGCGGGCATTCCCGCCGACACGCCCACGCTTGCCGAACTGATGCAGAGCCAGGGCTACGCCACCTGGCTGGTGGGCAAATGGCACCTGGGCCATCACACGCTGGACCGTTTCCCGCACCGCCGGGGCTACGATTACGCCTACGGCAATCTTGGCGGCGAGGTGGGTTACTACACCCACGCCATGGTGGGCCAGCTGGACTGGCAGCGAAACGGGCAGATTGTTGAGGAAGAAGGCCATACGACGGATCTTCTCACCCAGGATGCCATTCGACTGTTGCGCAGCCACGATAGCGAGCAGCCCTACTTTCTCACCCTGTCGTACAACGCGCCCCATACGCCGCTGCAGCCGAAACCTGGGTACAGCGAGCCCTACGCCGCGCTGCAGGATGAGCGCAGTCGAATGATTGCGGGACTGGTGGCCCATCTGGACGATTCGATCGGACTGGTGATCCAGGCTGTTGCAGAACGCCCGGACGCTGACAACACGCTGGTGCTGTTTATGAGTGACAACGGAGCGCCGGTCATGTTTGGCGGCAACAACGGCCGCCTGAAGGGCTCAAAAATGAGCACCTACGAAGGCGGCGTTCGGGTGCCCGCCATTGCCTGGTGGCCGGGTCGATTGAACCCCGGAATACTCGCAAGTCCCGTCAGCGTTTTCGACCTGTTTCCGACGCTCGCCAGCTTGTCCGGCGCAGCCATGCCGGCGGACGACTACAACCGACCCGGCGCGGACATTTGGCCCGCCCTTGCCGACGGCGCCCCGATTCAGCGCCAGCAACCGATTGGGTTTGAGATCCTGCTGATGGGCTTTCTTTACTACAGCGTTTACGACGGCGACTGGAAACTGGTTGCGGGGAAAACCGGCCTGCCGCGACAATTCACGCCTGAGCAGATTACGGACCTCAGCTACGAGTTGTATAACGTGGCCGCGGATCCTTCAGAAAGGGACAACCTGGCCAGCAGCGAACCCGATCAACTGACAAAGATGCGCAAGCTTATGGATTCGGTGGATTTTGGTCCGCCCAAACGCCTCGAGCCGCCGCCCCGGGACTGGACGGGACCGATGGCGCCGACCCCGCTGGGGGACCGGATGCCCATCACTCGGCCCAACGTGGTGGAGGCGGCGGAGCAAAACGAGCGCGAGTCGAATTAGCCCTGGTTCATCTATTCAGTTTCTGAAACGAGCAGCTGCTCCAGGCGAGACTTCAGCTGCTGATAGTTCTGCTGCACAGCGGCGTCGTCGCTGGCAATCAGATCCGTCATCTCGGCGGGATCCTGCGCGAGGTGATAAAGCTGCTCGCCCCGGGGGCTGGAGATCAGCTTGAACGCCTGATTCCGCATAGCGGTGGTGCGCCCCCCCAGAAAGGCCGCGTCGATCTCCGCGTAGTTCCAGGCCCGGGCGTCGGCGTTTTCCCGCCCCAGCAGCTGCCCGGCAAAGGACTGCGCATCGATCAGGCGATCGTCCAACATCGCCGATGTTGATGCGCCAGCCAGTTCCAGAACGGTCCCAAACACGTCGACCACGTGAGCCATCGAAT
>JBCCVP010000229.1:0-5577 GCA_039195135.1 Pseudomonadota bacterium | reverse complement strand
TGATGGTGATGACGATGAGGAAAGTGATGGTCATGGTGATGATGACTGATGATGACTGATAATGGTGATGAATGATGATCGGGCCATCGAGGGTTACCGCCGGCTGATCCAGCGCCACCCGGTCCGGCTCAAGTTCGGGCAGCTGCGCAAGGGCTTCCCGCCAGCGGGGCAGGTCGCCGTGGCTTTGCAGACGATCCGCGGCGGTGCGAGAGTTTGTCAGATCGTCCCAGCCGGTGAGCCCGGCCGATGCCAGCTGCCGAAGGTTTTCTCCAGCGGCACCCATTTCCTTCACGGACGAAAGGCCATCAGCGAGGCAAAATTGAAACACTGGAACCAGACCTCACACCGGGCGAGGCCGGCGCCTGTCAAGCGCTCCTTGTGTGCCTGCAGCGTTTCCCGGATCAGCACGTTCTCCAGCGCGCTGCGTTTGCGCGCAATCTCCAGCCGGCTATAGCCCTGGCTGGCCTTAAACGCGTGGTGAAGATCGGCAAACAGCGCGTCTGAAGCCGGATCGTCGAGCAGCACCTTCTCCGACAGCAGCAGCACACCGCCGGACACCATGCCGGTGGCGATCCGGCGGATCAGATCGTCTCGTTCAGCCAGCGGCACAAACTGCAGCGTGAAATTCAGCACCACCACCGAGGCCTGACTGACCTCCGCCTGGGTGATGTCCGCCTCCTTCACCTCCACCGGGCAACCGGCGCCGGCGTCAGCAAAACGTTCCCGGCATCGATTCACCATGGCTGGTGCGTTGTCGATGGCGACCAGGGAGGTTTCCGCGTGGGGAATCGCACTGCGCATGGCAGCGGTGGCCGCGCCGAGGGAGCAGCCCAGGTCATAGCAACGGGTACCCGGTTGCGCGTAGCGCCCGGCAATGGCGCCAATGGTTGCCAGCGTGGTGCGATAACCGGGTACGGACCGAGCCAGCATGTCGGGAAACACCTGGGCCACCGCCTCACTGAATTCAAACGGCCCGTCGGCCGGCTGTTCTTTGTAAAGCTGGTCCCGCGTCGGTCGGGAGGAGCTGGAATCAGTTGGGTTGGTCACGCCGGGTCCGGGCTGCAAATATCCCGGCTAATATGCCGAGCAGCACCGCAGCGAGCAACCAGGGCCACCGGGATGCCTTCCGGGCGGTGAGACCCACTGCTCCATCACCCAGAACCAGCCAGCCGGCCCAGGCTGACGGAGGGTAGCCGGATCCGGCAAACTCCTGCCGGGTTTTCTGCATCGATTGGGCGATGGTCAGGCCGTGCGTGAGATGGAGATACCATCTTTGGACAAATTCCGCAGCATAGGCGTCGTCTACCGGCCAGAGGTTCGCGACGACCGCACTGGCGCCGGCTCCGAGCAAGGTGCTGGAAAACCCGATCACTCCCTCACCGGTAAGGCGCCGGCCCGCGGCCGACTGGCAGGAGGACAACACAACGACCTTGGGTGGAATCTTAAGGCCCTCGAGATCAGCCACGGTCAGAGCATCGCGGCCAGACCGATCCAAACTCAGCTGTAGACCTGACTGGCTGGGTTGGCTGCCCTCGAGTTCCAGGTGGGCAGCGAAGTGTAGCCAGGGTGCATCGCCTTTGAGAGACGCCAGCGCCTGCTCCCGCGTCGCGGCGGCGCCAAGGTACAGTTCGGTGCCCGAGACCGATCGGGCGATGTGTTTTGCCTCCCGCTCCGCTGCAGGAAGGTCCGGTAGGTCGCGATGGCTGGCATAGTCCGGCCGGGCAAGTACGACCGGCGCTCCCGCCCGCGGTGACCTGGCTGGGCTGTGCTCAAGGACCTGCCTAAGAGAAGCATACTGCAGGGCTCGGCTTAGCCTTGCGGAGTTGATGTCCAGCGCTGCCAGGGGCACGGCGTTTAGCTCCCCGTCCGGGATCCAGATGAGGTTTTCAACAGTTGGGCCAAACTTCTGCGTGATTGGTAGCAGTGCCTCGGCGATCTCCGTCAGCAGGGCAGCGAGCTCTCCGTCGTTCGTCACCACCTGTTCGAGCCGCCGCATCTTGCGGGTCAACGAACGGCTGTTGGAAACCGCATAGGTGGCAACCTCCCGGCCCGAAACCAGCCAGGCTCTTCGACCCAGTTCGGGGTTGTGGTGCCACTGAAAAAAAACGACGCCAGTTGACTCCTCGAGCTTCGACAGCTCCACCGGTCGGTGGTCTCCCGCCGTGCGTGCGGGGCGCAGTTGCTCGTCCTCCGGGGGCGCTTCAAGCGTCACGAAATGGTCCAGCGCCATGGTGTCGGGCCGCGTGCTTCGAGCCTGCATCCAGGCATCCAGGGCGGTGTCGATACCGATGTCCAGCCGGGCGGCCTGGCGCTGGCTGAGCCGCGCTGCTTCCAGGATGGCTAGGCCCCGGCGTAGCGCGCTGGCCGGCAGCTGCTCTCTTTCCACGGCCAGCGCAATCTGTTCGGCGACCCAATAGTGATCGTCATTCATGAATGCCAGAAACTCAGCCGCGCGATTGCCCTCGCGGGACAGTGACCGCTGCAGTTCAGCGGCCCCCAGGAGATCGATCGAGGCCTGGACATGGCCAGGCCCCGGGGGGCGGCTCCACAGCACCCGAAGATCCAGCCGGGATAACGTCAGCGCCATTTCCGGCGTAAGCCGCTTTGCGTAACGCGTCCTGATGGATTGACCAATAGCAGCCGCACGTTCCCGCTGCGCCGGGAGCAGGTCAATGGCGAGGGCTGTACCGCATTGGATCTGCAGCAGCAGGTTGTCCAGATCTTCCCTGTCGAGGCAGACCTCCAGGAGAGGCTTGTCTGAGCCCTCCGCGGACAGCTTGCGCCGCAAAAGCAGCGCGCGCATCCCATTCACCGTCACCCCGTCTTCCGCGGCAATAATCTGATTGAGTTCCGTTTCCAGGTCTCCCGTCCGAGCGCCCGCGCCAAGTCGTGCCTCGATCCGGTGCAGCTGCGCCGCCACAGCTAGCGGCTCATTGTCGGCGGCGGCGGCCGAGGCCGCGGTATGGAGGCTGGTGAGCTGGGCCAGGTCCGCGTAGCCAAGCCGCATGGCGGCGCGGGATCGCCAGTTTTCAAAGTGCTGGGCGATATCGGGGGCTACCTGGGCGGCCTGCGGCGCGGTTTGTTTCAGGACCCGGAGAGCGCGGGCCGCGTTGTCCATACTCCACAACCGCTGTCGGGCAACCGTCGACGCCGCCTTAACCTGGTCAGACGCTGATCCCTGGGCCCGGCTCAATGCGTAGAGTTTCTCGGCTTCCCAGATGGCCTCGTGATTCCTGCCCACAATCTGGAGCGCATACCAGCGAAAGCGGCGCGCCTGCAGTTCACAATCGCTGCGCCGGCTCAGCCAGCAGCCCAGCGTCGCGGGCCGGGCCCACTCGGCCATCCCTTCAAAGTCCCGTCGCAGGAATGCCAGCTGCGCCAGTGAAAGTTCCGCAACGCCAGGGGCCAGCTCCGGGTCGAGCGAGGTATCGCTAACCCGAGCCAGAAGATATGCCTCGGCCTGATCATAATTCGGGTCCTCTCCCTGGACACGATAAGCTTCCCAGCAGGTCTGGGCCGTAGCTACGTCAAAGCAGGGAAATGCAGAAACGCCGGCGACGGGTAATCCCGCCGCCAGCACTAGCAGCAGCCGGGCCAAGCTGCACGCGGACCTCCGGCAGCTGTGAGTGGTCAAACGGCTTGTGGGTGTCAGGTCAAGCGGTTTTTTCGATTTCCTGAACCACAGCCGCTGGGGACTCCATCTGCCCGTTTTGATTGTTCTCATCGTCATTGTTCAACACCGCGACGGTCACTGCAGCACCAGCGGCAGCGCCTACGAAGGCGGCGAGCAGCGTCTGCCAGGGAGGCGGTGTCTCTGGATCGTTGCCGTTTGACATGGTTTTTTTCTCCTTTTTTGCTCAAACGCATTGCGTCTCTATGGACATGCGAGCGACGGGCCGGGGCATCAGCGCGTGCCCAGCCGAACGGAAACCTCCGGCGAGCTTGCGCCGTCAGCGTCGCCGCCAACAACCACAACCCGGAGGATAACTTGCTGATCGGGCTCGAACACCTGCGAAAGGCTCTCGTCGGTCAGCCATTGTGGTTCCAGCGTCACCCTTTCCCACTGCACGCCGTCCGCGCCAACGGCTGTCAGCCGATAGCCCTCCGCATCGGCAACCGGCGACCAGGCAACCAGTTGACCCGGCTGCAGCGTGTCGGGGAGGGCCGTAAAACCTACGTTGGTCTGGGGTTCACCGCGTACTACCCCGGATGGGGAGGGCGGCGGCAGTGGATCAAGGGTAGCCGGGGGCTCCAGCATCACCAGAGCGACGAGCACCGCGGCGGCGCCGGCCAGCGCGGGCCCCAGCATGGCGGGCCGAAGCAGCTTTTGCCACCAGCTTTCGGGCGGCGGAGACGACGGAACGCTGGTATCCACCGGCGCTTCGCCCATTTCCCGGGCCGCCTGCCAGATGAACGCGCAGGCCGGGCACCGGGACACCTGGTCGATGATGCGCCGGCGCTCCTCCGGCGGCAGAACGAGGTGTACCGCGTCCCAGATCTCCGATGCCGAAGCGCATTCGTGTTCATCGCCGGGCGCCAGGGAGGCCTTAAAGACGCGCTGCACGTCGGACTCAGACCAGGGCATGATCCACCCCCTTGCGGTTGAGGCAATCGCGCAGGTTGGCGAGGCCGCGATACACGCAGTTTTCTGTCCGCTTGTTGGGCCAGTCCAGCAGCTGGGCAGCTTCGGGCACGGTGTGACCCTGAAGGTAAAGCACCAGCGCCAGGCGGCGGTTTTCCGCCAGCTGGTTCAGGCAGTCCCAGAGGGCGGCCCGGGCATCGCCCGCAGCCAAGGCCGCGTCCGGGCTGTCGAGTCGCTCGGCGCTGAACTGCTCCGGCGATAGAGCATCGGTGGTCATGGGGCGTCTTGTCCTTTTTCTCACTTCATCGACCACAATGCTGTGGGCGACGCGATACAGATAAGACGCTTTCAGGTCCGCATTATCCTCACCGGATGTGCGCTGATGGAGTTTGAGCAGGGCCGTCTGCACCAGGTCCTCACGCTCGTCGTGGCCCCAGCGGTAACACAGGCGGTCGATGGCCCGGCGTAGCACGCCCTGGATACGTTCCAGATCCTCGGTACTGAGCAACGGCCGGGCTCCCCCCGTTTACGCCTGCGCGAAAGCTACATGATAGCGAATCGCTCCGCTGACGGCGTGGCGGAGAAAGGGGGAATGACTGCGTGAGGGGAATACGCCGATTGCGCGTTATTCAGCATGTGGGGAAGCACTCCGCAGGCCATCCGGGGATTTTGGCCTGCGGCGTGTGGGGTCGTGTTCCCGGCTTCGGCCGGGAACACTTTTTGCGGGTCTAGTGTCCTGAATGAGAAGTTCGTTGAGTGATGATACGCGTCACAAGGCCTGTGGGTTGGCGCAGCCCGCCGTGTCATGGTCATGACCTGACCCAGGGCTGCAACACCGCCACAGGCCTTGTGGGGCGTGTCCTTCGGGTGGCCCCCCAAGTCAATATTGAATGGGCCATGAGCGGCGTTGCATGGCTAGCCAAGGGAATGACCCTTGGCGGCGCCATGCGCCTTGCTCATGGCGATTTGGGGTCATCATCACTCAACGAACTTCT
>JBCCVP010000228.1:0-5724 GCA_039195135.1 Pseudomonadota bacterium | reverse complement strand
CGCCGGTGGCGGCCATGCCGCGATGCTGGCCCTGGCCGCCCGCGATCGCGCCGGACCGAAGATCGCCTTTCAGTGGCTGATCTACCCCATGCTCGATGACCGCACCGGCAGCACCCGGGCCGTCTCCCCGTGGCAGGGCGAGTACATCTGGAGCGCCAAGAGCAATCGCTACGGCTGGTCGTCGCTGCTTGGAGTGCCCGCCGGTTCTGACGAGGTGCCCGGGGAGGCCGTTCCCGGGCGCCGGGAAGACCTCAGCGGGCTGCCGCCCACGTTCATCGCCACGCTGTCGCTTGACCTGTTCCTGGATGAAAACCTGCGTTTCGCCGCAGCCCTCAGCGGGCAGGGGGTCGCGGTGGACTGCGTCGTGCAGTCCGGCGGTTATCACGGCATGGACATTTTTGCGCCTGACGCGCCATCGGCGCGACGCTTCACCCGGCAGCTCGTGAATGGTCTAAAGCGGGGGCTGGCTGCCTAGCTCCCGGCGTGCGATGTCTGGTGCCTGCCCGGATTTGCCGTTACGCTGGGTGCATGCGCCGTCCGCGGAAAGTCATGGTCTATGTGCTCGTTTTGCTGCTGCCCCTGAGTGGTGCTGCGGCGCACTTGCAGCACGCGTGCGATCACGCGGATGCGACCCGTACGGCCGGGACCGCGGACGGGGCCGAAAACAAAGAGCATCACTCGGGCTCGGGACATCATCATGGTTCGATGACCGATGAATCCGAAAACATCCAGCAGCACCCGGCTTGTGATTCCTGCGGGGATTGCGATCGGTCGTGCTCGTCCTGCGTCGCCGGCTTTGCGGGGGTGACGCCGGCAGCGCCAGCTTCGCCAGCTCTCTTTGAGCGCTCGATGACAGCACCGAGTCCGCAGCACCATCACCTGATGACGCCCAGCGGTCCACCTCATCCCCCTCCTATCCCATCCTGATTTGCCCCTGAGCCAGAAGGCTCACACCCAGTAACGCCGTGGCCTCACCGGGCCGCAGGCGAACGGATTTTGCAAATCGAACGGAAAGGCCACCAATGAAAATGGTTCAACCCGTCGCCGGGAAAAGGCCCGCGGTGGAATTCGAGCGGCACGCGATCGCGCGATTGTTGGCCGCTGCGGCGCTTGTACTGCTGCACAGCTGTGCTTCCCTGCCAACCGACTCGGGTCGTTCGGCCGTGGCGGACCTGTTGGAAAACCGCGGTATGCCGCTGCCGGGCGAGTCTGCTGCGGTAGCGGCGCTGACGGCTACACCCTTGACGGCGGAGCAGGCGATCGCCCTGGCGCTTTACAACAACCCCCAGCTCCGGCGGGACTACGCGGCGCTGGATCTGGCCGCTGCGGACCGCTACCGAGGCACCCGGGTGAGCAATCCGCTGCTTGAGGCTGTCGTGCTGGATTCGGATCAGCCCGGCGACCTGGATCTGAAGACCTTCGGTCTGGTGGCCTCGCTGACCGATCTGCTCACGCTGCCGGCGCGCCGCCGGCAAACCGCCGCCGCATTTGTGGCCACCCAGGAAGCGCTGGGGAATCGCCTCTGGACGCTGGCAACCGACGCCGAGCGAGCGTTCTACGCCTACGAGGGCACGCGGCAGCATGCCTCGTTGCAGGAGCAGATTGCGAAGGCGGCCCGGGTCGCCGCGGATCTGGCGCAGCGTTTTTTTGCGGCGGGCAACCTCAACGCCTGGGACCTGGCTCTGCAGGAAGCGGAGGCGTCGCGGTTGAGACTCGAATTTCTGGACGCTCAGGCACAGGAGCTGGCGGCCCGCGCTGCGCTCGGCAATCTGCTGGGCCTGTCGATGGGTGACCCGTGGGAAACGGCAGGACGCCTGCGCCTGCCGCTTGCCCGCGAAGATGAGCTGGCCGAGCTGCTTGCCCTGTCCGGGCGGCATCGGCTGGATCTGAAAGCCGCCAAATCCCGGGTACTGCAGCTGGCGGATCAGAAGGACCAGGTGGCCTGGAGCCGATGGCTGGACGGCATCGAGGTGGGGTTTGAGCGGGAGCGGGAAACTGACGGCGCGGAGCTGGAAGGGCCCCGGCTGGATTGGTCAATCCCTTTGTTGAATCAGCGCGGTGATCAGCAGCTGCGGGCCGGTGCCGAACTTGACGCTGCCCTGGGCCGGGTGCAGGAGCTTACCGTGGCTATCGATAATGAGGTGCGGCTCGCCCACGCATCGATGCTGAACATCCGGGCCCGCATCGACGAGATTCGCAAACAGCTGATTCCGCAGCGCGTCGCCAGCGTTGCCCGGGCGCAGGAACAGGTCAACTTTATGCTCGCCGGGGTGTTTGAGCTGCTGGAAATCAAGCAGCAGGAATATGACGCGTACCGGGACTACCTGGCCGCTTTGACCGACTACTGGGTCCAGCGCGCCCAGCTGCGGCGGGCGGTGGGCCACGCGTTGCCCAGCGCGAGCCAGGACACCGACTCGGTGGACGTTGACCAGCTGATTCAACCGGCGCCAGATGCCGACCTGCAGCACGGCGGGCACCATCATCACCACAAAAATATGACGGACGGAGAGAACCCATGACGTCGCGACGAAAATTTCTGGGGCTTACCGGGGCGGGAGCGGTCGCAGGGGCCGTCGGGCCGGTTGCTGGTGTGGAAGCGTCTGAGGCCCCCCGGGCCCCGGCCTCGGCGGACCGGGGCTATCAACCGGTACGCACGCTAAACGGGTGGACCTTGCCTTACAGGTTAAAAGACGGGGTGAAGGAGTTTCACCTTGTTGCGGAAGAGGTAGAGCACGAATTTGCGCCAGGAAGTGTCGCGAAGTGCTGGGGCTATAACGGCTCGACGCCGGGGCCAACGATCGAGGCGGTGGAAGGGGACCGGGTGCGTATCCTGGTAACCAACGGGCTTGCCGAACACACGACGGTGCACTGGCATGGGATCCTGTTGCCCAGCGGCATGGATGGGGTGGGGGGGTTGTCCCAGCCGCAGATTCAGCCCGGCGAGACCTATGCCTACGAATTCACCTTACGCCAGCATGGCACCCACATGTAACACCCCCATGCGGATGAGATGACGCAGATGGCGGTTGGGATGATGGGCATGTTCATTATTCACCCGGCCGGTCCCGAGCCGGTACCGGTGGACCGGGATTACTGTTTTGTTTTGCACAACTGGGCCTTGCACCCCGGTACCTATCGCCCGGACCCGTCCATCATGGTGGACTTTGATCTGTGGACCTTTAACAGCAAAGTCTTTCCGGCCATCGAACCGCTGGTCGCCCGCACGGGGGAAAGGGTGCGCGTCCGGGTTGGCAATCTGTCGATGTGGAACCACCCCATTCACATGCACGGCGTGCAGTACTGGGTCACCGGTTCTGACGGGGGCCGCTGGCCCAAGTCCCTCTGGCGCCCGGAGACCACCGAGATTGTGGGTGTGGGTCAGGTCCGGGACCTTGAGTTTGTTGCGGTGCCCGGCGACTGGGCCTTCCACTGTCACATGGCGCACCACACGATGAATGCGATGGGCCATGGGATCCCCAACAACCTGGGCGTGGATCAGGCCGGTATCGATGCCCAGATCCGCAGCATGCTGCCGGGCTATCTGCCAATGGGGCGCGATGGCATGGCAGAGCACCAGGACCACATCGACAGTGGACATCACCCAGGGCCGGAGAACACGCTGCCGATGATGACCGGGAAAGGGCCGTACGGAAACATCGAGATGGGCGGCATGTTCACCACCATCAAGGTGCGGGATAACCTGGCCGCGGGAGACTACAGCGACCCCGGCTGGTACGACGCGCCGGCCGGCACCGTGGGGGCCAGAATCAGCACCGACCCTGAGTTCGGCAACCCGCCGCGGCGCCGGTCATGAACAGCCGGCGGCGGGATGGATTCCCCGGCGGGGCGCCGGTGACCTGCGGTATCTCCTTATTGCCGGCCCCGCGTGGCCGTTTCACAATGACGCGGCTTTTACTGGCTATGCAACGGCGCTGAAGATGCTGCAGATCAATGAGTCTCCCATCGTTGTTCCCATCGACTTTTCCGAGGCCTGCAACCTGGTGTTGCAGCAGACGGTCGCGAATGCGGATCACTACGATATCCATCTGCTTCACGTGCTCACGCCCGGGCTCCATTCCGCCTACAGCGACATGGGTCTGATGGGCGTTGGCGACGTCGACGACGAAGCCCGCCTCGCCGCGGTGCGCAAACACTTCGACGGTTTTTTGAAAGAACGGGGCTGGGAGCACATCAAGTCCGAAATCCGCGTCGGCGATCCCGGCACCGAAATTGCCGACTACGCGGAGGAGCTCAAGGCAGGCATGATTATCCTGCCCTCCCACGGCTATCACGGGTTTCGCCGGCTGATGCTGGGGTCGGTGGCGGAGCGGGTAATTCGCCTGGCGAAGTGTTCGGTGCTGGTGCTGCGCCGGGGAGACGCGGAGTAGGCGATACCTAAAGGTACGGCGAGAACAACCAGCAAAAGGCATCCCGCAGTTTCCGCGGCAGACTCCGGGAAGTCAGCTCTTCGATTTTCACGGTTTGGGATCTCAGTCGAATCTGTTCCACATAACTCCAGACCTCAAGCGCCGCCGCCTCATCAAACACCTCCACCCCCACCTCGAAGTTGAGCCGCAGGCTGCGGGGGTCGAGGTTTGCGGACCCAAGGAGGAGGTAGCTTCGGTCCACCACAAACAGCTTGCCGTGATGAAACGGCGCCGGCTGTTTGTAGATGTGTACGCCGCGCGCAATCAGTTCCCCCAGAATGCGCTGGGTGGCCCAGTCCACAACGCGTTTGTTGGACCTTTCGGGCAAGACAATCTGCACTTCCACGCCGCGCAGGGCAGCGGCCTGCAGCGCGCCGATGAGTGCGCTGGAGGGGAGGAAATAGGGCGTCAGGATCTGCACGCTCGACTTGGCGGCGGACACGGCGCCGCGCAGGATCTGGGCCAGCTTATCCAGGTCCTCATCCGGCCCGTCGTTGATCGCGCGGCAGGCGCTGGTACCCGGCGCCGCACACGCATCGTGATCGGACGCCAGCGCCTCCCGGGTGGCGAAACGCCAGCTTGAGGCAAACACATCCTGCAGCTGCCCGGCCACTGGCCCCTGGAACTTAAAGTGCACATCAGCCGTCGCCGCCGCCGGGCTGGCGCTTGAAAGTTCGTGGCGCGCGGAGATGTTCATGCCGCCGGCAAAGGCGACCTGGTCATCAATCACCAGCACCTTGCGATGGTTGCGCAGGTTGAGGTGAATGCTGGGGGGCAGAAGGCGGGGCGGCAGAAATCGCGCAAACGGCACGCCCGCCCTGCGCAGGACGGGACCGATGCGTCGCCAGGAGTCGTACTCGCCCATACCATCGATCAGCACCTTCACCGCAACGCCCCGGTTCCGGGCCTGGGCAAGCGCGTCGACAAAAGCCCGGCCCACCTCATCCCGATTCATGATGTAGGTCATGAGGTAGACGGAGCGTTGGGCAGCTGCGATCTCATCCAGCATGGCGGGAAACGCTTCGTCGCCGTTGTGCAGCACCTGGACCTGGTTACCGCCGACAATGGGCCGATCGGACACGGCGTCGGAGATGCGGGCGAGCAGGTTGGCCCTCGAGTCAAGCGCGGTGGGCGGCACCGGATCCGGCGGGGTGCGGGGCCCGGACGGCTGGTCCGCCTCGTCGCTGATGCGACGGGCCCGGGTTCTAACCCGATTGATCCCGAACAGGCCATAGATGGCGGCCCCCAGCAGCGGCATGGTCCAAACGAGACCAATCCATCCCATCGCTGCCCGGGG
>JBCCVP010000227.1:0-5828 GCA_039195135.1 Pseudomonadota bacterium | reverse complement strand
CCCATGTGAGGCACCCGCAGCTCCGGCGTGTCCGGCAGCAGCCGGGCCTGGCCGGCAAAAACGCCCAGGGCTTCCGTTTGATCTTCATCTGAGCCTTCAAACATCAGCTGCATGCCGAGGCAGATGCCCAGCACCGGCTGGGTCAGGGTGGGAATTACCCGCTCCAGCCCATTTTCCTTCAGTCGGGCCATGCCGGCGCCGGCGGCGCCAACGCCTGGCATGATCACCTTGTCCGCAGCGCGGATGGTGTTTTCGTCAGCGCTGATCTGACCGTCGGTTCCCAGCCGCTGCAGCGCGTAGCGCACCGAGCCGATATTCGCACCGCCGGAATCCACCAGGACCACGCCCATCAGAGCACCCCTTTGGTGCTGGGCAGGTCCCCGCCGGCCTCATAGGCCAGCGCCTGGCGCAGCGCGCGGCCGCAGGCTTTGAACAGACCCTCCACCATGTGATGGGTGTTCTCGCCTTTCACTTCCAGATGGAGTGCGCAGCGCAGCGCGTCGCTCAAGGAGTGGAAAAAGTGCTGCACCATCTCGGTGGACAGCTCGCCCACATTGTCCCGGGGGAAGTCGGCAGAAAACTCAAAGCGCGCCCGGCCGCTGAGATCGATGGCCGCCTGGGCCAGCGCTTCATCCATCGGCACCACAAAGCCGTAGCGGCCGATGCCGCGCTTGTCGCCGAGGGCCTGGCGCAGTGCCTCGCCAAGTGTCAGCGCGACATCTTCTACAGTGTGGTGCTCATCGATGTGCAGGTCCCCTTCGCAGGTGAGGCCCAGGGAAAATCCGCCGTGGGAAACCAGCTGCTCCAGCATGTGGTCAAAGAATCCGATGCCGGTGCTTATCGATACGGGGGCCGTTGCGTCCAGATCAACCGTGGCCGCGATGCGCGTTTCTTTCGTATCGCGTTTGACCGTCGCCTGCCGCAAACGGCCGCGAATCTGGCGGAGTATCTGATCCCAGCCAGCGTCGGCGGTCAGCCGGTAGCCGGGGATGCCAAGGTTTTCCGCCATTTCAAGATCCGTCTCCCGATCGCCGATGACCACGCTGCGCTCCCGGTCCAGCGCCGGATCCCGCACGTAGTCCATCAGCATGCCGATGCCCGGTTTACGATTGGGCGAGTTGTCTTCCGGCATCGAAGGATCGATGTGCTCCGCGGCCAGGTTGATGCCCTGGGAGGCCAGAATCTGCTGCATCAGCGCGTGGGGCGGTTCAAAGTCTTCGGTGGGGAAGGACGCGGTGCCCAGGCCATCCTGATTGCTGACCAGCACGAGTTCATAGCCCAGGTCCTGCAGCGCCAACAGACCCGGCAGCGCTCCTTCCACCAGGGCAAACTTCGCCAGGCTGTCGATCTGGAAGTCTTCCGGCTCCTGGATAATGGTGCCGTCCCGGTCTACAAACGCGACCTTTCTCATCCCGGATACGCCTCCAGCAGGGCCAGAACCCGGGCGTTCTCCGGCGGGCTGCCCACCGTCAGCCGCACGCAGTTCTGCAGTGTCGGGGTGCTGTTGAAGTTGCGCAGCAGCACACCCCCCTCCGCCAGCCACTGGCAAAGCCCCGGGCCATCGGTTACCCGCAGCAGCAGAAAATTGCCTTCGCTGGGCCAAATTTTCTCAATAAAATCTATTTTTTCCAGTTGTTTATGAAGACTTTCTCGAAATCGTAGAATCATGGAAATCTGTTGCTCCGTCGCCGCCAGCGCCTCTGGCTGCAGCGCCGCCAGCACGCTGGCCACCGTGGGCTGGGGCAGCGGGTAGGGCGCCAGGATCTTTTTCAGCAGGTCGATCACCGGCGTATCTGCCAGCAGGCAGCCACAGCGCGCGCCGGCCAGCGCGTGGGCTTTGGAAAGCGTGCGCAGGATCGCGAGGTTAGGCACCTTGCCAATCTCTGTCGCGAGCGACGGCGCCGCGCAAAAATCCATGTAGGCCTCATCAACCACCACGAGCGCGTGGGTACTGAGCGCCCGACACAGGCCCAGGATCGGCTCCGCTTCCACCATGCTCCCGGTGGGATTGTTGGGACGGCACAAAAAGACCAGACGCACCTCGGGGCTGCTGGCTGCCTCCAGCACCGAGCCGAAGTCCACCGCGTGATCCTGGCTGGCCACCAGCGGCACCCCGATCACCTGGGCGCCCTGCACCCGGGCCGAGATCCCGTACATGCCAAAGGTGGGCGGGCACTGCACGATGGCGCTGGCGCCGGCGGGACAGAATGCCCGGATCAACAGATCGATCGCCTCGTCGCTGCCGCGGGTTGCAATCAGATGCTCCGGCGCCACGCCAAAATAACCGGCAAGCCCGGCAACGAGTTCCGCCGGCTGAGGATCCGGATAGCGATTGAGATGACCGCCGGCGTCCGCCAGCGAAGCCCAGGGCGACTCGTTGGCGTTGAGGGTAACCGGGGCCAGCCCTGCCATCGCCCGGGCTGACGCGTAGGGAGCCAGCCCCCGAATCTCGGGCCGCGCGCGGTTGAGAATACTCATTTGAGTGCCGCCAGCCGGCGCGTCACAGCCTGGGCGTGGGCTTCCAGCCCCTCCACGCGCGCCAGGGTGACGGTGGTGGGCCCAATGGCCTTAAGCCCCTCAGGGCTGGCCTCCTGCACCGTCATACGGGTCTGGAAACTGTCGACCGACACGCCGCTGTAGGCCCGGGCATAGCCATAGGTAGGCAGCACGTGGTTGGTGCCGCTGCAGTAGTCGCCCAGCGACTCCGGCGTATTTGGCCCGAGAAAAATTGACCCGGCAGCCTGGATGGTCGGCAGCAGCTCCCGCGGCCGCTCGACCTGCAGAATCAGGTGCTCCGGCGCGTAGGCGTTGATCACGTCCACCGCCTGGTCCCGCTGTTCGGTTATCACAACCACGCTGTGACTGAGCGCGGCGCGCGCCGTGTCAGCCCGCGGCAGCGTTGCCAGCTGCAGCTCAAGCTGCGCTTCCACCGCCTGCGCCAGCGCCTCGTCGAGCGCCACCAGCACCACGTGGGAGTCCGGACCGTGTTCCGCCTGGGACAGCAGATCGCTGGCCACAAACTCAGGGCTGGCGCTGGCGTCCGCCACGACCATCACCTCGGAGGGCCCGGCGGGCATATCAATACTGGCACCGGCCGCGTCCTGGCTGACCTGGAGCTTGGCCTCAGTGACCCAGCTGTTGCCGGGGCCAAAGATCTTGTCGCAGCGCGGCACCGACTCGGTACCGTAGGCCATGGCCCCGACTGCCTGCGCGCCGCCGACGGCAAACACCTCTGTGATGCCCAGGCGGGCCGCCGCCGCCAGCACCACAGGGTTGACGTGGCCCGACTCATCCGGCGGGCTGCAGAGCACCACCCGGGGACAGCCGGCCAGCCGCGCCGGAACGCCGAGCATCACCGTGGTTGACGGGAGCGGCGCGCTGCCGGCAGGCACGTACAGCCCAACGGCGCGTATGGGTCGTACCAGGCGCTCGCAGCGCACGCCGTCGAGATCGCAGGCAACATCACCGGCGGCGCAGGCCTGATGGAATCTCTCCACCCGGCGGATCGCCACGTTGAGCGCGTCGGAGGTGGCCTGCGACAGGCCCGCCGAGGCGCTGTCCCAATCCGCCTGCTCCGGCGTGAGCCGGGGCTGCGCCACGCCGTCGAGCTCGCGCGTCAGCGCAGTAAGCGCGGCGTCACCCTCGGCGCGCACCCGGTCGAGAATGCGCTTCACGCCAGCCCGCAGTTCCGCCGTTTGCGTTGACGGCGCGCGGGCCAGGGCGGCCTCGCGATCGCCGTTGGCAAGCTGGCTCCAGACAACGGCCTTCATGCGAGCATCTTCTCCACCGGCAGCACCAGCACCGCGCTGGCACCGGCGGCCTTGAGCTCTTCCAGGTGCTCCCAGAACACCGTTTCCCGGCACACGGCGTGAATGGCCACGCGGTCGTCCTGCCCTTCCAGGCTGAGTACCGTGGGGGACTCGGCGCCGGGCAGAATTTCCCGGATCTGATCAAGCCGGCTCTTCGGCGCATGCAGCATGACGTATTTGCTTTCCTGCGCCTCCAGCACACCGTCGATGCGCGCCAGCAGGCGGTTGAGCACTGGCTCAAGGCTGGCGTCGAGGGGCTGGCCCGATCGCAGCAGCACCGCGGTGGACTTCATAATGATCTCCGCCTCGCGCAGGTGGTTGGCACGCAGCGTGGTGCCGGTAGAGACAAGATCAGTGATCACGTCGGCCGTGCCCATGCTGGGCGCAATTTCTACGGAGCCTGATAGCCGCACAATGCGGGCGTTAACCCCGTGCTGCTTCAGATAGTGGCCGGTAAGGCCGGGATAGCTGGTGGCAATGCGTTTGCCCTCCAGGTCCTGCGGGCCGTCAAAAGATTCCATTTCCGGCACGGCAAGCGACAGGCGGCAGGCGCCAAAGTCCAGCTGCTTGAGCGTGCCGTAGTCGGCCACTTCGCCCCGCTGGGTGCGCATCAGGCGCTGCTCTTCGGCCACGTTCTGCCCCACCACGCCGAGATCGCAGACCCCGTCGACGAGCAGCTGTGGGATGTCGTCATCACGCACCAGCAGCACGTCTACCGGCACGTTGCGCCCGTAGCAGAAGAGTTTGTCTTTGCTGCGCGCAAAGGTGAGCCCGCAGCGTTCGAGCAGGTGGAACGACGCGTCGGCCAGGCGGCCGGATTTTTGTACCGCAATCTTCAGCCGTTTACTGCTGGTAGCGGGCGAGCTTTCCATAGGCGGTCTCGTAGCCTCCATTGCCGGAATCAAGAAATCGGGCGACACGCCCGATGGTGGTGACGCTGACCCCTGTCAGATCATGAATCTGCCGGTAGGGCCGTCCCTCTTTGAGCAGCGGCACCACGCGCCAGCGATCCACCATGGCTTCAAGTTCTGCGGGCGTGCACAGGTCCTTCATGAACGCCTGCACGTCCCCTGCCGTCTGGAGCCGCGCGAGTACTTCGCAGAGCTCTTCCTCAGCGGTAGCCAGCTGATTGGGGTCTTGGTCGGGATGCTGTTTCAAGATCGTAATAATGTAATAGCGTGTTAATACATTATGCCAAAAAGAGAGCGAATACAACCGACAGGAACAACAAAGGCGTCGCGGCAGTTTAGGCTTCGGAGGTGGGCGGCGCGTAAATTCGTTCGTCCGCCAGCGTCTCCGCCAGCGCGTCACCCAGGATGGTGGCCCAGTAGTGAAAACTCTGGGCCGTCGCCAGCAGGTCCTGGCGAACTTCGATACCGCAGCAGGCAATCCCCGCGGCCTCGCCGTGCGTGTCGACCGAGTAGTCGTGCTCGTGGGCCCCGGAATACGGTTGGTTATCCCCCGCCTGCACGTCGGTACTCATGCTGAGCGCCTTCAGGAGACCACGGGCAATACGCGGGTCTTTTTCATACAGCACGCCGATATGCCACGGACGCTGGCCGCCGCCGGCGAGCAGCTCCTGGGTGTAGCTGTGAATGGCCACCAGTGCCGGCCGTTCGCCGCGGGCCCGCACCTGGTCCAGCTGGCGCTCAATGGCGCCGTGGTAGGGCTCAAACAGCGACCGCCGCCGCAGATCCCGGTCTTCCTGGGAGAGGCCCTGGTTGCCGGGAATGACCGTAAAATCGCTCACTTCCGGGTAGGCATCCGGCGTATCCGGCAGCCGGTTCAGGTCCATGACCAGGCGGGAATAACCGGCCAGCACCGCCGGAACGTTGAGATAGCGCGCCAGAAACCGGGTCATCTTGCCCGCCCCCATATCCCACGCGATGTGGCGATTTCGCGCCTGGTGGTCGAGGCCGAGATCGTTGAGCACCGCCGGAACCCGATTGCTGGCGTGATCGCAGATGAGCACCGCCCGCGCCGGAGAGTCCGCGTTCAGGCACTCATAGGCCGGCGGCT
>JBCCVP010000226.1:0-5844 GCA_039195135.1 Pseudomonadota bacterium | reverse complement strand
GCACGGCGAACTTGCCGAGCTACCGCGTCTTAAGGTGGACGCGTTGATGGGTGGGATGAGCGGCAGCGTGATGTACTTTTCTAAAGCGGCGCTCCCGGAACTGATCGATTTCTACGAGCGTGAACTCAGCCAGCGCGGCTGGCAGCGTGGCGACATCAGTTCCGATAGCTCAACGTATCTCAGCGGAAGCTACGCCCGGGATGGAGAGTCGCTGTCCCTTAGCCTGAGCACCGATACCAGCGTGTCACCGGCTCGGGTCATGGTGAGCCTCACGCCCCACGGGTCCACCAAGCCGGCCGATCTACCACGCGTTTCCGGCACCGACGTGCTGTACGAAGGCGACGCGACGGCCATCTACGTAACGGACCAGAATGTTTCCGACACCGCCAAGGTAACGCTTGAGATGCTGCAGGCGGCCGGCTGGCAGGGCAGTGAAACGGTCAGCCAGGACAGTCTGCGGGTGCTGAAGCTCACGCTCGACGGCGTCGAGCTGACGGCGCAGATTTCTCTTGCGCCGGCGCAGGGCAATCGCACTTCCATTCAGTACAGCGTCGTCAAGAACTGAAGCGCTAGCCCCCGGTCAGGAATTAATACGCAACGGCAACTCCCGGTGGGGTATGCTGCAGGGGTGAAACGTTGCATCGCGCTGATCGGGGTGTTGTTGACGCTGGCCGTGGTTTTGTCCGCCGCTGCCGAAGGCCTGCAGCGCATCCGCCCGGCCGCTGAAGACGCCGGGCCACCGGAGGCGGAGTTTCACATGGGCCGGATGATCTACACCACCGGCTGGGGGCCCGGCAGCCGTGGGCCGGGCCGGCCCTGGTGGGCCATCGACTGGCCGCAGGCGGAATTTCACTTCAATCAGGGCCTGAACCGGCTGACCCGGGTACAGGCGGCGCCGGACAGCCGGCATCTTCAGCTCACCGACCCCCATCTGTTTGACTACCCCTGGCTCTGGGCTCAGCAGGTGGGAATGTGGACGCTGTTTGAGCCGGAGATCAAGGCGCTGCGGGAGTATCTGCTGCGGGGCGGTTTTCTGCTGGTGGACGACTTCCACGGCATGGATGAGTGGGCCACCTTTGAATCAGTGATGCGGCGGGTGTTTCCGTCCCGGCCGATTCTCGATATCCCGGAGCACGACCCCCTGCTCAACATCAGCTACGTGCTGGATCAGCAGTCCCAGATTCCCGGCCACCGGCATCTGCGCCGCGGCCCGGGCGGCACCATTGTCGCGCGGCTGGCCGGCGGTCCGCCGCGCTGGCGCGGCATCTACGATGATGCGGGGCGGCTGATGGTGGCGATCAACTTCAACATGGACATGGGGGATGCCTGGGAGCATGCGGACGACCCGGTGTATCCGGCGCCGATGACCGCCCTGGCGTACCGCTACGGGGTCAACTACGTGCTGTACGCGCTGACGCACTAAGCCGAAACGCTGCGGGGGTTTTGCTGCCTAGCAGAAGAACGAGCGGGCGGAGATGCCCAGTTCGCCGTCCGGAAAGTCTTTGACGATCTGCCGTTCCTTGGGGTCTTCCGACAGATCGAGGGCGCCGGGGCGGCCAAACGCCAGACCGTCGGAATCGAGCATGCGCCACACCACCGGCTTGAGGTGCTGGTCCCGGGCGCCGCTGATCACCACGCCACATTCCTTTGATGAAAGACGCACACTGGTACCCGCCGGGTAGATGCCGATGGCGGCAATAAACGACTCCACCAGGCCTCGCTGAAAATGGGTGTCGCGCAGGGCGTAAAGCTCCTTCACGGCCCGCGAGACAGACAGGGGCTCGCGATGCGGGCCGGCGGTGATCATGGCTTCGAAGCAGTCCGCCACCCGGGCGATGCGGGCATAAAGGTCGATGCGGCGGCCCTTCAGGCTTTGGGGATAGCCGCTGCCGTCGAGATGTTCGTGGTGCTGCGCCACCATGGCCAACACGGCTGAATCAAGTTCCTGATCCGATTCCAGCAGCTCCAGGCTGAAAGCGACGTGTTCGCGAATAACGCCCAGCTCCCAGTGACTCAGCCGGCCCGGCCGCTCCAGCAGCTCCGTGGGCAGCTTTTCCCGGCCGAGATCACACAAGGTGGCGCCCAGCCCGAGCAGCGTCAGGTCCCCCTCGGGTAGTCCGATCTGGCGTCCCAGGGCCATGGCCCAGATAGCCATGTTGACGCAGTGGCGCAGCGTGTAGGGCTCCTGTTTGCGACCCATTGCGAGGCCGATGGCGGCGTCGGGGTTGCGCACGACGCTCTTCGCCACCTCCTGGGCGGCACTGCTGATGGCGCGAAAGTTAACCGGTTCGCTCTCGTGGATTGATTCCACTGCGAAGGCTACCGATGCCTCCAGATCCGCCACCGCCACCCGGGCACTGGAAAGCTCCTTGGTGACCGCAACCTGGTCCCGGTGTTTGACCAGGGCCATGCGCTGACGCTTATCCGCTGTGCGGCCGCGTACCCACTCATCAAGCTGGCGCCGGGAGTGGATTCGCACTTTGCCGGAGATGTCGCTGAGTTCTTCTTCCGGTTCATCATCGCTGTTCAGGATGATGGCTTCCCGGGGGACGTTGCGGGTAGATTGTTTGGTGTCGACGAACACGTAGCTGCAGCGCTCGCGAATACGTTCCAGGTCCCGCGGCGTTTCCAGCCAGAGGCCCTGCACGGTGAAACCCGAACCCGCCCAGGGACGATCCAGCCGCGACACGTACATGCCGATGCGCAGGTTTTCGACGCCGACCTTTACTTCAATGTCTGATGCGGGCAAATCCGCCATGCCTCAAGCCGTAGCTCCCCCGGGCTTGATGCATGATATCAAAGCCCGAGGACGGCCGGACCAATTCCCTTTGCCGTGCAAAGGGGGCGGTGAGCAGCTTCAGCCGCACCCACCCAGACCGCTGAGCTCGGTCAGTCGCCGGTAGGTCAGCTCGCCGCTGCCGAAGCCGTCTAGGGGTGAGGCGTAGGACACGGCCAGCTCCCCCGCTGCGCAGTCAAAATCGAGGGTTATGCTGCCCCAGGTGGTCAGCTCCACGGTGGCGGGATCAAAGTCGTCGCCGAAGATGCCGCCGCTTGAGATCAGCGCCTCAGCAGCGGTGAACGTGGTGCCGTTGAGGATGCCGTCGGCCACAATCCAGGCCTGGTTGCCTTCCCCGTCGTAGGTAAACCAGTAGGCAATCGCCCGATCGTCGGCGAGCGCTTCCACCACAAACCCCTCGCCGCTGCGCTGCGGGTCAAACCAGGAACCGCTGATAGCGGCGGCGGTGCCTTTGCTGACCGCGGTGCTGGCAGATTTTGCCGCGGAGCCGCTGCAGTCAAGGCCGGCCAGGGTGGTGAGGCGGGTCATCGCCTGGCGCTGGGTTCGCCGGTCCACATCATGGCGCAGGGTCGCCGTGTTGCAGTCGGACCAGATGACGGTGGCGCTGCCGGCGTCGGTGAGGTTTACCGCGGCGGCGTCGAAGGCCGGACCGAACACGCCCCCCTCAGCCACCAGCAGTTCGGGAAAATGCAGCATGTTGCCGCGGATCTCGCCGGTGCTGATAAACCAGCGTTGGCGGCCTTCCCGGTCGTAGGTGAACCAGTAGACCACCGCCCGATCGTCCGCCAGGAGTTCGATCAGCAGTCCTTCGCCGTCGTGGGTGATGTCGAACCAGGCGGCGCTGATGCCTGGCTCCAGCCCAAACGGTGCGGCGACGGCTGCGTCGGTGAGGTTCAGGGCGATCTTGCGATCCGGCCCGCCGGCGTCCCCGGTGCCGCCGATGTCGTTCTCGTAGCGCTGCCAGCTGCCGTCAAAAAAGTCCACCGCCGTAGCCGGGTCGCCGTCGACCCGCAGCCCCACCATGTCCCGGGCGTCGATCACCAGTTCCGCCGGCGTGGTGCCGGTGACGGCGCTGGCCAGGGCGCTGCCGCTCAGGGTCAGCGGGGCGCGGAACGCGTCATCCCGGTACCGGTGATAGCCCGCCGGCGCGCCGCCGGCTTCGTTCAGCCACTGGGTCTGGCCCACGCCCGGCGCGACCACCGCCTCGCCCACCTCCAGCTGGCTGGTGGTGCTCAGGCCGCTGCCGCTTTGGCCCGGCAGCGCAGCAACGGCGCCGGCGTCGCTGCGCCAGCGCATGGGCTTGTCAAAAGCCACCCAGAGCTCGTAGCTCTGATCCAGCGCCAGCGGCTGTAGCTGCTGACTGAACAGCTGACGCTGCGTGGGGCTGACGACGTCCCATTCGGCGTCAAACACCACCGCTCCGCTGGTCGGCTCGAACACCCTAACCGCAGTGACTGAGGGTGGACCGGCCTGGTGGTAGTAAGCGATGGGGAAGGTCTGCCCCAGGTTCTCCCGCACCCGCTGAATCTCCGATTCCGGCAGCACAAAGCCATCGTGGCAGTTGCTGGCAAAGCCGCCGTAGTCGGCGCCGCAGCCGGGCAGGTCGGGATGAGCGTCGGGCTGCAGTGTGCCCGAAGGTTCGATCTCCAGCGTCCAGCTCGGCACGTCGTAGATCTCGGCAAAAAACTCATCGGTGGAGCCGATGCCCCGGCCGGACGCGCCGGGCACGTCCACATAGAATTTGCTGCCCGGCAGCTGCACGTGGAAGCCGCTGAAGTCCGACAGCAGAGCCGACTGAATCACGTTGCGCCGCAAATTGCTGGTGCGAACCGAAAAGTGCACCTGACTGAAGGAGTGCACGTCGGTGTACATGCGCAGCCGGTCTCCCGGCCCCAGCTCCGCGGCCGCGACCATGGTGCGGATTTCCGACTCGGACTGGGGCTCGGCACCGTGGTGGACAATCGACTCGGGGTCCGAGGAGCTGGATCCGGAGGTGGCCCAGTAGGGTGGACTGTTGCGATTGAGGTCGATACCCAGCAGATAATCTTCGGTGGTCAGCACGTCCTCATCCACGCCGCGCATGTTTTTGCGCCGCATGCGCCCGTCCCGGGGCTGGCTGCCAAGCAGCTGCACGGTGCTTGGGAACCGCTGGGTCTGCAGATAGCCGTCCACGTTCAGCACCGGCACGATCACCATGTTGAGGTTGTCGAGCAGATAGCGGTGCAGAAAGTTGTCGTCGCGCTGGTCCACCAGCCGTTCCATGATGCCGGTGACGACTTCCGGCGACTGCCACTCCCGGGCATGGATGCCGCCCTGGGTGTAGATGGCTCCCTCGGGAAGACCGGTGGCCGTCAGTCCGTCGGCGTCCCCCAGCAGGTACGCCCAGATGTCCCGGCCAGATTCGGTTTGTCCAACAACCTGGCCGCGCACGTCGTCAACCTCAGCCGCCAGGCTCTGATGTCGGGTGAACAGACCGTCGTAGGTGCGAAAGCCGGCAAATGGCAACGGCGTATCCACGGGAATCGGCACGGGATAGCCGAGGCCCAGGGGGCCCGGCCCTTCGGTCCATTCGGTGAGGGTTTGGGCGAAGGTGGATGCCGGCAGCAGCAGCGCCAGGCTGAGGAGCCGGCGAATTGGCGCACGAACCGTCATGGCCGCACCTCCAGGCGGGCCAGGCCAGCGACCGCGCGCTGGCGCAGCAGCGGATTGGCGTGGTCGCGGAGGCGGGTCAGGTCCGGGGCCACCAGGTGCGGGTCAAAGCGGGCCGCGGCGTGGAGCGCTGCGACGCCCAGTGCCTCGTCGGCAAGGGCATCCCGCACGCCGGCCCAGGCCTGCGGGTCGCTGCCGAAATGCTGCGCCAGGGCGGTAACGGCCAGGGAGGCCTGCGGCTCCCGCTGGCGCACCATGTTCAGCCACTGGGCGCGGGCGGCGTCGGGGCCGATGATGGCGTGGAGATTCAGGATCGCTCGGGCCCGCTCCGCGTCCGGCGCGCGCTCAAGGAATACGCTCAGAAACCGCGTATCGCCGGTCAGCCGCGCCAGTTCCGG
>JBCCVP010000225.1:0-5946 GCA_039195135.1 Pseudomonadota bacterium | reverse complement strand
CCGCGATACAGATCGTGGTGAAACGCGGCAAAGTCGGGATGGCCCTGGCGCAGGTAGCGTTGTTTGTCCTCCGCCGGGTAGGGGCCCACGTCGAGAAAGCCCAGCGGATAGCTGTCCCAGCTGACCACGTCCAGGTCCGCCGCCAGCTCATGATGATCAAAGCTGTCCTCAAACCCCAGGAAGTTGTGAATCACCGGGGCATCGGAAACGCGGCGCACCTCCTCCGCCAGCGCCTGATGAAAACTGCCGGCCTGATCGGAGGAAAAGCGGTAGAAATCCAGCACGTGGGCGGGGTGGGGTTCGGTGACGGTCAAAAAGGGCAGCTCCACCGCCCCGAAGTCCCGGTACTCCTGCGACCAGAAAACGGTGCCCCAGGCTGCGTTGAGGGCGCCGATCGACCCGTAGCGCCGTTCCAGCCAGCGCCGGAAGGCTCGCAGAGCCATCGGCGAATAGCTGCGGATCGTGTCGTGGCAGCCGTACTCATTGTCGATCTGCCAGCCCGCCAGGGCCGGGTGGCCGGCGTAGCGTGTGGCAAGGTGGCGAGTGATCGTCTGCGCCCGCCGAAGGTAGGTGCGGGAGGAAAAGCAGTAGTGACGACGGGAGCCAAAGCGCCGGCGTCGGCCTTGCTCATCAACAGCCAGCATGTCCGGCGTCTGGTCCACCAGCCACTTGGGCGGGGTGGCGGTGGGTGAGCCCAGCACCACCTGCAGCCCCGCCTCGTCCAGCGTGGTCATGACCTGATCCAGCCACGCCCATTGATACGCCGCGGGTTCCGGTTCCAGGCGGCTCCAGGCAAACTCGCCGATCCGCACCAGCGACAGGCCGAGCTCCCGCATCATGGTCGCGTCTTCGGGCCAGCGGGACGCGGGCCAGTGCTCCGGGTAGTAGCACACGCCCAGGCGGGCGCTGGCGGGAAGCGGCACTAGGGACCGTCGACGCGGCGCAGGGTGTACAGCACCGAAAGGAAATCGCGCTTGGGCACCAGGCGCCCGTGGTCATCCCCGGTGCTGCCCATTTTGCCAAACGGCAGCGGCAGGCCAGAGTGCATCAGCGATTCGCCCCGATAGCGCTGGCCGGTCTCGAGATGTTCGTACCAGGCCTGTGCGTCGAGACCCACCAGGTGCGCCCGGCGAAAGGGCTCGCTCACCCGGGACAGCACGCGGAAGAAGGCGACAAAAACCTGATCGCCGCCGGCGCTGCTGTACTGCCAGCAGTATTCGTTGGGGTCTTTGATGATGCGGTAAAAGTCACCGCCGACCATAGCCGCGGCGGTGGATTTTGCCTCCGCCATCAACGTCTTGAGCGTGGCGGCGTTCCGCGCCAGGTCGTCTTCCGCCAGCGAGATGCCGCGGGCGGCGCAGAAAAACCCGGCCCGGAATCGGGTGCCGATGCTGCTGTCCCGGCCGTTCTGGTGGTTCGGCGACGGTCCGATGTAGGCGGCGGTGGTATCCAGGGGGTAGAGGTAGGAAGCGCCGTGGATGATGTCCAGGCGACCAATCGGCTCGCTCAGGTCGCTGATCCAGCCCTGGGCCATGTAGTGCAGCATGCCGAGGTCAAAGCGGTTGCCGCCGCTGGCACAGTTTTCAAACAGCACGTTGGGATGGCGCCGGGTCAGCGTCGCCAGGAGGCGGTACAGGCCCAGCTGGTAGCGATGGGGCACTTCCAGCTGGCGATGGTTGGGCCAGCCGGCGGACCCCACTTCGGTCATGCAGCGGTTCATGTCCCACTTGACGTAGTCGATCACGCCGCTGGCCAGGTAGCCGTCCAGCACCTCGATCAGGTGATCCACCACCTCCGGTCGCGACAGATCCAGCAACAGTTGATTGCGGCCGAGGGAAGGCTCGCGCCCGGGCACGTGCAGGATCCAGTCGGGATGCTGTTCGTAGAGCTGACTCCGGCGACTCACCGCCTCCGGCTCAAACCAGAGGCCAAACTTCAGGCCTTTGTCGCGCACCTGCCGCGCCAGCGAGATGATCCCGTCGGGAAACCGGTCGGCGTCGGCCTCCCAATCCCCCAGCGAGGAGCGGTCGTCCTGCCGCCCGCGAAACCAGCCATCGTCCAGCACGAGCATGTCGACACCCACGTCCCGGGCTTTGTCGGCCAGCGCCAGCACCCGGTCCTGGGTCAGATCAAAGTAGGTGGCCTCCCAGGTGTTGAGGTACGTGGGCCGGGGCTGGTGGCGAAACGCCAGCGGGCTGACGCGATCGCGGACGAAGTGATGCCAGCTTCGACTCATCTCCCGCAGACCCTGGCTGGTGTACACGTGCAGCGCCTCGGGCGTCTGGAATGTCTCGCCCGGTTCCAGGCGCCACTGAAAGTTAAACGGGTTGATGCCGCAGAGCAGGCGCACGGAACCAAACTCGCTGGTTTCTGCGCCAATGCGGAAGTTGCCGCTGTAGAGCAGCGTAGTGGCATACACCGGGCCTGACGCCTCGGTCGTGTGCGGGCTGAGCAGCGCAACAAACGGGTTATGGAAAGCGCCCGATGTGCCCCAGCTCGACTCGATGCTGAACTTGCCTTGAGGTAGCGGCACCCGCTGCTCGCTGAACTCCGCGGCCCAGCTGCCGTGCAGATGCAGCACCTCGTAATCGGCCGCGGGAAGGTCCAGCGCACTGCTGAACACGTCCGTCAGCAGCACCGCTTTTTCGCCGAAGTTTTTGATAGTGCCGGAGCGACACAGGACGCCGTGATCCCGGTACACGGTATAGCTCAGCGTAACTTCGAGCTTCTGCAGCGCGTCGCGCAGGGTGACCCGCAGCGTCTGGCTGCCGTCCCCCCGGGCTGAAGGCAGGCCTGGCAGATCCGGTTTACCGTCGACAATCTCATGGCTGACGTACTCCAGCTGAAAGATGCTGTTGCCGTCGCCGTTGATCCCGTGAAGGGCCGGGGAGCGGAAGTCGGAGCTGCCAAATGTCGGGTATTCCTGCGGCAGGTCCCGCAGGCTGTAGTCGGGGATGCCCCGGTGTTCAACCGAGAGTGGCCGCCCGGCATGCAGGTGGTGCTGGTTGGCGCTTGCCGGATCGAGAAGCGGGGGGCCGTAGTGAAGATGTTCAAGAACGCCCGCCTTTGCCACGCGAAACACATACCCAAAATGCTCGTTGCCCAGCGTGAAGACCTGATCGCTGGAGACGGTGATCAGGTCAGCCGGAGCACCGTGGTCTGTGGCGGGACCGCCGGCGCCGTTGCTGGATGTTCTGGGATCGAGCAAAAGATTGCCAAGCTGCAGCAGTTTTGGGCTACGGTAGCGGTCCGGAGCACCGTCGACAATGGGTCTCTTGGCGAGACATGTGGTATTTGGGCAGGTTGCCTACCGGGCCCTGCGCGGTGCTTCAGGAGCGTCGCTGGCTTTGACCGAGGCCGGCTCATTAAGATGGTGCCAGGCCCCTGGGTTCGAGGGCTTGGTGATCGTGCAGGTTATCCGGCCCCGGGAGGATTGATGATCCAGCTAGAAACCCGGCAGGGCGGCTGCGGCTGCGGATTCTGCCGTTACGAGGTGACGGGTGCGCCGCTCAGCGTTCACGCCTGCCACTGCACCGATTGTCAGACCCTGTCGGGGTCGGCGTTTGGCCTGTCGATGGTGCTGAACGAGACCGATATCGACCTGACCCGCGGCGAGCTCTTTTACAGCGAGTTCGCCATGAGTCGCAACGCGATGCACCGGCACCAGTGTCGCGAGTGCGGCGTTGCCCTCTGGTTCAGCTCCCCCGGGTATCCCGGCATCGTGGCGCTGAAGCCCGGCACGCTGGACGACACCTCCAGACTGCGGCCGCTGGCGCACATGTGGGTGCGCAGCGCGCAGCCGTGGCTGACGCTGGCGGACAATACGCTCAAGTTTCAGGAACAGCCAACCTTCGAGGAACTGCTCGAAGCCCTTGACGCCAGTCAGGGTTGAGGGATTACCGGGTCTGTTAACCTCGCGCGTCATTGCCGCCCGCGGCGGGCTTTGCTTTGATGAAAATCGGTAAACAGTTGGGAGAACGCGATGCGGTTTGTCACCGGGCTGGTCTTGCTGCTGGTGGCGGCAATTCATGCCATCCCCCTGGTGGGCGTGGTGAGCGCCGAGCGGGTCGCGTCGCTCTACGGCGTTGCTGTCAACGACCCGAACCTCGAGATTCTGCTGCGGCATCGCGCAGTGCTGTTTGGACTGCTTGCCGTGTTCCTGGCCTGCAGCGCGTTCCGGGCCGCCCTGCGCGGTGCAGGACTGATCGTGGCCGCCGCCAGCGTCGTATCCTTCCTGCTGCTGGCGCAGTTGGTCGGCGGGTACAATCCAGCCATCGCGAACGTGGTCCGCGCCGACTGGGTGGCGCTGGGGCTGCTGGTTGTCGGGGGGGCTACCCACAGCCTGGAACGCTGGCAAAGCCGAGGAGATTCTCTGTCTTGATCGAACATTACGCTTTGCGCCGGACCAGGCTGCTGCTGGCCAGCTTTTTGTTTTTTACCCTCGCTTCGGTACAGGCCCAGAACGGTGGAGCGGACCAGTCCGGCTATGCGGTGGAACCGGTGGACTTTGAAAGCCACGGGGTCACCCTGGCCGGCTCGATCGTATTTCCGCCAGAAACGATTGAGGCCGCCGTGGTGTTTGTGCACGGGTCGGGCAAACAAAGCCGTAGCCTGCCGCTGGCGGAGCGCTTTGCCTCGGATGGGATCGCCGCGCTTGTGTATGACAAACGCGGTGCCGGCCAGTCGGGCGGTGAGTATGAAGGTCGGCAGAGCGTGAGCGAAAAAAATATTCGCCTGCTGGCCGACGATGCGATGGCTGCGCTCAGTCGTTTACGAGCCCATCCCAAGCTTAGCCAGGTACCGCTCGGGCTCACCGGCATCAGTCAGGCCGGGTGGATCGTTCCGCTTGCGGCCGAAGGTAGCCTGGCGCCGGATTTTGTGGTGCTCTGGAGCGGCCCGGTGTGCAAGGTGAGCGAAGAGGATATCTTCAGCAAATACACCGCCGACCACGATGGTGATCAGGTGCCCAGCTACGCCGAAGCGCTGAACTCGCGAATTCGCCCCTACGTCTGGCCCGACTTTCTGGGCAAAGACACGGACCCGACGGACAGCCTCAAGGCACTGAACGTGCCCGGGCTATGGATCTTTGGCCAAAACGACGGCAGCGTGCCGGTGGACCTTTCCATCAGTCGGCTTGAGAACCTCATCGAGGCAGGCCGGCCCTACGAGTACGTGCTGTTTTCTGCCCTGGGCCACAACAACATGCCGGAGTCGTTTCCTACCGTGGTGAGCTGGATCAAACGGCTGCCGCGGCGCGATAGGGCGGGCGGATGAAACAGGCCATCATTCACGTGGCGCTGGTGGTGCGCGATTACGACGAAGCGATCGCGTTTTACACGGAAACGCTCAACTTTGAGCTGGTAGAGGACACGCCACAGCCAGAGCAGAACAAGCGCTGGGTGGTAGTGGCACCGCCCGGATCGACGGGCACCAACCTGCTGCTGGCCCGCGCGGCGGACGAAACGCAGCAGGCGTTTGTCGGGAACCAGACTGGCGGGCGCGTGTTTCTGTTTCTTCGGACAGATGACTTCTGGCGCGACTACCACGCCATGATCGCCAAAGGGGTGCGCTTTGTGCGGGATCCGGTGGAAGCGGACTACGGTACGGTAGCGGTTTTTGAGGACCTCTACGGCAACCGGTGGGATCTGCTGGGCTGACCGGCTATCCCTCGTCCGGCAGCGGCCGGTAAGCGAATGTGTCGAAGGCCGCCTGGTTCTCCGACGGACGGCCGTTGGATGATGCATAAAGACCGACGTAGAGCCCTGTGTAATTGAAACCGTCCAGCACCGCGGGCGACAGGAAGGTCAGGTCCACCGCGGCACCCACCGCGGTCCAGATCGCACCGGCGCGGCGCACGTAAAACTGGCCGCCAAGCCCGCGCCCCTCCACCTTGAGCTCCAGTTCGCCGGGCGATACCGCCACCGCCGCCAGTTCCGCGCGCTGGTT
>JBCCVP010000224.1:0-6137 GCA_039195135.1 Pseudomonadota bacterium | reverse complement strand
CTGCCGCGAGAAGATGGCAATATCCTGCGGCTTAATGGTCTTACCCGCAGAACCAAAAAGAGGTTTGGCTTTTTTGCGAACCCTGGTGGGATTGATGCCCTGCCGGCGCAGCTCGGCCTTGACGAGATTGACGTTTTTCGCAGTCTGCTCGCCACGAATCTTGCCGCCCCGCTTGTCGGTGCCTTCCCAGGTAAAGGTCGGGAGCTCGATTGCTTTAGTTGCCATCTTCGGTTAATCCTTGGTAACGCGATTGATTTCCATCAATCCGGTGGTTCCTTCCCGGACTTTGTTTAGGGCTGAAGCCCGCAGGTCGTTAATGCCGTCTTCTTTGGCAGCGTCGCTAATCTGCAGCGCGTTGCCGCCGGCCAAAATGATGCGCTGGATCGAGTCGGTCACGGGCATCACCTGATAAATGCCAACCCGGCCTTTGTAGCCTTCGTTGCAGGTGGTGCAGCCTTTGGGCTCAAAAATGGTCAGGTCGGAAAGCTCGTCCTGAGTGAAACCTTCGGCCAGTAAGGCCTCTTCCGGCAGCTCGGCGGGCGTTTTGCAGTCGTGCAGGCGCCGCGCGAGGCGTTGCGCTATCACGAGCGTGACCGACGAGGTGATATTGAACGGCGCGATGCCCATGTTCATCAGGCGCGCAATGGTCTGCGGCGCATCGTTGGTGTGCAGCGTAGACAGCACCATGTGACCGGTCTGGGCAGCCTTGATGGCGATCTCGGCCGTTTCGAGGTCGCGAATCTCACCCACCATGATCACGTCGGGGTCCTGGCGCAGGAAGGACCGGAGCGCCGCCGCGAAGGTCATACCCTGTTTGGTGTTCTGCTGCACCTGGTTGATGCCGGACACGCGAATTTCCACCGGGTCTTCAGCGGTGGAAATGTTCCGCCCTTCGGTATTGAGAATGTTCAGCGCCGTGTAGAGGGAAACGGTTTTGCCGCTTCCCGTTGGGCCGGTGACCAGCACCATGCCGTAGGGCTTGTGGACGGCGTCCAGAAACAGTTCTTTCTGGTCTTCTTCGTAGCCCAGCTTATCGATGCCCATCTTGGCCGCAGAAGCGTCCAGGATCCGCAGCACAATTTTTTCGCCAAACAGCGTGGGGCAGGTGCTGACCCGGAAGTCGATGGAGCGGGTTTTTGACAAGTTGAGCTTGATGCGTCCGTCCTGCGGGACCCGCTTTTCGGCGATGTCCAGGCTCGCCATGACCTTCAGCCGGGCTGCCAGCCGCGGCGTCATCTTCACCGGCGGCGTTGCCATTTGTTTGAGCACGCCGTCCATCCGCATGCGCACCCGGTACTTCTTCTCGTAGGGCTCAAAGTGGATGTCGGAAGCGCCGCGTTTGATCGCGTCGAGCAGCACCTTGTTGACAAACCGCACCACCGGCGTGTCGTCGGCGCCTCCGGCCTCAACACCGCTGCCATCGTCGTGATCAAAATCCTCTGTGTCCGTGAAATCGACATCGTCCAGGCCTTCCTCATCTTCCAGCCCTTCCATCATCTCGTCAGCCGCGGAGAGGGCATTGTCGATGGCGATGCCGAGCTCGTCGTCCCGGACTAAGATGGCCTCCACGGCCAGGTTGGCGTGGAATTTGATTTCGTCGAGGGCCCGCAGGTTGGTGGGATCGGAGACCCCGACAAACATGCGGTTGCCGCGCTTGAACAAGGGCAGGGCCCGGTGCCGGTTGATCAGGTTCTCGGAAACAAGCTTCACCGGCGCCTGGGCAAGATCCAGAGACATGACGTCAAACAGAGGAATACCAAATTCCTCCGAGGCGGCGCGGGCGATGTCCGCCGGGTCCATCAGACCGTTATCGGCCAGGTACGTCACGAGGGGGATCTTTTGCTGGGTGGCCTTTTCCTGCGCCTCGGCGGCGTCGGCACCGGATATCAGCTCATCCGCCACCAATCGCCTTGCCAGCCCGTTTAGCGCGATCGTTTGCGCGCCCGATGTCGCCATCACAATCCCCTTAAATCAAAGACTTTCGCCTGACTACTAAGGTTACTACGAAGGCGGCAAGAAAGGTAGGTGATAACGGTGGCCGTCGGTGTCAACCTTGGCAGGAACCTGGCTTGAATCGCGGCTCCAGCGTGGTTCCGTCGGCCGGGTCACCGCAGACCCAACCGCGAATTTCGACGCCCACGATCAGCGGTCGCATCGTGATGGTCTGGCCGTCGGCGATTCCTCCGCCCAGATTCTGCGTCCGCGTGCTGATGACCCCGGTGTCGGCGATCTCCGTGGCATCGGTTTGCACGTATCGCGATCCTCCGTTGTTGCACAAGTCGAGGGTGGAGACCCCGGCTCCTGACGTGATCTGAACCCATCCATTGTTTTCGAGGTAGAAGTCCAGCGCCATCAGCTTACAGGCGGCTAGCGTTCCGATCGCTTCGCTTACCCTGGCTCGGACCTGAAAATCCCGGTAGGCGGGAACCGCGACGGCCGCCAGGATGCCGACTATGGCGACAACAATCATCAGTTCGATTAGGGTAAAGCCGCGCTGCTTCATGGCAATTCCGTGCGTCCCGAGGTGGAAGATGCCGCCGCCAGCGCAATGCTGGCGGCGACGGATTCTGTGCTGGCTCGCCAGCCCAGTGTTAGCCCTGGCAAGAACCGGGACGGAAGCGTGGCTCAATGGTGGTTGCGTCAAGTCCACACACCCACTCATAGAGATCTTCACCGCCGGCTACCGGCAGCGGACCACCCGCACGGGTTCGCGGCGTCATCCCAATGGTGCCGCCGGCGGGCAGCGCACCGGTATCTTGCTCCGCAGCGGTGATTCGGCCAGTGGCAGGGTCGACCACGATGGTGTTCAGGTATCGGGAACGGTCTCCGCCACCGCCAGCAGCTTGGCAGATGTCGGCGTCGATCGGGGTGCCAGCAGCCGTTACCAGACCGTCATTGGACTCGTAGAATTCGGCCACCGTCGTCTTGCAGGCGCCCATGGAGGCCAGAACTTCCGAAATCTTGGAACGAATCTGAAAGTCGCGGTACGCCGGAATAGCGATGGCGGCCAGGATGCCGACGATCGCCACAACGATCATCAGTTCGATCAGGGTAAAACCTTTTTGCTTGCGCATTGTTGAAATTTCCTCTCTTTCAAAGTTGTCTTCAAATGTTGAAACGTTAAATTGCTTTAACGTCCAAGCCCCGCCGACATGCGGCCCCAGATTTGAGCTGAACTGCGCCTGGGGACACCCGCCAGCGCGGCTCGACGGAACTGGTGTTGTTAAAGCAGGACCCGTGCCAGTTTATGTGACGAACTGTTAACTTGCTGAATCCATGGAAAAAATTGGAAATTGAAGGTCGAGCCTGTGATGCGTTTCACGGTTACTTTCGGGACCTGGTACCGACGAATTGCGGCAGGTCACAGCGGGATGTGACGCTCAGCGTCACATTTTGTCACTCCAGGTTCAGTTTTTTCAGGCGATACCGCAGCGCGCGGAAGGTAATGCCCAATTTTTTGGCGGCGGCGGTCTTGTTGTAGCGGGTTTCCTCCAGCGCCTGAAGGATGGCGTCCCGCTCGATGTTGCCGATAAATTCCTCCAGCGGGAGGTCGCCGCGCTGGGCAATTTCGTCGGCCAGGCTGCCGGTGGGGGCCGCTGCATCCACGCTCTGCAGCTGCAGGTCCCCTTCTTCGATCACGTCGTCCTCGCACAGCGTGACCGCCCGCTCGAGAATGTTGCGCAGCTCCCGGACGTTGCCCGGAAAGGCATATTCCTTGAGCCGCGCCAGGGCGTTGGGGCTGAGGCGGGCCGGGTCCATTTCCCACTCGCTGGCGATCTGCGCCAGAAAATGCTCTGCCAGCAGCGCGATGTCTGAAGGCCGCTCCTGCAGGTTGGGCATCTTCAGCTCGATGACGTTGATCCGGTAGTACAGGTCCTGGCGGAATTCGTTGGCTTCCACCAGCCCCAGGAGGTTCTTGTGGGTGGCGCTCAAGATTCGCACGTCCACCGCGCGCTCCTGCGTTGCGCCGATCGCGCGCACCGATTTTTCCTGAATAACCCGCAGCATTTTCACCTGCATGTGCAGCGGCAGGTCGGCGACCTCATCGAGGAAGATCGTGCCTCCGCTGGCGGCCTCAAACAGTCCCTGTTTATCGGTACTTGCGCCGGTAAAGGAGCCTTTCTTGTGGCCAAAAAACTCACTTTCCATCAGCTCCCCGGGGATCGCCCCGCAGTTCACCGCCACAAACGGGCCGGGGGCCCGCGGGCCTCGCTCATGGATCATGCGCGCCGCCAGCTCTTTACCGACGCCGCTTTCGCCGCTGATGTGAATCGGCGCCTGGCTGCGCGCCAGCTTGTTGATCTGCCGGCGCACCGCCTGAATCTGGCTGGATTCGCCCAGGAGTTCGTTTTTGCGCTCCCTTTCCCGGGGCAGCCGGCTCACCTTCAGCGCCGTGTTGACCAGATTGCGCAGATTGGTGAGATCCACCGGCTTGGACACAAAATCGAAAGCGCCGGACTTGAGCGCCTCCACGGCGGCTTCGGTGTTGCCGTGGGCGGTGATCATCGCCACCGGCAGGCCCGGGTGGTGTTTGCCGATGTGGCGCACAATCTCAATGCCGTTGCCGTCCGGCAGGCGCATGTCGGTAAAACACAGATCGAACGGGTGGGCACCCAGCAGGTCCCGCGCTTCGCCGCAGCTGGCCGCGGTCTGCACGTCCACATCCATCCGGGACAGGGTGATTTCGAGCAGCTCCCGGATGTCCGGCTCGTCGTCGATAATCAACGCCAGGGGATTACTCACGGCTTTTCCTTAAGCAGCTTCATGGCCAGAGCTATGCAAAGTTTAGGCCGTTTTTGCCGGCGCAACGTGAATTGCCGGTCAGGTTTCAAGGTCCGTGGTGAGCGGTCGCTGCATGGAAATGCGAAAAACGCCGCCCTGCGCCTGAGGCCCCTGGTCATACTCCAAAATGGCCTGATTGGAGGCGCAAATCTGCTGGCAAAGGTACAGACCCAGGCCGTTGCCGTCCGATGCGGAGGTGTAAAAGGGTTCAAAAATCCGCATCCGGTGCTCCTCAGCGATGCCGGGACCCCGGTCCCGTACCTCGATCACCGGAGACCCGAGCGTATCGCTGGCCAGTGCTGCCAGCGTGACCTCCGCCGCTTCGTCCGGCTGGTGGCCATAGCGAAAGGCGTTCTGGCAAAGGTTCCACATCACCTGCTCCAGCTGGCTGGGGTCGATGAGGGCGATGAGGTCCCCGTCCGGTGCGTCGACGATAATCCGGTGGTTACCCACCTCATGATCGCGCTTGAGCTCAAAAGCAAAGGTCTTCAGCCAGTCCCGCAGCCGCACTGCCTCCGGTCGCGGCGGTTCCTGCCGCGCCAGCTGTAGCACGTTCTCGATGATGTCGTTCATGCGCCGGCAGTGGCGAAGAATGATGCTGGTCAGGCGCTCATCCTCGGTGATCAGGGCGTCGGATTCCGCCAGCAGCTGCGCCGAATGGCTGATGGCCGCCAGAGGGTTGCGGATTTCATGGGCGATGGTGGCGGACAGGCGTCCCAGGGAGCTCAGAGTAAGTTCCTGCGCGCGGCGGGACACGATGGAGCTGTCCTCCAGAAAGATCAGCGTCTCCGACTCATCGTGGGCACTCAGGCGGGCAAACCGCGGCACAACCGCCGGCACCCCGTTGGCCAGGGTCAGCGCTTCGTTGCGATGGCGACCGCTGGTCTGCCAGTGGCGCAGGTTGTCCAGTACCTCCGGTGCCAGCTCTACCAGTTCGCCGACGCGATTCGGCGGCATGCCCATCAGATACCAGGCCGCGTCGTTCATCACGTGGCAGTTATCTTCCGCGTCGACAATCACGATGCCGGTGCGCATGCGCGCGACGATCAGCTGGTTCAGCCGCGAAAGCTGCGCCAGGTCCACCGACTGCTGGGTCGCAAGCTGCTGGGTTTCCCGGGAGCGGCGGGCCAGGTAGTGGCCCAGCAGGGTGGTAACAAAATAGGTGGCACCGAGGCTGCCGGCCGGCGCGAGGGAAGAAAACGCCTCGGTGCCGTCGATCACGCGGGCCATCGTTTGCCACAGCAGCACCGTGGCGGCGAGGGCGGAAACCGACAGGCCCAGGCGTTTTCTTCCCTCGCGCCGGCCGGCAGCCTCGGCGCCACCTACTTTGTCACCACCCTGCTGGGCCACTACCT
>JBCCVP010000223.1:0-6141 GCA_039195135.1 Pseudomonadota bacterium | reverse complement strand
GCTCCGGGCGCGTCTGTTATTTATACTGCGCATGTCTGGCAACCTGCACTGCATTGGTCCGCTTCAGACAGCTGGGCTACGCTTGCGCGCTCGCACCACAGGTTCTTCCAGCCCTCCGTGACCACGACATCTCCCGTCACTGCTGCTTCTCCCACCAATCGCATGGTCGGCGTGTACTGGGGGGCCGGTTCCTTCGGCACTATTGCCTACCTGAACATGGTGGCGGCGCTGATCCTGGTTTACCTGACGCGAGTGGTGCAGCTGGAACCGATTACCGCCGGGGCCATCGTCGCCGGTGCGCGAATTGCTGACGCTCTGCTCGATCCACTGATGGGCTGGATTACCGACCGCACGCGAACGCGGTTTGGCCGCCGACGACCATATCTGCTGCTGGGAGCGGTCCTGTGCGGGCTGTTTCTACCGCTGGTTTATTCCATCCATGGGGTGGCTACGCCGCAAAGTGCCGCCTTTATCGCGCTGGCGGCGCTGGTGCTCTACTCCGTGGGATTCACGGTTTTCAACGTGCCTTACTTGACGATGCCGGTGGAGATGACCACCGATCGCAACGAGCGGCTACGGATCATGAGCTACCGCGTCACGTTCATGATGCTGGGGGGATTGCTGGGCAACGCCGGCGCCCCGTTCCTGGTGCAGCAGCTGGGGGCGGATGGCCGCGCCTATCAGCTCACGGGAATCGCCATCGGCGCCGTGGTGACGGCTTTTATGCTGGTGGCATTCCTGGGAACGGCGTCCGCTCGAGCAACCCAGCACACCGACCACGCGCTGCGCTTTCGCGATCAGATTGGATCGGTGCTGCGCAACAAGCCCTTCATGACGCTGGTGAGTGTGAAGATCCTACAGTTCGTGGCGATCGCGTCGGTCTCCAGCACACTCGCGTTTTACGTCACCGTGGTGCTCAAGCAGGATTTCCGTCTGCTGTCGGTGTTCGGCCTGGTGGTCACCGGCACCATCGTGGTTGCGGTTCCGATGTGGCGGCGGCTGAGCGCGCGAATCACCAAGCTGCGCGGCCTGGTGATCGGCATCATCGGCGAGGTCAGCACCACGTTTTTGTGGTTGGCGGCGAGCCCCGACACGGCCTACCTGGTGGTGGTTCTGCGGGGCATGCTCGCGGGGATTTTCGGCTCGGCCATCTTGCTGAACAGTCAGGCCATGTGGCTGGATACCATCGACTACGATCGCCGGCGCAGCGGCATCAGCCGGGAAGGTCTATTCACTTCTATCTACGTCTTCGTGGAACGGCTGGGTTACTCCGTCGGGCCGCTGGCGCTGGGCGCGCTGCTAAGCGCCATGGACTTTGACAAAACCCTGCCGCTGGACCAGCAGCCGGCGAGCGCCGCCGTGGCGGTCTACATCGGAATCGTCTGGCTGCCGGCCATCATGTACTCGATTGCCCTGCTGCTATTATCCGGCTACGCCATACCGGACAGGTCGGGCAGCGCTGCTCAGGCTGGAGAGGCATCACCTCATGAGTATTGATCAACAGGCCCGGGCCGGGCTGCAGTTTCTCGGTTCTCTGCAAGTGTACTCATCTACCGAACTGCTGACTCAGGCCGAGCAGGACTTTGAAGCCGAAGCGGACGTGGCAAAGCTGAAGGCGGAGTTTGCGACGCCCTGCGATGAAGCGGACTGGCAAGATCGGCTCGAGCGGGCGCAGAGCGCCGCAGAGCGCTCCTACGCCTATCGTCTGAACCGGTTCTATCAGCGCTACGTTGCAGAAGAAAACTGGGTGAGATCAATCCAGGGTGTAGAGCGCCGACGGGATCACTTTCAGGCCCTGAAAGACGCCGAGCCGGAAGTCGACGATACCCGCCTGACGCTGGACGAGACCCTGGAGATGCCGGATTACTACCAGGGCGTCGAATGGCATCTGCAGCCGGGCGGGTTGGACGGTTATGACCTCAGCGGACCGATGGCTTTCGCCGGTTTCATCCCTCACGTGTTCAGCCGGGGCGGCTTCGCTGCGGTCGCTGTTGGCGATAACCTGCTGGAACAGCGCCGGGAGGTGATTCGCCAGTTCCCAAAGCAAAACTATCGACGGATCTACGACCTCGGCTGCGGCGGCGCGGGCACCCTGGGCCTTTGCCGGGAGCGGTTTCCGGATGCGGAGCTGGTGGGCGGGGATCTGTCCGCTGGGCTACTGAGAAATGGTCTTGCGTTCAGCGAACGGCTGGGCTGGGGCATCGAGTTCCGGCAGGAAGACGCGCGGCAGACCGGGGAAGCCGACGGCGCGGTGGACGGTGTCATTTCCTATGCAGTTCATCACGAACTGCCGCCGCAGGTGAGCTACGCCGTGCTTAAAGAAATGTATCGAATACTCGCGCCAGACGGCGACATTGTCATATCCGACCCACCCCCATTTCGCGCGGTAGGCCCGTTTCAGTCGGTGCTGCTCGCGTGGGAAACGGACAACCGTGCCGAGCCCTACTTTGTCGATGCGTGCATATTCAGCCTGGCTGATGCGCTCCGAGAAATCGGATTTGTGGACGTCGAGGAGTATCCGCTCCAATCCAGCAATTACCCCTGGGTCACCCGGGCCCGCAAACCGGCTACCAGCTGATGCGGAGATAGCCATGGCCCGCGATACCAAGCGTCCGGATAAACCCTACTTTGGCCAACAGTCGCTTGACGATCTGGTCCGCATGCACACCGAAACGCTGTCCGAACTGTGGATCCTGCGCGATCGCGTCCTGGTGCTCGAACACCTGCTGGAACAGGCCGGCGTTATCCCTCCTAACGCCGTCAGCACGCTGGAACCGGACGATTCGCTGACCGAAAAGCTAAAGGCTGATCGGGATGCGATGGTGGCACGGGTGGTGGGCGCAGCGCATCGCAAATCGCTGGATCTGGAAGAGATCAAGAGTCAGGCCCACCGGGGTTTCCACGACAAAACAAAGTAGGCGACCGTCTGCTTTGCTGACCGCCGTTGCCCAGCACCATGCACCATCTGCATGGCGCCGATTGCCGGAAGCATTTTTTTACTCAAGCGAATCCGCGTAGCCTCAGGGTCCAGCTAAACAGGAAGCCTGAGCATGATCCGAAGTGGGAATCTACGGCCCCTTGTGCTGTTTGCCTGGCTCATCCTCGCCGGCTGCGCCATCTCTCCGGAAAACCCCGACGCTGTTCAAACGGCGGACGCCGCCCGGGCCGAAATCTGGGAAAAAGAACTCGCCATTTTCACCGGCCGCGGGCAGGGAGACATCAGCAACTATCTTAACGTTGCGAGCGGGGAATACCTGGGGTGGCCGCCGGTACTTCCGTCACCGACCAGTCTGGATTCCCTTCGGGCTTCCGCGGACCAGGCGATTGCGCTTCGCGGTGAGGTAAGCAACCTCACCCAGAAGGGTTTTACCTTAAGCGGCGACACCGCGCTGATGTATTTCCTGAACCACCGCACCCGGCTTGGCGAGGGTATGGCAGACGAAGCGCAGCGGGACGTGAGTGAGTACTACGAAAACGTCCACGTATGGGTTAGGCGCGACGGGCAGTGGCAACTGGTTGGCGGGTTTGCCCGAAAATTGGACGCGCCCCGAGAGTAAAGCGGATCACCACGGCGTCGGCGTTGGTCTGCAGTGCCGGGCGAATAACGCCATACAAAATTAGCATGTTTAGTACGCAAAGAAAGCGTGTAGTGTTTTCTGCAGCGTCACTTGAGCCACTCAATTTCCATCCTCGGAGGGTCCAATATGCGTAATCGATTTAAGCGCTCCTGCCTTGCTGTCGCCACCGCGGCCGTTGCCGCCGGTACCCCGCTAACCGCCCTGTCCCAAGCGAGCGACGGCGATGATGACCTTCTTGAAACGGTGGTGGTCACCGCCCGCTACCGGGCGGAGAACATCCAGGATGTACCCATTTCCATCTCCGCCTTCAGCGCTGAACTCATTGAGCGAAACAACATTGTGGAGCTGGAGGACATCGCCCGGCTGACCGCCGGTTTTGCGTTTGAGGACTTTGACGGGGGCAACGCCAACCCGGTCATCCGCGGCCAGTCCACGCTGCGGGCAACGGCCCGGGAGCAGACGGTGGCCACATTCCTCGACGGCGTTTACATGCCAAGATCGTGGCTGGTGGATATCGGCACCGCCAACATGGAGCGGATCGAGATCGTGAAAGGGCCCCAAAGCGCTCGCTACGGGCGCAACGCGTTCGCCGGTGCCATCAACTACATTTCTCAGAAGGCCGGCGATGAGTTTTCCGCCGACTTCAACGTCACGGTGGGGAACGAGGAGCGAACCGACTACAGTGCAGCTTTCACGGTCCCGCTGGTTGACGACCTGCTGAGTGTACGGGCCGCCTTCAGCCGCACGTCGTTCGACGGGTCCTGGGAGAATGATCACCCCGGCGCCAACCGCGATATCCGGCCCGGGACCGACGGCAACGTCGGCGGCGACGACTCGGACGCGTTTATGTTTCACGCAGCCCTGACGCCTACCGAAGCGCTCAGCATCGACCTGAACTACTACAAGTTTGATATCAGCGAAGAGGCCCGGGCGGCGCGGTGGCTGAACACGGGCAGCGGCGTGGGTAACTGCGGATCGCTGCAGGGTAATGGCGGCCTGAGCTTGTTCTGCGGTGAGTACCCGGTGACCGGCGAGACCGCCACCGTGGAGCCCCGGGGCTACGGGCGCCAGGCCGAGTCCGACATTTACCGGCTGGCCGCGAGCTATGAGGTCAACGATGCGTTTACGCTGGGCTACACTTTTTCCAACATCGATGCGCAGACCCGTTCGGCGAATACCGCGGAGGGGGATACGATCAACTGCGGCACCATTCTGGGCCCCCCCAACTTCCCATCGCTGTGCAACTTCCAGGGCTCCCCGGCCGGCTCCCTCGACTACGATCAGCACGAGCTGCGGCTGCGCTATGACGGCGGTGGGCAGTCCACCGCAACGGTTGGCCTGTTCCTGCTGGACGGCGAGGACCGCAGCTACTCCGTGAGTTCCAACTCGGCGCCCGGGGACGGCACGCCGTTGCCCATTGAGGACGAGTCATTTGGTGGATTTTTCAACTTTGTCTTTCGCAATGAAGTCACCGACGTCGACGTAACGGCGCTCTTTTTTGAGTACGGTTATTCGTTTGCCAACGGGCGCACTCGCCTTGGCGTTGAAGCGCGGTACACGGACGAAAGCATCAGCACCGTGGATCTTCGCGCTGACGGCGCTCTGGTCGGTGATCGGGACTTCGATTTTTTCACGCCGCGCGTGACGCTGGAGCATGATCTGAACGAAACAACGCTCGGCTACGCGTCGATCGCCCGAGGCGCCAAGGCGGGGGGGTTTAACGCCAACGCCGTCAGCCCGCAGTTCGAAGTTTTTGATCCTGAATTCAACTGGACGGTGGAGGTGGGCGCCAAAAGCTCGCTGCTGGATAACCAGCTGATCCTCAACGGCGCGCTTTACTACACCCAGTGGTCTGATCAGCAGGTAAACCGGCTGGATCCCGCCGGCAGCCCGTTCACCGGAACCATCTCGGCCAACCTGGGTGATGCCACCATCTGGGGCCTGGAGATTGAGAGCCAGTATCGGGTGAACGAAAACATTACCGTGGACGGCACTTTCGCCTACGTGGACGCCACCTACGACAGCGGAACCATTGACGAGGTGTTTTCCAACGGCGTGGCGGCGTTCGGCTTTCCGCCACCTTGCGACGACATCGTCTGTTCCAGCGCCGGCGATATCGGTGGCAATGATCTGGAGCGATCGCCGGATACGCAGATCTCCCTCGGGGTCCAGTGGGAAGGGGATCTGACACCGGAAACCGATATGTTTGTGCGCTTCGACGGAAGTTGGCAGTCAGAGTTTTTCGCCAGCTCCATCAACGCTGCGGAAGCGCCGGATCGTTTTCTGGCCAACGCCCGCGTGGGCGTCGACTATCGCAATTATCGGGTGAGCCTCTGGGCGCGCAACCTGTTTGACGAAAAATATGTCGCCAACTCGCTCCAGATCATCCAGCCCTTCAGCAACAACATCCTGGGCACCTACTTTGGCGAACGGCGCCTGTTCGGACTGACCGTCAGCGCGAGCTTCTGATTGAGCGCCGCCAGCCCCGCGCTGGCGGCCGTCCTGAAGCCGCGGCGGGGGGCGGCCTCCCTTCACGAGGTCGAACGGACCCGCAAAAAAACAG